>NZ_JAKEIO010000047.1 GCF_021474405.1 [Streptosporangium] indianense
CTCCCACCCCGGGACGGCGACCGCTTCGCGGAGAGCTGGTGGGGAAACGCCTGGATCGAGGCGCTGGAACAGGGCGCGCTGGACGTGAAGCGGCTGGAGCGCGGGCGGGGTTACGCGGGGCAGGGGCATGTCGACGCCATCACCGTGACGCCCGGACTGGTGCTGGCCTACGTCCAGGGCAGCCGCCCCCGCCCCTACCGCGTCCAGGTACGCCTGCGCACGCTCGACGACACCGACTGGGACCGTTTCCTGGACGCCGCCGCCGACCGCCCCGGCCACATCGCGGCGCTGCTCGACAAGGAGATGCCCCAGTCCCTCGCGGAGTGCGGCGTGCCGCTCCTGCCCGGCGCCGGAGAGCTGGAGCCCCAGTGCAGCTGCCCCGACCGCGCCCACCCCTGCAAGCACGCGGCCGCCCTCTGCTACCAGACCGCCCGGCTGCTCGACGCCGACCCCTTCGTCCTGCTCCTGCTGCGCGGCCGGGGCGAGCGGGAGCTACTGGACGCGCTGTCCCGGCTGAGCGCCACCCGCGCGGCGCGCGCCGCGCAGGACAAGGGGCCGGCGCCCCTGCCGGGCGTGCGAGCGGCCGAGGTCCTCGCCTCGCGCGCCCTCGCACCCTTGCCCGCTCCGCTGCCTCCGCTCGCGCATCCCGAGCAGCCCCCCGCCTACCCGGCGGCCCCCGGCGGTCCGGACCCCTTCGCGCTGGACCAGCTGGCCACGGACGCCGCAGCCCGCGCCCACGCCCTGCTCGGCACCGGCCGCGACCCGGTCGGACAGCTGACCTTCTGGCAGGACGCGGTCCGGCTGGCCGCGGCCCGACCGGGCGCGGGACTCACCGCCGGCACACGGTCGCTGTACGCGTCCCTCGCCGCCGCGGCCGACCGCACCCCGTCCGAGCTGGCCCGCGCGGTCGCCGCGTGGCGCCAGGGCGGACTGGAGGGCCTCGCCGTACTGGAAGAGCCGTGGGACCCGCCCGCCGGGCGATTCGACCGGGCCAGGCCGCTGCTCCTCGCCGCCGACCTGCCCGCCTTCCGCCCCTGGCGCAATCACCTCACGCACCCTCACGGTCACCTTCAACTCCGCCTCGGCCGCGACGGGCTCTGGTACGCCTACGAGTCCGAGCCGGGCCACGACGACTGGTGGCCGAGAGGCACCCCCGACCCGGACCCGGTCGGCGCGCTGACCGGCCTCGGCCTGCCCGGCGACCTGTGACGGCGCCCCGGGCGCTGCCGGGCTCCCTGACCGTGGCGGCGGCGTGGGAATCGCCTGGCCGGTCCGCGGGGTGCTCGTCACGAGCGGCCACGCTCGTCGGGCCGGTCACTCGCCCGCGCCGTACGGCGACGCACGTACCGGCGCCCGCATCGCGATGCCAGGCCGGGACGCGTCGGCCGACCGTGATCCGGGTCACCGACGGTGCACGGTCTCCCATGCGGCGGCCAGGACACGGGGATGGTGACGGCCCGCGAGGACGGCGGGCGGGGGCTCGCCGAGGTCGAGGAGCCGGGCCACCGCTGTCCAGGCGGTGCGGACGGAGTGCTCGACGGTGCCCGCGACGTCGTCCGGCACGTCGGCGAACGGTCCGATGAAGGCGAGGTTGACGGATCCCTCGGGCACCACCTCGGGCCGGTCGTCGCGGCGGCGGGCCAGGAACTGACTGGTGACGTACGGCATGAGACAGGGAACGACGGTGGAGGCCGTCCGGATCCGGTCGGCCACGGTCTCGTCGAACGGCAGATGGTGCAAGACCTCGTCGAGGATCTCCCGGCCGGAGCACATCGTCATGGGCTTGGGCGTGTGGTTGCCGGCGCGGCCGGGGTGCAGGGCGTAACCCCACCAGACCCGGACCCCTTCGGGCTGTCCCCGGTGGACGGGCCGGCGCGGGGCGGCGATGGTGAGCAGCCAGTTGGAGCCGGTGAGCGTCATCGGGCCGCCGCGGCCGGTCTCGCCGCCGCTGAACTTCTCCAGCGCGTCGAGGAATGCGCTGTCGCGGGTGGTCACCGTGAACGACTCGCAGCGGGACTCCTTGACGTGCTTGTCGAAGGCGGCAGGGTCGCCGAAGTCCTCGCGCCCACGGGACAGCCGGTGCCACAGCAGCCAGGCGTCCGAGCGATGGGCGTGCGGGGGCGGTGCGCAGTGGTGCGAGCCGAGGCTGACGGCGTCGTCGATCGCACCGTTGGTGACCAGGACCAGGTCCTCTGGGGCCACCTCGATCCGCTCGTCACGGCCGCTGTGGGACAGGTGGATGCGCTCGACCCTCGTACTCCTGCGGCCCGGCGCGAAGCCGAGATCGGTGACGTGGGCTCCGGTCCGGACGGTCACGCCCTTTTCACGCAGCCAGGCGGCCAACGGCCGCACGATGGAGTCGTACTGGTTGCAGCGGGCGCGGTGGATGCCCGACATGGCGGCGAACTCGGGAAGGAGAGGGAGGAAGCGCCTGAGGCAGCGGCGGAACTCGATGGCGCTGTGCCAGGGCTGGAAGGCGAACGTGGTGCACCACAGGAACCAGAAGTTCGTGGTGAAGAAGTGCCCGCCGAAGCAGTCCGTGATGCGCTTTCCGTCCAGGTGCCCCTCGGGGGTGGCCAGGCAGCGGATCAGCTCCAGCCGGTCGCGCTCGGAGAACCCCGTCGAGCGGGTGTCGGCGATCTTCCCCTCACCGTCGACGAGGCGGGCGATGCCTCCTCGCCCCGAGTCCTCGTCGCCGGACAGGATGTCCTGGATGACCGACACCGAGGGGTCGTGGAGGGTGGGAATGCCGGACAACAGGTCGTGGGCGCAGCGGAATCCGGACTCGAACATCCGACCGCCGAGCAGGGGGTGGCCGGTGGCGGCCGTGCCGCCCGTGTCCCCGCTGCCGCCGATGTTCCGCTGCTCCTCGAAGAGGTGGATGTCCGCTCCGTCGAAGCCACCGTCGCGGATCAGGAACGTGGCCGCGGCGAGCGCCGCGATCCCGCTGCCCACCAGATAGGCCTTCGCCATCACTCAACTCCTCGTTCTCGCCCGCTGATCGGGAACCGCGCGGCATCAGCGTGTCCCGCGTCCGTGAGGCCCGTCAGCGGGCCATTGGTCACCCTCGTGGGCTGAACGGCCCACCGGAGCGGCCGCCATGTGCGGGCACGGGGAACCACGGGCCCGGCCGGTGGACCGTCACCGACCGGGCCTGTCCTCACCGCAGGCCTACGCCGGGTGAGAGTCCGTCGTCGTGCCGCTTCCCTCCGCGTGAGGCGGGGTGCCGGGGCCGCCGCGCCACGGCGGGGCCGAGGTCCGATGGCCGCTGTGTCCGGTGTGGGCCGCCTTGTCGATCTGGCGGCGCAGCCGGTCCTGGAGCCGGTCGACGACCTCACGGCCGGTGCTCTCCTCGGCGAGCACGACGACCTCACGCCGCCCGATGTGCAGCGACGCCGTCGCCGACCACGGACGGTCCACGTGATGAGCGGCCGCCTTCGCGAGCCGCACCTCGCCGCTGAGGGCGGGAACGCCCGGCCGGCCGATGACGGCGTCGATCTTCTCGCGGGCGTACGCCAGAGTGTCCTCGTCCACCTCGCCGTCCGAACGCACCAGCACGCCGGGCGCGGTGGTCTGGAAGTCATTGCCGGTCATGTCGCTTCCTTTCCTGGAAGTGCGGTGGGACCTCCGGTGTTCAGGCCCCCGGGCCGGGCAGCCACAGGTCGGGACCGAAGACCTCGTAGCGGATGCGCTGTGCCGGAATCCCGGCGCCCAGCAGCTGCGTGCGGACCTGGCGCATGAACGGCAGCGGGCCGCACAGGAACACCGTTGCGCCCTCGGGCAGTTCGACGCCGTCGAGGTTCATCAGGCCCTCGCGGGCACCGGGCTCCTCCGGGCCGGGCTGCTCGTACCAGAAGACCGCGCGGGCCCCCGGCAGTTGCCCGACCAGCTCACGTGTCTCGGTACGCAGGGCGTGGTCGGCGGGGGAGCGGTCGGCGTGCAGGACCAGGACCGGGCGGGTCGAGCCGAGGGCGGCGAGCCGGGCCAGGATGCCTGCCATCGGGGTGCCGCCGATGCCTGCGGAGACCAGGACGACCGGCGTGGCGGCGTCGGCCGGCTCGTCGAGGAAGACGTCCCCGAAGGGAGCGGAGAGCGTCAGTTCGTCGCCCTCGTGCACCCGGTCGTGCAGCAGGTTGGAGACCTCGCCGTCCGGCGCTCCGGCCGCCCCGGCGACCCGCTTGACGGTGATGCGCCGGAGATTCCCGCCCGGGTCGGAGGACAGACTGTACTGGCGCAGCTGGTGCACTCCGTCGGACATGCGCAGGCGGACGCTGACGTACTGGCCCGCCAGGGCCCGCGGCGCCGGCCGGCCGTCGGCGGGCCGGAGGAGGAAGGACACCACGTCCGGAGTCTCGGTGCGGCGCTCGACGACCGTCCACTGCCGCCAGATCCGGCCGGGCTCCACGCCCGCGTCCTGGTACAGGCGGGCCTCCCGGCCGATCAGGGCGCCGGCCATCAGCCAGTACACCTCGTCCCAGGCGGCCGCCACTTCGGGAGTGACGGCGTCGCCGAGTACCTCGGCTATCGCGCCGAACAGGTACTTGTGCACGAGCGTGTACTGGTCGTCGGTGACTCCGACGGCGGCGTGCTTGTGCGCGATCCGGTCCAGCAGCGTGTCCGGGCGGGTGTCCGGATCGTCGAGCAGCGCGGTCGCGAACCCGGCGATCGAGCCGGCCAGCGCTCGGCGCTGGGCCCCGCTGGCCTGGTTGCCGCGGTTGAACATCCCGTCCAGCAGCTCGGGCCGGTCACGGAACATCGCACCGTAGAAGCGCGTCGTGATCTCGTCGAGCGCGCCGGCCACGGCGGGCAGTGTGGCACGGACCACGGCGGCGGATTCTGCGGACAGCATGGTGCCTCCCGGACAGGGGCTGATGAGGGGGAGAGGCTGCTCCGATGGGGGCGGCCGTTTCCTGTGTATCAGGCACCGGGCGGCATTTCGGCGGCGTTCGCCGGTGCGGGGCGAAGAGAGGCCGAACGGCCCCATGGATCAGGGAACATCGGTCCCACGGCCCGGTCCGCCGCGGGGCCGTACGGCACCGGGACGACCTCCTGTCGGCTCTGTCCCTGCGGTCCCTCAGGGGGCGCGCCCGAGCCGGGGCGCTCCGCCCGCGCCCGCGAGCCTCGCGCTGTGAGGGGGCCGGGCGGTCTGCTGCCGGCGGCACCACCTGGCCGGGAGCGTGGGGACCATTGGCCCCGGACCGGGGGACCTGCGGTCTCTGCACCGCGGCCTGCCCGCACCACCACCCTTGCATCGCAACCCGATTCAGGAGGTGGACAGCATGTCCCGCAACGTCACCGTGGGCCTCGACGGCTCGCCGGAGAGCCGTGCGGCCGCCGAGTGGGCGGCCCGCGAGGCCAAGCTGCGCGGCCTGCCGCTGCGGCTGGTGCACGTCTGGGAGCCCGTCCCGGAACCGATGGCGCAGGCCCCGCTGCTGGGCGCCGAGACACAGGCGCACTGGAGTGAACGGATACCGCGTGAGGCGGCTGAGGCACTCCGTCTGCGCCACCCCGGCGTGCAGGTGGAGGCGGAGCAGATTCCCGGGCGGCCGATGGACGCGTTGGCGAAGACGTCGGAGGACGCTGAACTGCTGGTCCTCGGCTCACGTGGGCTGAGTGGTGTGGGCGGATTCCTCGTCGGGTCCGTGGGCATGTCCGTGATCGCGCACACGGACACTCCCGTCGTCCTGGTACGGGCCGGGGAACAGGCCGCCGACGAACACGAGAAGGACCCCGCAGGTCTTCCCTCCGCCGCCACGCCGTACCGGCCGGTGGTGCTCGGCCTCGACACGGGCCACCCCGATGACACGGTGATCGCTTTCGCCTTCGAGGAGGCCGCCCGTCGCGACACCGCCCTGCGGGTCGTGCACAGCTGGAACCTTCCGCCCTATTTCGCCTACGGCCTGCCCGTCGACCTCGAGCTCAACACCGAACTGGGGCGGCAGGAGGCCGCCGCCCTCACCGCGGTGCTGCGGCCCTGGCGGCAGAAGTACCCGGACGTCCGAGTCGTCGAGGAGTCCCGCTCCGGCAGCCCCGCCAACCACGTCATCGACGCCTCCCGCGAGGCGTCCCTCGTCGTCGTCGGACGCCGGGTCCGCCGCAGCCCGTTCGGCGTCCACATCGGACCCGTCACGCACGCGGTGCTGCATCACGCGGCCGCCCCCGTGGCCGTCGTCGCGCACGACTGACCGAGCTCGGTGGAGGAGTGGAGATCATGAACGCGGCTGTCGAGCGATCCCTCGGCGGGCCCTTGGTCGTGGGCGTGGACGGCTCCGAGCCGAGTCTGCGGGCCGTTGACTGGGCGGCCGACGAGGCCGCGCTGCGCGGAGTGTCACTGCGGGTGGTGTATGCCTGCCTGTGGGAGCGGTACGAGGGTGCCGCCCTCGCCCGGGAGCTCGGCAGGCCGGCCGCGCTGCCCCTGGCCCAGGAGGTGGTGGGCGCCGCCGCCGAGCGGGCCCGCGGCCGGCACCCCGGTCTCCTGGTGAGCGCCGCCGTGGTGTTCGAGGAGCCGGAGTACGCCCTGGTCCGCGAGGGGCGGAACGCCTCCGCGCTGGTGGTGGGCACCCGCGGCCGCAGCGGCATCGCGGAGATGCTGCTCGGTTCCGTCAGCCTGGCCGTCGCCGCGCATGCCGACTGCCCGGTGATCGTGCTGCGCGGCAGCCACGACAACCAGGCGACGCCGCCGGTTCACGGCCGGGTCGTCGTGGGCGTCGGCGAGGACGCGAAGGCCTCGGCGGCGGTGAGGTTCGCCGCCGAGGAGGCGCGGCGACGCGGGGTGCCCCTGGAAGCCGTACGGGCCTGGCGCTGCCCCGCACACGAGAGCACCGACCATCCGCTGCTCGCCGGGGAACCCGCGCGGCTGCACGAGGAGCGGGCCGTCGAGCAACTCGAAGCGGCGCTCCAGGAGCTCCCGGCGGGTGTCGAGGTGCGGCGGCGCACCGTCGAGGGCCACCCCCGCCGGGTGCTGGCGGACGCCTCGCACCGTGCCGACCTCCTGGTCGTCGGCGCCCGGCGCCGCGAGGGGCACATCGGACTCCAGCTCGGCCGCGTGGCCCACGCGCTGCTGCACCACTCCGCCTGCCCGGTCGCGATCGTGCCGCACCAGGGGCACGACGCCTGATCGGTGCGTTCCGAGGCTCGCCGCCGAAACGGGGACGCAGGTCCGCACGTCGGGCGGCGGGCGCTCTCAGCCGGCCGACGGCGGACCTTTTGGCACCGCACGGCGGCGGCACCTGCGGACTGCGGTCCGATGCGGGCACCTCTCCCGAAGGCCTGGGTCACCGGGGAGCCGTCGCGGCGTGACAGGGGTCGTTCTCCGGGGCGGCCGGGACCGATGGCCCCCCAGGTTCCCGTCCCACGCGGTTCAGGATGGAAAGCCGCAGTACCGCTGTACCAGGCTGAAGGCAGGTGGCTCATGTATCCCAACGACGGCTTCCGCGAACTCGGGCGGCAGGAGTGTCTGCGGCTGATGACCAAGGTGCCCGTCGGCCGCATCGTCTTCACGCGCGGGGCCCTGCCCGCCGTACTGCCGGTGAACTTCGGCCTTGACGACGACGGCGCGGTGCTGCTGCGCACCTCTGCGGCTTCGGATCTGGTCCGCGCGGTCGAGGGCGCGGTGGTGGCCTTCGAGGCGGACGACGTCGACGCGGCCCGGCAGTCCGGCTGGAGCGTTGTCGTCACGGGCTCCGCCACGGTGGTGACAGACGCCGCCGAGCACGAGCGCCTGGCCCGCACCGGCCCGGCCTCCTGGGTGCCCGCGCCGCAGGAGGCCTTCATCCGCATCGAGCCCGAGCTGGTCACCGGGCGTGAGCTGGTCGGCGGACGCACCCTGTATGGGGTGGACATCGGCACTTGACGGTCTCCTCCGGCCTTACCGGCGAAAGCCCTCTCGCCCGGCCCGAGGGGAATCCGCCCGGGGCCGTTCGCCCCGATGGGACGGGCCGCACGGCGTGCGGACGGGTTCCATCGGCCCCTGCCCCCGGCCGACGCGGGTGACGAGCATCTTTCGTGGACCCGCGGCGGGATCGGCCCCGCGGCCGACCTGCCGGAGGTCGCCGACTGGTCGTGGGACGGCTGACGGCTTCCGGCAGGCCGTTCGCCGAAACCACCTCCTCTGCGCCGTCGTCCTCCTCGCTCCCGCGGTCGCGGGCGACGGCGCCGCCTGGGGTTGCTGACCGGGCTCAACGGCCCGGCCGTGAGGGACTGATGGCGCGCCCCTGGTGCGCCGACAGGCCCTCCCCGCGGGCAGCGCGGGCGACGAGCATCGACAGTGCAGAGATTCTGCGTGCGGAGTGAGGGAGAGACCGGCGATGACGGCAACGGTGACGGCTGGACCCCGGGCGACGACCGAGGCATGGCGAGGCTTCGCCGGTACGCGCTGGCGGGACCGGATCGATGTGCGCGACTTCATCCAGGCCAACTACACGCCCTACGAGGGCGACGCCGGCTTCCTGACCGGCCCGACCGAGCGCACCCGCGCGGTCTGGGGCAAGGTCAGCGCACTGTTCCCCGAGGAGCGGCGGCGCGGCGTCCTCGACGTGGACACCGCCACCCCGTCGACGATCACCTCGCACGCGCCCGGCTACATCGACCCGGACCGTGAGCTGATCGTCGGCCTGCAGACCGACGCCCCGCTCAAGCGCGCGATCATGCCCAACGGTGGTCTGCGGATGGTGGAGAACGGCCTGAAGGCGTACGGCTACGAGCCCGACCCCTTCGTCACCAAGGTCTTCGGCGGCTACCGCAAGACCCACAACGACGGAGTCTTCGACGCATACACCCCCGAGATGCGCGCCGCCCGCAAGGCCGGGATCATCACCGGCCTCCCGGACGCCTACGGCCGCGGCCGGATCATCGGCGACTACCGGCGCGTGGCCCTGTACGGCACCGACCGGCTCGTCGAGGCCAAGCGCGCCGAGCGTGCCCTGCTGGACGCACAGCCGTCCGGCCCTGACATCATCCGCGACCGCGAGGAGCTGGCCGAGCAGATCAGGGCGCTGGGTGAACTGGCGCGGATGGCGGCCACGTACGGCTGCGACGTCACCCGGCCCGCCACCAACGCGCACGAGGCGGTGCAGTGGCTCTACCTCGGCTTCCTGGCCGCGGTGAAGGAACAGAACGGCGCCGCGATGTCGCTGGGCCGCACCTCGACGTTCCTGGACGTCTACCTCCAGCGCGACCTGGACGAGGGGACCATCGGCGAGACCCGCGCCCAGGAGCTGATCGACGACTTCGTGATCAAGCTGCGGATCGTACGGTTCCTGCGCACCCCCGAGTACGACGCCCTGTTCTCCGGCGACCCCACCTGGGTGACCGAGTCCATCGGCGGCGTCGGCGACGACGGCCGTCCGCTGGTCACCCGCAGTTCCTTCCGCTTCCTGCAGACCCTGTACAACCTCGGTCCCGCTCCGGAGCCCAACCTCACGGTGCTGTGGTCGCCCCGGCTCCCCGAGGGGTTCAAGCGCTTCTGCACGCAGGTCTCCATCGACACCAGCGCGATCCAGTACGAGTCCGACGAGCTGATGCGCCCGCGCACCGGCGACGACACCGCGATCGCCTGCTGCGTCTCCGCGATGGCGGTGGGCAAGCAGATGCAGTTCTTCGGTGCCCGCGTCAATCTCGCCAAGGCCCTCCTGTACGCGATCAACGGCGGCCGGGACGAGATGACCGGTGAACAGATCGCGCCCGCGGCGCCCGCACTGACTCGCGATCACCTCGACTACGAGCAGCTGCGGGCCGCGTACGACCACATGCTCGACTGGCTTGCGGCCACGTACGTCGACACCCTCAACGTCATCCACTACATGCACGACAAGTACGCCTACGAGCGCATCGAGATGGCCTTGCACGACCACCCCGTGCACCGCTTCATGGCCTGCGGCATCGCCGGCCTCTCGGTCGCCACCGACAGCCTGTCCGCGGTCAGGTACGCCCGTGTGAAGGTCGTCCGCGACGCCACCGGACTCGCCGTCGACTACGAGATCGAGGGCGACTACCCGGCCTACGGCAACAACGACGACCGTGCCGACGCCATCGCCGCCGATCTGGTGGGGTCGTTCATGGCGAAGGTCCGCAAGCACCCCGCCTACCGGAACGCCGAGCACACCCAGTCCGTGCTGACCATCACCTCCAACGTCGTGTACGGCAAGCACACCGGCAACACCCCCGACGGCCGCCGCGCCGGCCGGCCCTTCGCGCCCGGCGCCAACCCCATGAACGGCCGTGACCGGCACGGCGTGGCGGCCTCGGCCCTCTCCGTGGCCAAGCTGCCGTACGAGGACGCTCGCGACGGCATCTCGCTGACCACGACGATCACGCCCGAGGGCCTGGGGCACGATCCGGCCGAGAGGGCGGGCCACCTGGCCGGCATCCTGGACGCGTACATGGCCTCCGGCGGCTTCCACATGAACGTCAACGTCCTGGACCGCAAGACACTCGAGGACGCCATGGAACACCCCGAGAATTACCCGGAGCTGACGGTCCGGGTCTCCGGGTACGCCGTCAACTTCGTCCGCCTGACCCGTGAGCAGCAGCTCGACGTGATCAGCCGCACCTTCCACGGATCGCTGTGAACACCACCGTCGAGCCGGTGACGGGCCGGGTCCACTCCTGGGACCTGTCCACGGGAGTGGACGGTCCGGGGACCCGGTTCGTGCTGTTCCTCAGCGGCTGCCCGCTGCGCTGCCTGTACTGCGCCAACCCGGACACCTGGCACCTGCGTGACGGCAGGCCGACCACCGTCGACGAGGTGATGGCCGAGATCGAGAAGTACCGGCCCTTCATCACCACCGCCGGCGGGGGAGTAACCCTCACCGGCGGCGAGGCCCTGCTCCAGCCCGCTTTCACGGCCGGGATCCTCCGCCGGTGCAAGGAGTTGGGACTGCACACCGCCCTGGACACCTCCGGTTTCCTCGGCGCCCGGGCGACCGACGCACTGCTCACCGACACCGACCTGGTCCTGCTGGACATCAAGTCCTTCGACATCCGCACCTACCGGAGGCTGACCGGCGGTGACCTCGCCCCTACCCTCACCTTCGCCACCCGCCTGGACCGGCTCGGCGTCACGGTGTGGATCCGCTACGTCCTCGTGCCCGGCTGGACCGACGACCCGGCGGCCGTGGACGGGCTCGGCGCGTTCCTCGCCGGGCTCGGCAACGTCGACCGGGTGGAGGTCCTGCCGTTCCACAAGCTCGGCGCCCACAAGTACGACGCGCTGGGCATCCCCTTCCCGCTGCGCGACACACCGGCACCGGATCCGGAGCTGACGGAGCGGGTGCGCGAGCAGTTCCGGGAGCACGGCATGCGGGCCCTGTGAACGGCGGGCACACCAGGGACGGACGGGCATCCGCGAAGCGCCCTGTGGTGAGATGACGCCTCGCGGGTGCGCCGGGTCAGGTCAGTGTGCTGCTGCCGCGGCCCGGAGGATGGACGAGGCTGCCGAGGTGATCGGGTTGTCCTCGAGGTAGTGAATGCCGTGCCCGGCCGCCCGGGCCGCCGTTGCGCGGGCGCGGGCCGGGGTGTCGGCGGTCAGGTCACCACCGTGCGGCACTTGAGCGCGTCGGTTACCGCCTCGCGCCGCACCGTGGCGTCCACCGCGTCGTCATTCACCACGCAGGACACGGTCAGGCCACTCGCGGCGACCGCCTCTTCGGCGGATCGGGCGCCGACCGCGCCTCGCTCGGCCAGGTCGCGGTCCTCGCCCGGTGTCCGGTTCCGGACCGTCGTCCGCAGGCCGGCATCCAGGAACGCTCCGGCCAAAGCCCGGCCCATGATGGTTCAACCTGCCGGGCCGCAGCGAGGCGGTGGTCTCTCAAGGGGGGTGTTCGCGGAAGGGCCTCTCAGCCGGCGCGGGAGGTACCGAAGTCCCCAGGTGTGCCGGGTCGGCCGTAATAGGCCGCTCGCATGATCTCTTCCATGTCGTCGAGCATCGGCATCCGCGGATTGGCCGGCGCGCACTGGTCCTCGTAGGCGTTCAGCGCCTGCTGGGACAGTGCGCCGAGGAAGCTGCGCTCGTCCACGCCGAGAGCCTTGAAGGACGCTTCGATACCGACCGCGTCGCGCAGACGCTCCACGGCGCCGGCGAGCGACTCCACCCCCTCGGCCGGGGTCGCGGCGGCCAGCCCGAGGCTTCGGGCGATGTCCTGGAAGCGTTCGGGAGCGCGGTAGTTCTCGTACTTGGGCCAGCCGGTCAGCTTGGCCGGGACCGTTCCGTTGTAGCGGATGACGTGGGGGAGAAGCACGGCGTTGGTGCGGCCGTGGGCGATGTGGAAGGTGGCGCCGAGGGTGTGGGACATGGCGTGGACGATGCCGAGGAAGGCGTTTCCGAAGGCCATGCCCGCGATGGTGCCCGCGTTGTGCATCTTCTCCTGTGCGACCGGGCGGGCCGCCCGGTCGTTCACCGCCGCCTCGATGTTGCCGAAGACCAGACGGATCGCGTGCAGGGCGAGGCCGTCGGTGAAGTCGTTGGCGTAGACGGACACATATGCCTCGATGGCGTGTGTCAGGGCGTCGAAACCGCTGTCGGCCGCCAGCGCCGGAGGCAGTCCGGTGGTCAGGAGCGGGTCGACGATGGCCACGCTGGGCGTCAGCGCGTAGTCGGCCAGCGGGTACTTCTTGCCCGTCGCCGGGTCGGAGATCACCGCGAAGGGAGTGACCTCGGCGCCGGTACCGGAGGTGGTGGGCACACACACCAGGCGCGCCAGCTTGCCGAGCACGGGGAAGCGGAAGGCGCGCTTGCGGATGTCGGAGAACTTGTGCCGCATGTCCGCGAAGTCGACGTCCTTGCCGTCGGCCTGCTGCTCGTAGAGCAGCCACATCACCTTGGCGGCGTCCATGGGCGAACCGCCGCCCAGCGCGATGATCGTGTCCGGACGGAAGTCGCCCATGAGGCGGGCCCCTCGGCGGACGGAGTCGATGCTCGGCTCCGGCTCGACATTGTCGATGATCTGGACGGTCACCGGTTCACGACGGCGCTGCAGGACGTGGGTGACGCGGTCGACGAAGCCGAGGCGGGTCATGGTGGCGTCGGTGACGATCGTGACGCGGTGGAGCTCCGGCATGTCGGCGAGGTAGCGGATGGCCTGCGGCTCGAAGTAGATCTTCGGCGGGACCTTGAACCACTGGAGGTTGTTGCGGCGGGCGGAGACCCGCTTGACGTTCAGGAGCTGGGGAGCGGAGACGTTGTTGGACACCGACGTGCTGCCCCAGGAGCCGCAGCCCAGGGTCAGGGAGGGCAGCAGGTTGTTGTAGATGCCGCCGATGGCCCCCTGCGAGGAGGGGGAGTTGACGATGACCCGGACGGTCTTCATGCGCTTGCCGTACGCCTCGGCGAGTGCACGGTCCTCGGTGTGGATGACGGAGCTGTGGCCCTGGCCGTGGAACGCGACCATGTCGGCGGCGAGGTCGAAACCCTGCTGCTCGGAGCCGGCACGCAGCACGGCGAGGACCGGGCAGAGCTTCTCGCGGGTCAGAGGCTCGTCCGGGCCGACCCGTTCGGCCTCGACGAGGATGACCGAGGTCCCGGCGGGGACGGTGAACCCGGCCTGCTCGGCGATCCATTGCGGGCTCCGGCCGACGGCTGCCGCGTTCACCTTCGGTTCGCATCCACCCCCAGTACCGGGCCGGGGGTGGCCCCCGTGCGAGGCGTCGGCGGGGAAGAGGAAGCGCTCCAGCTTCGCCTTCTCCTCGGCGGTGGCCAGATGGGCGTGCAGGGTGCGGAACTCGGCGAGGGCGGCGTCGTAGATCTCCCCGTCCAGGATGACGGCCTGCTCGGAGGCGCAGATCATGCCGTTGTCGAACGACTTCGACAGCACCAGGTCGTTGACGGCACGGCGCAGCTTCGCGCTCTGGTGCACATAGGCGGGCACGTTGCCGGCGCCCACGCCCAGGGCGGGCTTCCCGGCCGAGTAGGCGGCCTTGACCATGGCATTTCCGCCGGTGGCGAGAATGAGGGAGACACCGGTGTGGTGCATGAGTGTCCGGGTCGCCTCGACGGACGGGGTCTCGATCCACTGGACGCAGTGCTCCGGCGCTCCCGCGGCCACGGCGGCGTCACGCACGATCCGGGCCGCTTCGGCGCTGCACCGCTGGGCGGAGGGGTGGAAGGCGAAGACGACCGGGTTGCGGGTCTTCAGCGCCATCAGTGCTTTGAAGATCGTCGTGGAGGTCGGGTTGGTGACGGGCGTGATCGCGCACACCACGCCGACCGGTTCCGCGATCTCGACGACGTCCTCGATGTCGTCGCGGGCGATGACACCGACGGTCTTCATGTGGCCCATGCTGTGCGTGACGTGCTCGCACGCGAACATGTTCTTCGCGGCCTTGTCCTCGAAGACACCGCGTCCGGTCTCCTCCACCGCGAGCCGCGCGAGCGCGGTGTGCCGGTCCAGGGCGGCGACCGACGCCTTGTTGACGATGTGGTCGACCTGTTCCTGGCCGAGCCCTTCGTAGTCGGCCAGTGCCTTGAGCCCGTTGGTGACCAGCCGGTCGACGGCGACGGCGATGTCCGACGGCGCCTCGGCGGTGGCAGTGTTCGCGGGTCGGTCGTCCTGGCGGGTCATGGGGGAGCCTCCGAAGTGGGGACGTGAAGCCGCACGGTCTGCGGCCGTACAGGAGCGGCGCTGCGGGAAGCGGCCGGGCTCCACCGCCAGCGTCTCTCGGGCACCGTTCCGCCGCGCAGGTCCTCCGGGTCCCGGGCGGGTGTCCGAACGGCCCGCGTCACCCGGGCCGGGTGGCCCCACTCCCTTGCCGCCCGGCGCAGATCCCGGCAGGGCGGTTCTCGGGCGGCCACGTGCGGGCGAGCCTGTCCGCAGGTGTGGCCGACGTGCTCGCGTGCCGGGAGCCGAGCGCGGTGCCGGGCTCCCGGGGGCTGCTCCCTGGATGAGCCCGGCGAGTCCGTCACCTGCTGTCGCCGCCCTCCGCTTCGGGCAGGGCGGCACGTCCGGCCTCCAGCCGCGCCACCGGGACGCGGAACGGTGAGCAGGAGACGTAGTCGAGTCCGGCGGCGTGGAAGAAGTGCACCGACTCCGGGTCGCCGCCGTGCTCCCCGCAGACACCGATCTTCAGGCCGGGCCGTGTGGCGCGGCCCTCGGCGACGGCGATGCCGACCAGACGGCCCACGCCGTCGCGGTCGATCGTCTCGAACGGGGACACCTTGAAGATGCCCTTGTCCAGGTAGGCGGAGAAGAACGCGGCCTCCACGTCGTCGCGGGAGAAGCCCCATGTGGTCTGGGTCAGGTCGTTGGTGCCGAAGGAGAAGAACGCCGCCTCTTCGGCGATACGGCCCGCGGTGAGGGCGGCCCGGGGCAGCTCGATCATCGTGCCGACCGGGCACTCGACAGGAACGCCCGTGGTCTTGCTCACCTCGGCCAGGACCTGCTCGACCTCTTGGCGGACGAGTCGAAGCTCCTCGACCGTGTCGATCAACGGCACCATGATCTCCGCCCGCGGATCGCCGCCCGCCTGCTTGCGTTCGGCGACGGCCTCCGCGATCGCCCGCACTTGCATGGCGACCAGTCCCGGCGCCACCAGCCCCAGGCGGACGCCCCGCAGGCCCAGCATCGGGTTCTCTTCGTGCATGCGGTTGACGGCGTCGAGCAGTTCGGTGTCGTGCGCGCCGGCCGGGGATCCGTGGGCTTCGGCGGCGGCGATGCGTACGGCGAGTTCGGTGCGGTCGGGCAGGAACTCGTGCAGCGGCGGGTCGAGCAGGCGGATGGTGACCGGCAGGCCGTCCATCGCCTCCAGGATTCCGGCGAAGTCCTGCCGCTGAAGGGGGAGGAGGGCGTCCAGCGCGCGTTCACGTTCGGCATCGGTCCGGGCCAGGATCATCGCCTCGACCAGCTGCCGGCGGTCGCCGAGGAACATGTGCTCGGTGCGGCAGAGACCGATGCCCTCGGCTCCGAACCGGCGGGCGCGGGCGGCGTCCTGGGGAGTGTCCGCGTTGGCCCGGACACCCAGCCGCCGTACCCGGTCGGCATGGTGCATGGCGCGGGCCACGGCGTCGACCACGCCTGCCGAGCCCTCACCCGTCTCGAAGTACCGCATCACCGCGGAGTCCACCAGCGGAGCCGCGCCCTGGTGGACGGCGCCCTCCGAGCCGTCGACGGAGATGACCGTGCCTTCCTCGACGGTGGTGTCCCCCACGCTGAAGCGGCGCTCTCGCGGGTCGACGCTGATGTCTTCGGCACCGCACACGCACACCTTGCCCATGCCGCGGGCCACCACCGCCGCGTGGCTCGTCTTGCCGCCTCGGCTCGTGAGCACCGCCTGGGCGGCGACCATGCCGGGCAGGTCGTCGGGGGTGGTCTCCTGCCGTACGAGAATCACCTTCTCCCCGGCCGCGGCACGCCGGACCGCCTCGGCGGAGTCGAAGACCACGGCACCGACGGCGGCGCCGGGCGAGGCGGGGATGCCGTGCGCAAGCGCCGGGCCGACCGCGTCGGTGTCGAAGCGCGGGAACATCAGCCGGGCCAGGGCTTCCCCGCCGACCCGTGCGAGTCCTTCGTCGGGGGTGATGAGTCCCTCGTCGATCAGTCCGGCGGCGATGGTGAACGCGGCCTCCGCGGTGCGCTTGCCCACCCGGGTCTGCAGCATCCACAGCCGGCCGCGCTCGATGGTGAACTCGATGTCGCACAGGTCGCGGTAGTGGGTCTCCAACAGGCCCATGTGGTCGCGCAGTCGGACGTACGCTTCCGGGTTCAGGTGCTTGAGCTGCTCCAGCCCGACGGTGTTGCGGATGCCCGCGACGACGTCCTCGCCCTGGGCGTTGGGCAGGTAGTCGCCGTACAGTCCGCGGTGCCCGGTGGCCGGGTCACGGGTGAAGGCGACACCGCTGCCGGAGTCGGGTCCGAGATTGCCGAACACCATGGTCTGCACGTTGACGGCGGTACCCAGGTCGTCGGAGATGTGCTCGCGTCGGCGGTAGAGGCGGGCCCGCTCGCCGTCCCAGGACTCGAAGACGGCCAGGACCGCCCGGCGCAGCTGCTCGGCCGGGGACTGCGGGAAGTACTCGCCGGTCTCGTGGCGGATCAGTCCCTTGTACGCCTCGACGAGTTCGGAGAGATCCCTCGCGTTGAGGCCCAGGTCGTCCACGGCGCCCCGGGCTTCCTTCAGGCGGACCATGGCGTTCTCGAACAGGGCACCGTCGACGCCCATGACGGTGTTGCCGAACATCTGCACGAGGCGGCGGTAGGAGTCCCAGGCGAAACGTTCGTCGCCGGAGGACTTCGCCAGGCCCAGGACGGATTCGTCGTTGAGGCCGATGTCGAGGATCGTCTCCATCATGCCGGGCATGCAGAAGCGGGCGCCGGAACGGACGGACAGCAGCAGGGGGTCGTCCGGCTGCCCCAGCCGCCGTCCGGCGGCCTTTTCCAGGACGGCCAGGTGATCGGAGATCTCGCGGATCAGACCCCCAGGTTCGGAACCGGTGGTGAGGAAGGCGCGGCAGGCCTCGGTGGTGACGGTGAAGCCGGGCGGTACCGGCAGACCCATGCGGGTCATCTCGGCCAGATTGGCGCCCTTGCCGCCGAGCAGGTCGGCCATGTCACGGCCGCCCTCGGTGAACGCGTACACGTAACGGACCATGACAGTGCTGTTCCTTCCCGCTTCGCAGGGGGCGGCTCACATCTCGAAGACGATGCGTGCCTTGATCCGGCCGGTCAGGACGTCGGCGATGGACTCGTCGACGCTCGCCGGGGGCCGGGTCTCATGGATGACCTCGGTGCGTCCGGCGGCATGCAGCCGGAAGACCTCGCCCAGGTCCTGGCGGGTGCCCGCGATGGAGCCGATGACGGAGGTGCCGTTCAGGACGGTGTCGAAGATCGAGGATCTTCCCGGCGTACCCGCCGTCCACGCTGTAGCCGGTGTTCCCCTGCTGCTCGCACAGCGTCTCCGTACCGGACAGGCAGTGCTCGCGGCGCCCGCACGCCCAGCCCGGCCAGGGCACCGCCACGCGCTGCCCGACCGCCGGACGGGTCACGCCGTCGCCGAGCGCTTCGACGATGCCGACGCCCTCGTGGCCGGGGACGAACGGCGGGGTCGGCTTGACGGGCCAGTCACCGTGCGCGGCGTGGATGTCGGTGTGGCACAGCCCGGACGCCTCGAGCCGGATGCGGACCTGGCCGGGCCCCGGTTCCGGGCGTTCCTCGATCACCAGCGGCTCGCCGAAGGACCGGACGACTGCTGCCTTCATGGGCCTCTCCTCGGACTCCGTCAGCGTGGTGTGGTTCAAAGAATCGACCGCTGCCCGGCGCCACGGCAGGTGCTGGACGTCCTCGTGAGGGGGACCGGTCGGCCCTGAACCGTGCGCGCCACCGGACCCCCGGCCCGGCGGAACTCGCTCCGAGGGACGAGCCACGACGTGTGCCGGCAGGACGTGTGGTGGCAGCATGACGCCAGAGGGCGACCGCGCCCGCGTGCGGATCCGGCCCGCCGGATGACGCAGGGACCACCGGGCCGGTAGGGCCGACCGGCCCTGGCCCTTCGGCCCGGGATCACGCAAGATCTGCGGTAGACATGGACCGGGCGCACTCACGGGCGAAGCCCGGTGCGGATTCAGACGCAGAACGAGGAGTATCCGATGGCGGACGGCGAGCAGCCCGGCCCCGGCAACCCGATCCGGGTCTTCCTGCTGGACGACCACGAGGTGGTTCGGCGCGGGGTGCACGACCTGCTGGACGACGAGCCGGACATCACCGTGGTCGGCGAGGCCGCCAATGCCGAGCAGGCCCTGACCCGCGTGCCCGCCCTGCGCCCCCAGGTAGCGGTGCTCGACGTGCGCCTGCCCGACGGCGACGGGGTGACCGTGTGCCGGGAGCTGCGCTCACGCATGCCGGAGCTGGCCTGCCTGATGCTGACGTCCTTCGACGACGAGGAGGCCCTGCTGGACTCGATCATGGCCGGTGCCTCCGGGTACGTGCTGAAGCAGATCCAGGGCTCCGACCTGGTGTCGGCCGTGCGCACGGTGGCCGCCGGCCAGTCCCTGCTCGACCCCAGCGCCACCGCCAAACTGATGGCCAGGCTGCGTCAGGGCCAGGAGCCCGAGCCCGAGCCCGACGCCCTGCCGGGCCTGACCGACCGGGAGCGGGAGATCCTGGCCCTGATCGGCGAGGGCCTCACCAACCGGCAGATCGGCCAGCGGCTCTACCTCGCCGAGAAGACGGTGAAGAACCACATCTCCCGGCTGCTGGCCAAGCTCGGTGTGGAGCGGCGCGTCCAGGCCGCCGTCATCGCGACCCAAGCCCAGGACCGGCTGAAGCAAGAAGGCCACTGACACCGATGCGGGGTCCGCCGCGGGGCCGAACGTCCCGCGGCTCGCCCCCGTACGGCCCATGCCCGATCGCATCCCCGGCCGACAGGCTGGCAGCGCAGACAGACGCATACGGATCGGGAGGATGTCGGACATGGGCGTGCGCGTGGGCATCAACGGCTTCGGCCGTATCGGACGCAACTATCTGCGCTGCGCACTGCAGCGCGCGGAGACCGACGCCGGCACGGCCGCAGAGGTGGTGGCGGTCAACGACCTCACCTCACCGGCCACCCTGGCCCACCTGCTGGCGTACGACTCGACGTACGGCCGCCTCGGCCGCCCCGTCGAGCACGACGACACCTCGATCACCGTCGGCGGGCACCGGATCGCCGTGACCGCCGAGCGCGACCCGGCCGCCCTCGACTGGGCCGGACTGGGCGTGGACGTGGTCATCGAGTCCACCGGCCGCTTCCGCACCCGCGAGCAGGCCGGGCTGCACCTGAAGGGCGGCGCCCGCAAGGTACTGCTGTCGGTGCCGGGAAAGGGCGTCGACGCCACCGTCGTCATGGGCGTCAACGAGGACAGCTACGACCCGGAGCGGGATCACGTCGTCTCCAACGCCTCGTGCACCACCAACTGCGTGGCGCCCATGGTGAAGGTGCTCGACGACCGCTTCGGCCTCGTCAAGGGCCTGATGACCACCATCCACGGCTACACCAACGACCAGGTCGTCCTCGACGGCCCGCACAAGGACCTGCGCCGCGGCCGCAGCGCCGCCGTCAACATCATCCCCACCAGCACGGGTGCCGCCCGCGCCGTCGGCCTGGTCCTGCCGGAGCTGGCGGGCACCCTGGACGGCGTCGCCGTACGCGTCCCCGTCGAGGACGGATCGCTGACCGATCTGAGCGTCATCCTCGACCGGCCGGTGACCGCCGACGAAGTCAACGCCGCGTTCCGGGAGGCCGCCGACGGGCCGCTGAAGGGTGTCCTGCGTGTGTCCGACGCCCCGATCGTCTCCCGTGACGTCGTCGGCGACGCCGCCTCCTGCGTCCTGGACGCCCCTCTGACCCAGGCGCACGGCGACCTGGTGAAGGTGTTCGGCTGGTACGACAACGAGTGGGGCTACACCAACCGGCTCCTCGACCTCACGGAGTACGTGGCCGTTACGCTGCCCGCGAGCCCCTCGCGGTAGCCGATCCCGGCACCCGCGCCGCTACGGCGATCCCTGCCTGACCCCTGCCGGACCATGGGCGCGAGAGCGACGGGCGCCCGCGGGGAAGGGGGCCAGTGAGGGCCCTGCGGGGCGGGGCCGTGGTCTGTCGTGCCGCAGGGTGTGTCGTTGGCCCGAACACGCGCGGTGCGGCCACGCTTCGCTGAGACGCCCGCTGCCCCTCGGGCGGACACGGGATCTGGTTCGTCGGGCGCGGACCGATCACGGTCGCGGCCGAGACATGTGCCGACCCGTCCGGCATATGGCTCATCGGGGGTACACGGCCGAGGCGGACCCGCAAGGGGGCCCGCGAAGGGTGAGGAGGACGCCATGGCTGCGCGGCAGCTCGACGAGAAGACCATGACGGGGCTGGTGGCCGAGGCCGCTGCGGCGCCCTCCATGCACAATGCGCAGCCATGGCGCTTCCGCTACCTGACCGCGGAGCGTGTCTTGCTGCTGCGCGCCGATCCCGAGCGCGCCATGCCCCGGTCCGATCCCGACGACCGCGCCCTGCACATCGGCTGCGGTGCCGCCCTGTTCAACCTGCGTGTCGCCGCCGCGCACGCGCACCTCTGCCCCGAGGTCCGGCTGCTGCCCGAGCCTCAGGACCCACTGCTGCTCGCTGCCGTCGAGCTGGCCGACGAGGCCGGGCGCCCGCGGGACGATGACCTCGCGCGGCTGCACCCGGCGATCCGCGAGCGGCGCACCAGCCGCCACCCCTTCGCCGAGAAGGACCTCCCCGAGAACGTGCGGGCCACCCTGCAGGGTGCCGCCGAGCGGGAGGGGGCCGTGCTGTTCTTCCCCGGACCGTGGCACGCCGAGACCGTTCTCGACCTGATCCGCGACGCCGAGAGCCGGGACGCCCTGGACCCGGAGACGAGCGAGGACCTGGTCCGCTGGACCCGGCTCGGGCCGGAGGCGGACACGGCGGTCGACGGCGTCCCCGAGTACGCGTTCGGTCCGGGTAAACGCGAGGGCAAGGCTCCCGTGCGCGACTTCGCCGGACGCCGGCGTGTGGCGGACCGCGGGACCACCACGTTCGAGCACAGCCCGCACCTGGCCCTGCTGAGCACTGCCGGGGACGGACCGGCCGAGTGGCTGCGCGCAGGACAGGCGTTGGAGCGGGTCCTGCTGGAAGCGACCCTGGCCGACCTGGCCACGTCTCTGACGTCGCACGCCTTGGAGGACCGCGCGCTGCGGTTGCTGACCCGCGACCCCGCGTCGGGGACGGGCCAGGTGCACATGGTGTTGCGCCTGGGATACGGCCCGAGGGGTCCGGCCACGCCCCGCCGCCCGGTACGGGACGTGCTGGAGATCGTGTGAGCACACGTCCCCGAGCCGCCCAGCGGCGTTCTCAGGCGTGCCGGTGACCTCGGCCGGAGTCGAACTCTTCCCAGGCCAGGTCCCACTGAGCCCGGTGACGCACGGCCAGGCGTACGCGGACGGCCCACCACATTCCTGCCACCAGGACACACACGCCTGCCCCGGTGGCCGCGCCGAGGGCGGCTCCCTGGGAGCGGGCCTGGGCGGGGGTGGGCGGGGCAGCACGGAGGCGGCCGGCACCATCGAGCCACACCGCGGTGGACGAGCCCGCCTCGCCGCCCGCCGGCACCGACGTCACACCGGTCCGGGAAGAGCCGTCGGGCATCCTCCACCGCACGGCCGCCGGGAGCTGGTCGTCGGCCAGTCCGGAGAATCGTGTCGGCGTAGCGGGCGCATCCTCGACGAGGCGAGCAGCCGTGCGGTGCAGGCCCTGCGCCCGGTCGAGAGCGGAGCGCTCGCCGGCGCCGGCCGTCACCACGCCCACCACGGGCACCACAAGCAGCAGCACCGCCGCCGCGGCCACTGCGATCCAGGCTTCGGCGATGTCGGAGCTCCGCCTGAGCGGGTTGCGCCGCCAGCGCCAGAACACCACCCTGCCATCTCGCTTCAGCATGCGTGCACACCTCCGGGCACGACGAACCTGAACATCACGTCGTCGGTGCCGGACGGTCGTCGCGTCCGGCTCCGGCACGGTCCCTGGCTCATGCGGCTCATGCGGCTCATCGTGAACCGGAGGCGGACCGGGGCCGGCTCGCACTCACCGGGGCCCCGGCCGGTGCGGGCCGCCTCCGGTACACCACGTACGGGCGGACGAGGTAGCCGACGGGGGCGCTCCACACATGCACGAGCCGGGTGAACGGCCAGGCGGCGAAGAGCAGGAAGGCGGTCAGGGCGTGCAGTTGGAACAGAAGCGGCGCCCCGGCGATGGCCTCGGGCTCCGGCTGGAGGACGAACAGGCCGCGGAACCAGACGGAGACGGTGGAGCGGTAGTCGTAGCCGGCGCCGAAGACGTTGTGGGCGAACGTGGCGGTGATGCCGAGCAGTACGGTGGCGGAGAGCAGCGGGAAGAGGAACTTGTCGCTGCGGTCGGTGCCGAGGCGGATCCGGCGGGTCACCAGGCGGCGGGCGCACAGCATGGCGAGGCCCGTGACCATGGCGACGCCCGCCACCGAACCCGCCCAGACGGCCGTGGTGTGGTAGGCGTGCTCACTGATACCGACGGCCTCGGTCCACGCGTCGGGAACGGCGAGCCCCACGACATGCCCGGCGATCACCATGAAGGCGCCCAGGTGGAACAGCGGGCTGCCCCAGCGCAGCCACCGGTGTTCGAGGAGCTGGGTGGTGCGGGAAGTCCAGCCGAACTGGTCCTGCCGATAGCGCCACACATGCCCGACCACGAACACGGCGAGGCAGATGTACGGGACGGCGACCCACAGCAGCAGATCGACACGGCTTGCCGAGGCGGCGGCCGGTGGGGAGAGCGCGGCGTTCATCGGGAGCCTTCCGGACGGCTGGTCGGAGTGAGCGGCACACGGGTCGGCGGGGCGGGCATGGGCGGCACGAAGGTGGCTGGAGGTGCGAACTCGCCTTCCCCGTAGGTCCCGTAGGGGTCGAGGCCGACCTCCTCGTTCGGTGGGCCTTCGGCGACCAGTCGGGCCACCGCGGCGCGGTCGGCCTCGGTGGGCGGGGGCAGCAGGCTGAGCAGCGCGGCCAGGACGTGCCGGTAGGGGGAGCCGGAGCCGGTCAGGGCGTGGTGGATCAGTTCCAGCCCGCGCCGGTGCCGGCGCAGGGGCGCCTCGCCGCCACCCGGGCCTACCAGAGCGGCGAACTCCAGCACGACCGGGAGGTGGTCGGGCAGCTCGCCCCCGTCGGTACTCCAGCCGGCAGCCCGGTACTGCTGGTTCAAGGTGAGCAGGGCCAAGCCGCGGCGGCGGGTGTCGCCGTGCAGGTAGTAGGTGAGGTAGAGACTGCTCTTGCGGCGCAGGTCGAACATCTCGACGTAGTGCCGCTCCAGCGCCTCGGGCTCCTGTGCGGCGAACCAGCCGGTGAACCGGGCCAGGTGTTCCGCCCCGGGCGTGGCCGGCAGGGCCTCCACCACGGCTGTCAACTCCGGCCGTGCTGAGGTCAGTTCAGAGTCGGGATACTGCAGGAGCAGTGACACGAGCCGCAGCGTCAGCGCCCGGCCCGCCGTCTCCTCGGGTGTGAGCCGGGCGGGGCGGCGAACGGCTGCCCGGACGCGGGTGCGGACGAGGGCGGGAATGGTTGCGGGCAGCGGGCTCACGGTCGGCCTCCGGCAGTGGTGTTGCGGCGCAGGGCCGGGATGCCGAGCATGATCTTCCGGGGCGCGGGATCGCCGGACGTCTCGACCGGGCAGCGGTTCTCCATCGCGGTCAGCGCGGCGGCGTCCTCCTTGTGCGCGGCGGGGACGACATACCGGTCGGTGTACTTGGCGACGGCGATGAGCCGGTGCAGGTCCTCCGCCTCGCGTGTGGTGAGGCCCACGGCCGTCAGCACCGCTTCGTCACCCCTCTCGCCGAGGGTGCGTTCGCGCATGTACGAGCGGAGTGCGGTGAGTTTCATCAGCACCCCGGCGACGACATCGGTGTCCCCGGCGGTGAACAGTTCGGCCAGGTATTCCAGGGGGATGCGCAGCCGGGTCACGGCGGCGAACACATGGTCGGGGTCGTCCTGGTTGCCGCCCGCGGCGTCGACGGCGTCGAGGACGGGGGAGAGCGGCGGGACGTACCAGACCATCGGCACGGTCCGGTACTCCGGGTGCAGCGGCAATGCCACCTTGTAGCGCGTGACCAGGTCGTAGACGGGGGAGCGGCGGGCCGCGTCCAGCCAGTCCTCGGGGACACCCGATTCCCGTGCGGCCGCGATCACTTCGGGGTCGTGCGGGTCCAGGAAGACGCCACGCTGGGCGTCGAGGAGGTCCTTCTCCTCGGGGGTGGCGGCGGCCTCACCGACCTTGTCGGCGTCGTACAGCAGCAGCCCCAGGTAGCGCAGGCGTCCCACGCAGGTCTCGGAGCAGACGGTGGGCTGTCCGGCCTCGATACGGGGGAAGCAGAAGGTGCACTTCTCGGCCTTGCCGGTGGCGTGGTTGACGTAGACCTTCTTGTACGGGCATGCCGTCACGCACATCCGCCAGCCGCGGCAGCGGTCCTGGTCGACGAGAACGATGCCGTCCTCGACCCGCTTGTACATCGCCCCGGACGGACATGCGGAGACGCAGGCCGGATTGAGGCAGTGCTCGCACAGCCGGGGCAGGTGGAAGAGGAAGGTCTGCTCGAACTCGAACTTCACCTTCTCCGCCCAGGCGCCGGACAGATTCGGGTCGCCGCCGGCGTGCTCGGGCGCGCCGCCCAGGCCGTCCTCCCAGTTCGCGCCCCAGGTGATCGCGGTGGGCTTGCCGGTGAGGACCGAGCGCGGGCGGGCGACCGGGACGTCCTTCTGCGCGGGGGCACTGACCAGGTTGTCGTAGTCGTAGGTGACCGGCTCGTAGTAGTCCTCGATCGACGGCAGGTCGGGGTTGGAGAACAGCGACAGCAGTCGCTTGATCCGGCCGCCCGAGCGCAGGACGAGGCGTCCGCGCTTGTCGAGCATCCAGCCGCCCTTCCACTGTTGCTGGTCCTCGTAGCGGCGGGGGTAGCCCACGCCGGGCTTGGTCTCGACGTTGTTGAACCAGGCGTACTCGACGCCGGTGCGGTTGGTCCACGTCTGCTTGCAGGTGACCGAGCAGGTGTGGCAGCCGATGCACTTGTCGAGGTTCATCACCATCGCCACTTGGGCCATGACCCGTCCGACAGTGGTTTCGCCACGGGGCATGTCAGTACTCCACTTCCTGGCTGCGGCGGCGGATGACGGTGACTTCGTCGCGCTGGTTGCCGGTCGGGCCGTAGTAGTTGAACGCGTAGGTGAACTGCGCGTAGCCGCCCGCGAGATGGGTGGGTTTGAGCAGCAGCCGGGTCAGGGAGTTGTGGATGCCGCCGCGCTTGCCGCCGACCTCGGTCTTCGGCACGTTCACATTGCGGTCCTGGGCGTGGTACATGTACACGGTGCCCTCGGGCATCCGGTGGGTGACCACGGCACGGGCGGCGACGACGCCGTTGCGGTTGTACGCCTCGATCCACTCGTTGTCCTTCACCCCGATCTTGCCGGCGTCCTCCGTGGACATCCAGATCGTGGGTCCGCCACGGGACAGGTCGAGCATGTACTTGTTGTCCTGGTAGTTCGAGTGGATGGACCACTTGGAGTGCGGGGTCAGATAGCGGACGGTGACCTCGGCCCGGCCCTCCTCGGCGAGGTGCTCGTCGCCGTAGTGCTTGGGCGTGTTCAACGGTGGCCGGAATACGGGGAGTTGTTCGCCGAGTTCGGTGATCCAGTCGTGCTGGACGAAGAAGTGCTGGCGGCCGGTGAGGGTGTGCCAGGGCTTCTTGTGCTCGGTGTTGATGACGAACGGCGAGTAGCGGCGGCCTCCGGTCTCCGAGCCCGACCACTCGTAGGAGGTCATCACCGAGCGGGGCTGGGTCCGGGTGTCGGCGAAGGTGATCCGCTCCGCCTCGCGCTCCGAGGCCAGTTCGACCAGACCTTCGCTGCCCGTCTGCCGCTCCAGGGCGCGGAATCCCTCGGTGGCCAGGCGGCCGTTGGTGGTGCCGGAGAGGGCGAGGATCGCCTCGCACATGTGGCTCGCGGTGGCGAGCGAGGGCCGTCCGGCGGCGACCCCGTCGCGCACGGTGCCATTGAGGCGCCGGAGGTCGTCGATCTCCTGGTCCGGGTGGACGGTGACGCCCTTGGTGGTGGTGCCCAGGGTGTCGAGCAACGGACCGACGGCGCGCATCTTCTGCCCGATGACGGCGTAGTCCCGTTCGATGACGGCCAGCTTGGGCATGGTGCGCCCCGGGATCGGTTCGCACTCACCGGCCTTCCAGTCCCGGACCGCCCCGCCGGGCTGGGCGAGTTCGTCCGGGGTGTCGTGCAGCAGCGGCACGGCGAGGACGTCGGTGCGGGTGCCGAGGTGCTCGGCGGCCAGCTCGCTGAACCGGTCGGCGATGGTCAGGAAGGTGTCGTAGTCGGTGCGGGCCTGCCAGGGCGGGGCGATGGCCGGGGTGAAGGCATGCACGAAGGGGTGCATGTCCGTACTGGACAGGTCGTCCTTCTCGTACCAGGTCGCCGCCGGCAGGACGACATCGGCGAGCAGTCCGGTCGACGTCATCCGGAAGTCCATGCAGACCAGCAGGTCGAGCTTGCCTTCCGGTGCTTCCTCCCGCCACACCACGTCCTTGGGCCGGTGCTCGGGCGGGGTCTGCGCGGAGCGGACGGCCGCGTCCGTGCCCAGCAGGTGCCGCAGGAAGTACTCGTTGCCCTTGCCGGAGGAGCCGAGCAGGTTCGCCCGCCAAACCGTCAGCACACGAGGGAAGTTGGCGGGATCGTCGGGGTCCTCGGCGGCGAACCGCAGCCGCCCGGACTTCAGCTCGTCGACGATGTGCTCGGCGACCGGACGGCCCGCCACCGCGGCTTCGTCCGTCAGGTCGAGCGGGTTGCGGTTGAAGCCCGGGTGTCCGGGAGTCCACCCCAGCCGCACGGCCTGTGCCAGGCAGTCCGCGAACCCCTTGCCCTGGAACCGGCCCTTCCCCAGCGGGGACGCCAGCTCCTCGGGCCCGAACGCCTCATACCGCCACTGGTCGGAGTTCAGGTACCAGTAGGAGGTGCCCGCCATGTGCCGGGTGGGCCGCTGCCAGTCGAAGGCGAACGACAGATGCTGCTGCCCGGTGACCGGGCGGACCTTCTCCTGACCGACGTAGTGTGCCCAGCCGCCGCCGTTGACGCCCTGGCAGCCGGTCATGGTCGTCAGCGCCAGGAAGGCGCGGTAGATGGTGTCCGAATGGAACCAGTGGTTGGTGCCGGCACCAAGGGCGATCATGGAACGGCCGTTGGTCCGCTCGGCGTTGCGGGCGAACTCCCGGGCGATACGGGCCGCCTGCTGGGCCGGGACGGAGGTGATCGTCTCCTGCCAGGCCGGGGTGCAGGGCTCCGAGGCGTCCTCGTACGAGGACGGCCAACTGCCCGGAAGACCGGGACGCCGCACCCCGTACTGGGCGAGCATCAGGTCGAAGACCGTGGTGACGAGGCGGCCCCCGACCCGGCGGACCGGAACACCGCGCAGCATCACCGATCCGCCCTCGGTTGTCCCCTCGTCGAATCGGGGCAGGGCGACGGTCGCGGTGTCTTCGGTCGACTCCAGCAGGCTCAGCTCGGGTACGACGTCGCCCAGGTCGAGGTTCCAGCGGCCTCGCTCGGCTTCCCCCCACCGGAAGCCGAGCGAGCCGCCGGGGACCACCGGATCACCGGTGGCCCGGTCCAGGAGTACGGTCTTGGACTCGGCGTGCTCCGTGTCGTGCCCGAGGTCGGCGGCGGTCAGGAAACCGTCCGGGACGAGACCGCGTTCGTGCTCGCGCAGGGTCACCAGGAACGGGGCGTCGGTGAACGTGCGCAGGTAGGCCTGGAAGTAGGGCACTTCGCGGTCGACGAGGAACTCGCGCAGGATGACGTGCCCCATGGCCATCGCGAGCGCGCCGTCGGTCCCCGGGTGCGGAGCCAGCCACTCGTCGGCGTGTTTGACGTTGTCGGCGTAGTCGGGGCTGACCGCGACGACCTTGGTGCCGTTGTAGCGGGTCTCGGTGAGGAAGTGCGCGTCGGGCGTGCGGGTCACGGGGATGTTGGAACCCCACATGATCAGATAGCCCGCGTTCCACCAGTCCGCGGCCTCCGGTACGTCCGTCTGGTCGCCGAAGACCTGCGGCGAGGCGATCGGCAGGTCCGCGTACCAGTCGTAGAACGACAGCAGGGTGCCGCCGATCAGTGAGTGGTACCGCGCACCGGCCGCGAACGACGCCATGGACATCGCCGGGATCGGGGAGAAACCGGCGACCCGGTCGGGGCCGTACGCCTTGACGGTGTGCACCTGGGCGGCGGCGATCAGCTCGGACACCTCGTCCCAGTCGGCCCGCACCAGCCCGCCCTTGCCCCGGGCCCGCTTGTAGGCGCGGGTCTTCGCCGGGTCGGAGGTGATCTCGGCCCAGGCCGCCACCGGGTCGCCGAGCCTGCGCCGGGCCTCACGCCACAGGTTCAGCAACGCGCCCCGCACGTACGGGTAGCGGACCCGGCTGGGGGAGTAGGTGTACCAGGAGAACGACGCGCCGCGCGGGCAGCCGCGCGGCTCGTACTCGGGGCAGTCGGTGCCGATCGACGGGTAGTCGGTGGCCTGGTGCTCCCAGGTGATGATGCCGTCCTTGACGTACACCATCCACGAGCAGGAACCGGTGCAGTTCACGCCGTGCGTGGAGCGCACCACCTTGTCGTGCGCCCAGCGGTCCCGGTAGAAGCCCTCCCACTTCGGGTCGCCCGTCCCGAACACGGCGCGTCCGTCGGCCGACACCTCGCGACGGGTCAGCAACCGTCGGGCGGCCAGCGGCCAGCCCTCACCGGCGCTCGACGTCCGGCGCCGCGCGTTCTGATCGTTCTCCATGGCCAGGACGCTAGGCGGGGCACTGCCTCCGCCACCTCGGGCCGGCGGTCCCTGACGGTTGGCCTACCGGCCCCATGCGGCGGGCCGCGATGGGGGCCAATGGTCCCGCTGCCGGGTCCGGTCGACCGGGGAGCCACGAGGCGGGCCTGAGCGCATGAGGGGGGATCAGCACCCTCCTCGGGCCGTTCACCGGAGTGCGGAATGAGGCCACATGGCCCGTCGCCGAAGGGCCGGTCAACCCTCCTCGGGAACGCAACGGCGGCGCAGGGTGGGGGAGAACGGGGAAGAAGGTGGAGAAGGAGCCGTGATGCAGACCCGGGAAGTCGACGCCTCGGCGGTTCAGGCCCTGCTGGCCGCGGGGGTGGCGGCGCCGTCGATCCACAACACGCAGCCCTGGCGGTTCGGGCTGGACCCGGACAGCAGGTCGATCCTGGTCCGTGCCGACCGGGGACGCAGGCTGCCGCTGGCCGATCCTCAGCGACGCGCCCAGCACCTGTCGGTGGGCGCCGCGGTCTTCAACATCCGGGTGGCCGCGGAGCACCTGGGCTGGCATCCCGTCGTCCGGCTGCTTCCCACCGCAGACGATCCGGACCTGCTGGTCACGGTGCGACTGGCCGATGTCCCCCCAGGCCGGCGGCCGTCCTTGCGGGGTCTGTACGAGGCGGTCGAGCGGCGCCACACGAGCCGGATGCCCTTCACCGGCCGTCCGGTGCCGGACTCCATCGTCTCCGAGATGATCGGCTCGGCCCGGGCCGAGGGCGCACACCTGGACGTTCCCGACATCATGGCGACCCGGGGCCTGCTGAGCCTGACGGCCGCTGCCGAGGCCCGCAACGCCGTCCATCCCGCCCGCGCGGCCGAGGCGCGTACGTGGATCACCGCGCCGGGAACGGACGCCGCCTACGGCATTCCCATGACAGCCCTGGGTCCGCGGGACGCGTCCGGGCGGATGCCGGTGCGGGACTTCACCGGTGCGCTGCCCGTGCCGCAGCTGCCCGCCTTGCGTTTCGAACGCCATGCCCAGGCGGCGCTGCTGTGGACGACCCGCGACGGGCGCGAGGACTGGCTGCGTGCGGGGCAGGCGTTGCAGCACGTGCTGCTGACGGCGACCGTGCACGGGGTACGGACCTCGATGCTGCACCAGGCGATGGAGTGGCCCGACCTGCGGGAGGCGATGGCCCGGTCGAGGCGGCGGTGCCACCCACAGCTGCTGGTCCGCTTCGGGTACGGCCCGGAGGGCGCGCCCGCGCCCCGCGCGTCCGCACACCTGGTGTGAGGTTCCGTCACGGGGCCGGAGCGGGAGACCCGCCATGGGGGTACCGGATCGGCGGGATGACGCGCCGTCAGCACGACCCCCTGTCTGCGGGGTGGGGGCGTCATGCGGTGGGCGACCAGGGTCCCGGGGCCGCCACGGACGGTGCCTCACCGCGTGCCGGGCGTTCCCCTGAGCTCGCGTCCGGTGACCATCTCGGACTCGATCCGTACGAACACGGCGTCGTGCAGGGGCATCCAGGAGCTGGGGCCGGACTGCAGGAGCCGTTCGTGCTCGGCCGGATCAGTCACCTCGGTGGCCCGTCCGGTGACGACCACGCTCCAGCCGGACCGGGTTGCCGCATCGAACTCGTCCGCCTCGAACGCGATCACCACGCCGTCGATGGCGCGGACGAGGTCCGATCCAGGTGAGGTGCACACCAGGACGGAGGCGTCCGCGTCCAGAGAGAAGTTGACGGGGAGGACCGCGGGCAGGGCTTGCCGGGTGTAGACCACACGGCCGACCGGCACCTTGGCGAGCAGACGCAGGCACTCCTGCCGGTCGAGTGCGCGAAAGGCGTCGTTCTGGAACATCAGCCCATCGTCCCCCGCGGGTGCGGGGTGGGGTAGGGCCGACCGGCCCTACCCCACCCGGCTCCCGGACCGCCGTGCCAGCCGCCTGTTGCGGAGGGGCGGCGCGGGCACCGTGCGAGACGGGGCTGTGGGAGGGACGGCCGGGGCCGGGCGCGGGGGCCGGTCCGGCCCCCGGGAGGGACTGATGGCCCATGCCGTCCGTGAGTCCGCCTGCGGACAGTGGCCACGGGACGCCGTCCGGCAGGCAACCGGCCTGTCGTGTACGCGTCATTCCAGTGGCGTCGTGCCACCACGCGGAGGAAAGGGACGGACACCATGGTCCAGCCGTTGAGGTCCAAGCGAGACAGCTCACCGTCGGGTGCTCCGGTGCCGGGCCGGGCGTGGCTGATGCTGACGCTGGCCACGATCGGTTTCGCTGTGAACTTCTGGGCGTGGGCGCTGCTGAGCCCGCTCGGCCCGCGGTTCAAGGACAGTCTCGGTCTCTCGTCCTTCGAGCAGTCGCTGCTGGTGGCCGTACCGGTCGTCGTCGGCTCCCTTGGGCGCATCCCGGTCGGCGCGCTGACCGACCGGTTCGGCGGCCGGGTCATGTTCCCGATCGTGTCGGCGACCACCATCGTGCCGGTGCTCCACCTCGGCCTGGCCGGACATTCCTCCCTCGCCGCACTGCTCGTCGGGGGATTCTTCCTCGGCATCGGCGGGACCGCCTTCGCCGTCGGCGTGCCCCTCGTCAACGCCTGGTTCCCGCCCGAACGGCGAGGACTCGCCATCGGCGTCTTCGGCGCCGGCATGGGCGGCACCGCCATCAGCGCCCTGACCACCGTCAGGCTCGTCGACGCGAACAGCATGGCCAGCCCCTTCCTGATCACCGCCGCGGTGCTGGCCGTGTACGCCGTCGCCGCCGCGCTGCTCCTGCGTGACGCACCCGGCCGCACCGTGCCCACCGAGCCGCTGGTCCGCCGGCTGGCAGCCACCGCTCGCCTGGGCATCACCTGGCAGGCATCCGCGCTGTACGCGGTCGCCTTCGGTGGCTACGTCGCCTTCTCCGTCTACCTGCCCACCTACCTCAAGACCGGCTACGGCCTCACTCAGGCCGACGCCGCCAACCGCATGGCCGGGTTCGTGCTCCTCGCGGTGGCGATGCGCCCGGTCGGCGGCTGGCTGTCGGACCGAATGGGCCCGGTCCGGGTGCTGACGGGCTCGCTCGCCGTGGTCGTGGCCGGAGCGGTCGTGCAGTCGTTCACCCCGGCCCTGGCACCGGTCGGCACCATCGCCTTCCTCTCCATGGCCGCCGCGCTCGGCGCGGGCAGCGGAGCGACCTTCGCCCTGGTGGCCCTGCTGACCCCGGCCAACCAGGTCGGCTCCGTCACCGGCGTGGTCGGCGCCGCGGGCGGTCTGGGCGGCTTCCTGCCGCCGCTGGTCATGGGCTCCCTCTACGGGGCGTACGGGACGTACGCGGCCGGTCTCGTCCTGCTCGCGATCGTGGCCGCCTCCGCACTGGCGTACACCCTCACCGGTGTCCGCTCCGCCGTCCACGGCGACGACCGGGCTCCGCGCGCCGCTCTTGGGCGCCGGCACCGCACCGCCCGGACCACCGTCTGACACCGCGCGGCTGAGAGCCACGGACGAACAGGAAGGAACGGACAGCGATGTGCGAGTACTGCGGCTGCCAGGCGCTGGAGACGATCGACGAGCTGACCCGGGAGCACGAGCGGGTGGTGACGCTCATCAGCCACATACGCGACGCCCGGGGTGACGGCGCGATCGCCAGGATGGCCGAGCTCGCCCGCGCGATCACCTCTGTGCTGGGCCCTCACACCGGGGTGGAGGAACGCGGACTGTTCCCGGCCCTGGCGGGGGACTTCCCCGAACAGATCGTCGCGCTGGAGGACGAGTACCGCCGGATCGAGGCGGTGCTGGCCGAGGCGGACGGACCGTTCCTGACCGACCCCGCCTGGCCGGACCGGCTCGTGGAGACCCTCGCTCTGCTGCGCGAGCACATCCTCAAGGAACAGGACGGCGTCTTCCCGGCCGCACTCGCCCACCTCGATACCGAGCAGTGGGAAGCGGTCGAGAAGGTGCGCGCGGAGGCAGGCAGCGCCCTGTCCCGACCGCCTGCCTGATGGAGGAGCTGGCCACCGAGTGCAGCCTCGACTCGCGGTCGGCGGGCCGGCTCCGACGCTCAGGCCCCGGCCGCAGCGGGAAGGGGAACCGCCCAGTCCACGATGGTGCCGGTGGGTTCGTTCGGAGTGAAGGTGAAGCTGCCGCCGAGGTCGGTGGCGCGGCGGCGCAGGTTGTCCAGACCGCTGCGACGGGTGACGGCGGGGTCGACGCCGGTGCCGTTGTCGGCGACGCGCAGGTGAAGCCGACCGCCGTCGGTCTCGGCGGTGACCTCGACGGCGGTGGCGTGTGCGTGCCGGGCGGTGTTCGAGAGGGCCTCGCGCAATACCGCCAGCAGGTGCTCGGCGTAGTCGGCCGGGACTCCGGTGTCCAGCAGGCCGGTCATGCGCAGGGCGGGCGTGAAGCCGAGTACGGCGGCGGCCTGGTCGGTCTCGGCCAGCAACTGCCCGCGCAGCCCGCCGCGGCTGTCGGCACGGTCGTGCTCGCGCAGCGCGTAGATCGTGCCGCGCACCGTCTTGATGGTGTCGTCCAGGTCGTCCACGACCCGCTGCACACGCTCGGCCACCTGGGGCCGGTCGGAGATGCGGCCCAGTACCGAGTTCAGGGTGAGGCCTGAGGCGAACAGCCGCTGGATGGCCAGGTCGTGCAGGTCGCGCGCGATGCGGTCGCGGTCGGAGAGGACCATGAGGTGCTCGGCTTCGCGCCGGTGCTCGGCGATCTCCAGGGCGAGGGCCGCCTGGTCGGCGAACCCGCTGATCATGGTCATGGTGGCCTCGGAGAACTCCGTGCCCCCGGACAGGTTGGCGACCTGGAGAACCCCGCGCACGGCCTCGCCCCCGCCCAGCGGGAGCAGGAATCCCGGCCCCAGATCGATCTTCCCCGCGGAGCCGCCCCCGGCCTGCGGCTCCTCCGACAGGGTGCTGCTCGTCACCCGCTCGTTGGACTGGTAGACCTTCGCCGCCAGCGTGGTGGCAGGCAGGACCAGCCCGCGCACCTGCTCGGCGCTCTCGCCCTCCGCGGCCTCGATCACCAGCTCCTCGCCCCCGTCGAGCGGTACCGCCAGCGTCACCAGATCAGCGCCGGACAGCGTCCTGACCGTGGCGGCGATCCGGTGCAGTACCCGGTCCGGGTCCGTACCGGACAGCAGGCTGCGGCTCAGGTCACTGCTCGCCGCCAGCCACTGCTCACGGCGCCGGGAGTCCTCGTACAGGCGGGCGTTGTCGATCGCGACACCGGCCGCCGCCGCGAGCGTGCGCAGCACGGCTTCGTCATCGTCGTCGAACTCCACCCCGCCGCGCTTGTCGGTCAGATACAGGTTGCCGAACACCTGGTCGCGCACGCGCACCGGCGCCCCCAGGAACGTGGTCATCGGTGGATGCCCCTCGGGGAAGCCCACCGAGGCGTGATGGCGGCCCAGGTCGGACAGGCGCAGCGGCTCCGGTTCGCGGATCAGCAGCCCGAGGATGCCCTCGCCCTCGGGATAGTGACCGATCGCCTCGATGGTGCTCTCGTCCATGCCGACCGTGATGAACTGGAGGATCTTCCCCTCTTCGCCGATCACCCCCAGCGCGCCGTACCGGGCGTCCACCAGGGTGACGGCGGACTCGGTGATCCGGCGCAGCACCACGTCGAGATCCAGGTCGGTGCCGATGGAGAGGACCGCGTCCAGCAGCGTGTGCACCCGGTCCCGGGTCGCGCGGACCTGCTCCACCTGCGCCTGCAGCCCCTCCAGCAGCTCATCCAGCCGCAACTGGGGCGCCGCCGGGCCGCCCCTCCGCCCCTGCGCCGGGCTCTCGGTCATTCCCGCTCCCTCCTGTGAAAAGGTGCCACAGGCACCTCTTCATGATGCCCGCAGGGCTCTTTCGGCGGCCGAATGGCATGAGTTGAACGGTGCTGTCGGGCAAGATTCTATGACCCCGGGTTGCGCGTGACCGAAGGTCAATGCGTGAACGGTGCGGGACCGCCCGGCGTCCTGCACGCCTGCCCCCACGCCCTCACCGGTGCCGGGCCGGAGCGGCGCATGTTCCCCCGGCCGCGATCCCCACGCGCGACGCGGCCTCGGTCACGGACGACGTCGTGGTCTGCCGGACGTGCCGCGCCGGGAGGGTCAGGAGCCGCCGGGTTCCCCGGGCTCTGTGAGACTTCGTGATACGTGAGAGGGTCTGAGGCGTGAGTGAGACACCGTCGAACACCCTGCAATACCGCTTTGACGGGCCAGAAGAGGCTCCCGTCCTGATCCTGGGTCCCTCCCTGGGTACCACCTGGCACATGTGGGACCGTCAGGTCCCCGAGCTGACCAAGCAGTGGCGGGTCTTCCGGTTCGACCTGCCCGGCCACGGCGGAGCCCCCGCGTACCCGGCGGGCTCGGTGGGGGAGCTCACCACGCGGCTGCTGGCCACCCTCGACCAGCTCGGCGTGCAGCGCTTCGGTTACGCGGGCTGCGCGCTGGGCGGCGCCGTCGGCATCGAGTTGGCCCTGCGCCACCCCGAGCGGCTCGCCTCGCTCGCGCTGATCGCCGCCTCGCCCCGCTTCGGCACCGCCGACGAGTTCCGGCAGAGAGGCGTGATCGTCCGCACCAACGGCCTCGACCCGATCGCCCGGACCGCGCCCGAGCGCTGGTTCACCGGCGGGTTCGCCGCCGCGCAGCCCGCGATCACCGAGTGGGCCGTGCAGATGGTGCGCACCACCGACCCCGGCTGCTACATCGCCTCCTGTGAGGCGCTCGCCTCGTTCGACGTCCGCCCCGAACTTGGGCGGGTCGGCGTACCGACCCTGGTCCTGGTCGGCTCGGACGACCAGGTCACCGGCCCCGCGGAGGCGCGCACCCTGGTCGCCGGCATCCCGGACGCCCGCCTCGCCGTCGTCCCCGGCGCCTCCCACCTGGTGCCCGTGGAGCAGCCCGCGGCGGTCACCGACCTGCTCGTGCGGCACTTCTCCACCGCCTGGCAGCCCGCCTACGAGACCTCCACCGGCCAGAACGCCCTGCCCCAGGCCGCCCTCAAGCCGGTCCTGTCGCCCGCCCCGCCGCAGCCCCCGCAGGCCGGGCCGGTCGCCGAGATCGCCCCCGTCGCCGTACCGCCGCAGGCCCAGGGACGGCCCGACCCGTACGACGCCGGGATCAAGGTCCGCCGCGAGGTCCTGGGCGACGCGCACGTCGACCGGGCGCTCGCCCGGGCCGACGAGTTCTCCGGAGACTTCCAGGAGCTCCTCACCCGCTACGCCTGGGGCGAGATCTGGGACCGCCCCGGCCTGGACCGGCGCACCCGCAGCTGCGTCACCCTCACCGCCCTGGTGGCCGGCGGTCACCTCGACGAGCTGGCCTTCCACACCAGGGCCGCCCTGCGCAACGGCCTCACCCCGGGCGAGATCAAGGAAGTGCTGCTCCAGGCGGCCGTCTACTGCGGTGTCCCCGCCGCGAACAGCGCGTTCAAGGTGGCCCAGCAGGTCATTCGCGAGGAGACCACGCCCCAGGAATGAGCCCGCGGGAGACGCGGAGGCAGGATGGACTCATGAAGCTCACGAAGATGTCGCACGCCTGCGTCCGTCTGGAGAAGGACGGCCGGACCCTCGTCCTGGACCCCGGCGCCTTCAGCGAGGGGGACGCCGCGCTCGGCGCGGACGCGATCCTCGTCACCCACGAGCACCCCGACCACTTCGACGAGTCGCGGCTGCGCGCCGCGATGGAGCACAACCCGGCCGCCGAGATCTGGACCCTGAAGGCGGTCGCGGAGAAGATCTCGTCTGCCTTCCCGGGCCGCGTGCACACCGTCGGTCACGGGGACACCTTCACCGCCGCCGGTTTCGACGTCCAAGTCCACGGCGAGCTCCACGCGGTGATCCACCCGGACATCCCGCGCATCACCAACGTCGGCTACCTCGTCGACGGCGGCAAGATCTTCCACCCCGGCGACGCCCTCACGGTCCCGGACCACCCGGTGCAGACGCTGATGCTCCCGGTCATGGCCCCCTGGAGCAAGATCTCCGAGGTCATCGACTACGTGCGCGAGCTGAAGCCGCAGCGCGCCTACGACATCCACGACGCCCTCCTCACCGACCTGGCCCGCCCGATCTACGACCGGCAGATCGGGCAGCTCGGCGGTTCGGAGCACCTCAGGCTGACGCCGGGGGAGTCCGCCGAGGTCTGACGGGGCCGGGCGGCGTTGTCAGACCCGCCGGGTAGGTTGTGGGGCATGCGCATCGCGACCTGGAACGTGAACTCGATCACTGCCCGCCTGCCTAGGCTCCTGGCCTGGCTGGAGAGCAGCGGCACGGACGTGCTGTGCCTCCAGGAGGCCAAGGTCGCCGAGGAGCAGTTCCCCGCGGAGCAACTGCGCGAGCTGGGTTACGAGTCGGCGGTCCACGCGACCGGCCGGTGGAACGGCGTGGCGGTGCTCTCCCGCGTCGGCATCGAGGACGTCGTCAAGGGCCTGCCCGGCGATCCCGGCTTCGACGGCTCGGTGGAGCCCCGCGCGATCTCCGCGACCTGCGGCCCGCTGCGCGTCTGGTCGGTCTACGTGCCGAACGGCCGTGAGGTGGAGCACCCCCACTACGCCTACAAGCTCCAGTGGTTCGAGGCGCTCAGGGCCGCCGTCGCCGGTGACGCGGCGGGCAGCCGCCCGTTCGCGGTGATGGGCGACTACAACGTGGCGCCGACGGACGACGACGTCTTCGACCCGGCCTTCTTCGAGGGCTCCACCCACGTCACCGCCGCCGAGCGGGCCGCCCTGGCCTCCCTGCGCGAGGCCGGCCTGTCGGACGTGGTCCCGCGCCCCCTGAAGTACGAGCACCCGTTCACGTACTGGGACTACCGCCAGCTCTGCTTCCCGAAGAACCGCGGCATGCGCATCGACCTGGTGTACGGCAACGCGCCCTTCGCGAAGGCGGTGAGTGACGCGTACGTGGACCGTGAGGAGCGCAAGGGCAAGGGCGCGTCGGACCACGCGCCCGTCGTCGTGGACCTGGACGTCTAGGGCCTGTCGTTTGGATCATGGCGCAGGGCATCGGCAGCACCTGTGAACGCCGGTGAGCGGGGCCTGGTGCGTGCAGCTGCAAGGCGGAGGAGGGAGTCGATGCGGAGCATCGGCGAGTGACGACAACGCGGCAGATGCGCGTGCCAGGCCCCGCGTCTGCGTCATGATCCGAACGACAGGCCCTAGGGCCGCAGCAGCCCGAGGTCGACCGAGTCCGCCAGGGCGGCCAGTCCTGTGTCGCCCGGGTGCAGGTGGTCCCCGCTGTCGTGGGCGGGGAGCATCCGGGCGGGCCGCTGCGGGTCGCGGACCACGGCGTCGAAGTCGAGCACTCCGTCGAAGACCCGGCCGTCGCGGATCCACGTGTTCACCGCGACGCGCTCGGCGTCGACGGCTGCGGTGCACCGCGCCTCGCCCTCGCAGGGCAGGATCGTCGCCGCGAGCATCCGCAGCCCCCGGGCGTGCCCGCGCTCCGCGAGTGCGCGCAGCCCCGCGATCAGCTGCTCCGCTGAGGTCCCCCACCGCAGGTCGTTCACCCCCTCGAAGACGACGGCCGTACGCGCCGACGGCTGGGCGAGGACGTCCCGGTCGAAGCGGTGCAGGGCGCTCACCCCGGCCGTGTCCGTGGACACCCCGTCGCCCGGGTACCGGTCGGTGACGACGCGGTTGCCGGAGACGCCCAGGTTCAGCACGCCGTAGCGCGGGACGGTGTCCTGCTTCAGCAGCCGGCCGGCCAGCACGTTCGGCCAGCGCCGGTTGGCGTCCACCGTCGACTTGTCGCCGTCGGTGATCGAGTCCCCGAGCAGCACCACCGATCCCGGCCCGCCGCTCACGTCGACCCCGGCGAGCAGCGGCCAGCGGGTGATCACCGAGGTGTACGCCCCGGCGGCGCCGTCCGCCGCGTGATCACCGGGCTCGCTGACGTAGGAGCGCTGCTGGGCGAGGCCGTGCACGGGCGCCGTGGCCACCGTGCCGGGCAGATGGAAGCTCACCAGCAGGTTGGCGTCCGCGGGGACGGAGAAGCCGAGCGGATCGCTGTACGCCTGGGCCCCGGCCGGGATCGTCACGCCCGCCGCACCGCCGAACGACAGGCTCACCGGCGTGCCCCGCGAGGCAGCGCCCGTCGCCTGCACCGCGACCGTGGCGCTCCCGATCCGTACCGGAGCCGCCGCGAAGGTGTTGTCGAACCGCACCCGCACCCGCGGCCCGCCGGCCGAGGTGTGCACGACCAGCCGCAGCGTCCGGTCCGTCCAGGGCCCCACGGTGGCGTAACCGCCCGTGGCCGTCGTCCAGCTGCCCGTCCAGCCCCGCGTGGCGGTCCTGACCGCCACCGCGAAGACGTGCAGCCCGGCCGCGTCCGGCAGCCGGACGGAGGTGACCGCGCGGCCCGGGACCAGCGGCACCGTCACGACGTACAGGCGGGCCTGCCCGGCGAGTTGACCCTCGGGCGTGTTGATGTGCGGCAGGGCCACCACCTTGGTCGCGAGCGGCCCCGTGCGCCAGTCGGAGGTGGTCAGCCGGTACCCGGAGCGGGAGCCGTCGGCGTAGGTGACCGTGCCCGGGCCGCCCACCTCGGTGCCGGCGGTGCCGGCCACCAGGAAGGCCAGGGCGTCCCCGCGCCCCGTGACCCGGACGTGCTGCCCGGCGGCGCGCACGTTGTCCGGCTCGCCCGGCCGCCGCTTCGGCCAGGTCAGCCGGGCGCCCTGCACCGTAAGGGCGCGGCCGGGCGTCCAGCCCGCCGCGGCGAGGTCCTGCGCGGACAGGGAGGCGCCGGAACCACCGAAGTCGGCCTGGCCGGGGGAACCGTCGTCGCTGACGGCAACGTCGTCGAACAGCCGCTCCAGCGGCACCGCGGCGGCGGCCGGTCTCTCCTCGACGGCCCCCGCCGACACCGACGGGACCAGCGACCCGCACAGGGCCAGGACGATCAGAATCCCCCGGACACATCGGCGCACGGCCGACTCCTCCCGCTCAGCGACACACGACGCGACAACACGAAACGCAGGGACGGAACTGACGAGGTAACGACGGCGGGACGCAAGACGCACGGTGAAGTTAGAGAGACGGGAGTGACCCGTCAACGCGCGTCGCGTGAACTCGGCCTGAACATGACCGGGATCGGCGGGTCCGCGCGCCCTGTGGTGCGTACGGCGGTACGAATGACACGCTGGACGTATGAACATCCCTTTCCTGGGCCACCGGCGCCAGAAGGTCGGGTTTCCCGACCCGGCGGGCATCGCGGACCTCCTCGCCGAGTGCGAACTGCTGCGCTCCCAGGCGTCCCGGGCGGGTGTCCGGCTGGACGACACGGCGGACTCTCTGGAGGCGCTGGACCAGCTGCTGCCGCGCTGGCGGGACGACGAGGAGACCCTGACCTGGCTCGGCAACGACGCCGGTCTGTACCTGGGCAGCGTGATCGTGCGCACGGTACCCGGGGCCGCCTGGGAGATCCGCTCCGACGGTCAGCCCGTCGTACGACTGGACTCCGGCCGCGAGATCGACGTCGTCGACTCCGGCCACGCATGGGCCGCGTTCGGGGTCCCCGAGTTGTCGCAGCTCTACGCGGAAGTCGCGGAATCATGAACCCCCTGGCCAGAACCTTTGGCCCAAAGTCCGACGTAAATACGGCTAATGATCGAAAAGTGCGTGTCGCCCGCCACGTTCGATCTTGCCTGGATACGTTGCGGCCACCACCACACAGCTGAGAGTGAGTAGGGCTGAGCATGGCCGTCGAGCCGCTGATCGAGCTGCGTGACGTTAACAAGCACTTCGGGGAGCTGCATGTCCTCCAGGGCATCGACCTCACCGTCGGCCGGGGGGAGGTGGTCGTGGTCATCGGCCCGTCGGGGTCGGGCAAGTCGACCCTCTGCCGGGCCATCAACCGGCTGGAGACCATCGAGTCCGGGCAGATCGTCCTCGACGGGCAGCCGCTGCCGGAGGAGGGCAAACCCCTGGCCCGGCTGCGCGCGGACGTCGGCATGGTCTTCCAGTCGTTCAACCTCTTCGCCCACAAGACCGTGCTGCAGAACGTCTCCCTCGGACAGGTCAAGGTCCGCGGGCGCGGCAAGGAGGACGCCGACAAGCGCTCGAGGGAACTCCTCGACCGGGTCGGCGTCGCCGATCAGGCGGACAAGTACCCGGCGCAGCTCTCCGGCGGCCAGCAGCAGCGCGTGGCCATCGCCCGCGCCCTGGCCATGGAACCCAAGGTGATGCTGTTCGACGAGCCCACCTCGGCCCTCGACCCGGAGATGATCAACGAGGTGCTGGAAGTCATGAAGCAACTCGCCCGTGAGGGCATGACCATGATCGTCGTCACCCACGAGATGGGCTTCGCCCGCTCGGCCGCCAACCGCGTGGTCTTCATGGCCGACGGCAGGATCGTCGAGGACCGCACGCCCGACGAGTTCTTCACCAACCCGAGCAGCGACCGCGCCAAGGACTTCCTCTCCAAGATCCTCAAGCACTGAACGGACGGGCACCGGACGGATCGTCGCACCGGACCTCGACTACGATGTGCCCTTCATCCCTGTCGGAGAGGGGGACTTCGCCGAAGGCCGCCGATCCCGTCGGGGAGAGCAGGCCGCACGCCCGGTCCGCGGGGCATTCCCACCGGGTGCGGCCCCCATGACCCGAAGGCCACGGGGGCGGCGGTTCACATCGGCCAGGCCCGTCCGGCGGCAGCCGGAGATCACTGCTCGCGCAGCGGAACCGACACGTACGACGGGTCGTTCGCCGGCGAGGAGAAGGTCAGCTGCGCGCCGGACGGGTTGTGCTCGATGTAGAGCGGGTCGACCGTGTCGACGACCAGGGCGAGGCGATGCCCGGCCGGGACGTCGTAGGCCGTGGAGTACAGCTCCAGGTCGACGCCGAACGGCTTTCCGGGGGTGCGCCCGTGGAAGGTGTACGGCGCGTGGGTGACCAGCTTGCCGAGGCCGAGCGGCCCCACGTCGTACAGGTAGGCGACGAGGGTGCCGCTCTCCTTGGTCGGGGTGAGGGTCGTGTGCAACGTGGCCGTTCCGCGCACCTGTTGGGCCGTGGCGGACTTCTCCGACTGCCAGACGGCGGCCCAGCGGCGCGGGAGCAGCGGGATCGAGGCCATCGGCGGGATGCGGGCCACCTGGTCGAGGATGCTGGACAGGAAGACGACACCGCCGTCCGCCCCGGAGTTCACGTTCGCGCGGATCGTCCTCGTGTCCCCGAGGGTGATCTTCCGGTCGTTCGCGCCGACCGACTTCCAGTCCGGGTAGCCCTCGTAGCCGCCCCCGGAACGGGACTTGAGCTGGACGGGCTGCTCGTGGTCGATGCCGTTGTCCTCGCCCCGGAGGTAGTGGTCGAACCAGCGCGCGGTGTCCGTCCAGATGTCGTTGGGCAGCCCGAAGAGACCGGTCAGCTCGGCGGTGGCGTGGTCCCCGGACCGCATCTCCAGCCGCTTCGGGCCGGTCAGCTTCTCGTAGAAGTCGACGTACTGGTTGGGCGGGAAGACGCTGTCGCCCCAGGTGTTGGCGAGCATGATCGCCGCGCCGTTGTCGTTGATCCGGTCGATGTAGGTCGCAGCGGAACGTTTCTTCCCCCAGGCGACGAGTTCGGGCTCCTTCGCCAGGTTGGAACCGTAGAGGTCGTTGAACGTCTGCCGCAGTTCCGGGCTCTGGCGGCCCGTCACCACGCTCGCGCCGTCCAGCAGGGCAGCGGCCTGGAGGTGCTGGGTGCGTCCGGAGTAGATCGAGTCGATCAGGTCGGCCCAGCCGCTGAGCGAGGCGACCGCCTTGACCCGCTTGTCGTGTGCGGCGGTGAGCAGGCTGATGCCCGCGCCGTAGGAGACGCCCGCCATGCCGATGTGCCCGGCGTCGGCGGGGGTGTGGGCGAGCGCCCAGTCGATGACCTTCGACGCGTCGGCGACGTCGGGCGGGCCCGCCACTTCTATCTCGCCGCCCGACTGCCAGAAGCCGCGCACGTTGTAGGTGACGACGACGTACCCGGAGTCGGCGAGCTTCTGCGCCTGGGCCAGGTACTCGACCTGGGGCAGGCCCCAACTCGTGGGCATCACGAGCAGCGGGTAGCGGTCGGTGCCGGAACCGGCCGGGGTGACGACGTTGGCCTTGAGGACGGTGCCGCCGTCGCCGGCGATGTCGACGAAGCGGACGGGGTGGGGCGCCGCCTGGGCGGTGGGGGCGAGTCCGAGGGCGGTGCCGGCGACCAGGGTCGCCGAGACGGCGCCTACGGCGGTGGTGCGCAGGGCCTTGCGGTGGTGTCCCACGGGTCACTCCTCACTCGTGTCAGTGCAAAGTGACCGAACGGTAACCGCGGTCCCTTACCAGGGGTAACCCATCGGTAAGTTACGTGCCAGTAACGATTGTTGAGCGGTGGAGGAGTCTAGTGCCGCGGCACTAGGAGGCGCGGTGCGCATTGCGTGGAGTCGGCGTCGCCGCGGCGGGCACCGGGGTCTGTGCCGCCCGCGTCACGTCCTCCACCAGTTCGACCACGTCCGGGCCGTACGCCTGCGAGTTGATCACCTTGAGCAGCAGCACGAAGGAGCTGTTGCCGTACTTGCGGGTCAGGCGCTCGTGGTTGCGGGCGAGGTAGCGGGTGGTGGCCTGGTTGGTGATCGACGTCTGGCCGCAGAACAGGAAGACCGGACGGGTGTTCTGGCTGCGGTCCGCGGTGAGCCGGGCGAGCAGCGCGTACTCCTGCCTGCCGTTGTCCACGCGGTAGCGCTCGGTGCCGACCTGGAACGCGCCCCGGTCGGGGCCCGGTTCGGCGTCCACGTTCACCCGCACACCCGGCAGCAGGGACGACAGATGGGCCGCCATCCTCCGGTTGGACGCCGGGCCGCCCACGCAGAACTCCGTACGCTCCCCGAAGCCCTGACGTGCGGTGTCGTGCGGAAGTATCTGGGCGTGGGCGTTGCAGTCCTTGATCAGCGCGGCGAGTTCGAGCAGCGCGAACACGTCGTACCGCATCACCGCGAACTCGGGGCCGGTCGCACCGCGGTTCACCACCAGCAGGGACTCGGAGTTGTCGGGCAGCCCGAAGAACGCCTGCTTCCTGCGGAGCTTGCGCCTCCACAGATAGGTGCGGGCCACCCAGCCGAGCGCGGCACTGATGCCCGCCGCGACCACTCCCAGGACGATGTTGCGCAGGTCGTCATTCATGGGCGCGCATGCTAGCGGGCCCGACGCACCGGTGTTCGACGCCTGCCTGACGCGACCATGGCGATGAATTAAGCTGCGCGGACGGCCTTTGACTGGAGGTGCGGATGCGTCGCCCTGTCGCACGGAATCTGACGGTCCTGGCGGTTTCGGCCGCCGTGGTGGTGTCGGTGGGAGCGGCGGCGCCGCCGTCGGCTCCGTCGGGTACGGGCGGTGGGAAGACCCCGCTGGCCGTCGGGTACGGCGGCGCCGTCTCCAGCGTCGACCCGGACGCCTCCGCCGCCGGGATCGAGGTCCTGAGGAAGGGCGGCAACGCCGTCGACGCCGCCGTCGCCACGGCCGCAGCGCTCGGCGTCACCGAGCCCTACTCCGCCGGGGTCGGCGGGGGCGGCTACTTCGTGTACTACGACGCCAAGTCCCGCACGGTGCGCACCATCGACGGCCGCGAGACCGCGCCGCTGAGCGCCGACAAGAACCTCTTCGTCGAGAACGGCAAACCCCTCGCCTTCGCCGACGCCGTCAGCAGCGGCCTGAGCGTCGGCACCCCGGGCACGCCCGCAACCTGGCAGACCGCGCTCGACCAGTGGGGCAGCAAGCGGCTCGCCGGCGTCCTGAAGCCCGCCGAGCGGCTGGCGCGCGACGGTTTCACCGTCGACGAGACCTTCCGCTCGCAGACGGCGTCCAACGAGGCCCGCTTCCGCTACTTCCCGGACACCGCCGAGCTGTTCCTGCCCGGTGGACGGCTCCCCGTCGTCGGCTCCACCTTCAAGAACCCCGACCTCGCCCGCACCTACGCGGAGTTGGGACGCGAGGGGGTCGACGCCCTGTACCACGGCCGGCTCGGCCGGGACGTCGTCGACACGGTCAACAAGCCGCCGGTGGACCCCGGCTCGGGCTGGAACGCCCGGCCCGGCGACCTGACCGCCAAGGACCTCGCCCGCTACCGCACCAAGGTCCAGGCGCCCACGAAGACGTCCTACCGCGGTCTCGGTGTCTACTCCATGGCGCCGTCCTCCTCCGGGGGTACGACCGTCGGGGAGGCGCTCAACATCCTGGAGCGGACCGACCTCTCCCAGGCGAGCAAGGCCCGCTACCTGCACCGCTTCATCGAGGCCAGCCGGATCGCGTTCGCCGACCGGGGCCGGTGGGTGGGGGACCCCGCCTTCGAGGACGTGCCGACGAAGGAACTGCTGTCGCAGGAGTTCGCCGACGCGCGCGAGTGCCTCATCAAGGACGACGCCGTGCTGACCAGCCCGGTGCCACCCGGTGATCCGCGCCATCCGCAGCGGTGCGGCTCCGGCGGCACGGCGGCTCCCACCACCTACGAGGGTGACAGCACCACGCATCTGACGGTGGCCGACAAGTGGGGCAACGTCGTCGCCTACACCCTCACCATCGAGCAGACCGGCGGCAGCGGTATCACCGTGCCCGGGCGGGGGTTCATCCTCAACAACGAGCTGACGGACTTCTCCTTCGCCCCGGCGAACCCGGCCGTGCACGACCCGAACCTGCCCGGGCCGGGCAAGCGGCCGCGGTCGTCGATCTCGCCGACCATCGTGCTGGACCGGCACCACCGGCCCGTGGTGGCACTGGGGTCGCCGGGCGGCGCGACGATCATCACGACCGTGCTGCAGACGCTCACCGGGTTCGTCGACCGGGGGCTGCCGCTGGTCGACGCGATCGCGGCGCCCCGGGCGAGTCAGCGCAACGCCGCCCAGACCGAGGTGGAGCCGGGTCTCGACAGTGATGTCAGGAAGCAGCTGGAGGCGATCGGGCACTCCTTCAAGGTGAATCCGGAGATCGGCGCGGCTACGGGGGTGCAGCGGCTGCCCGGCGGGAAGTGGCTGGCAGCCGCCGAGACCGTGCGGCGGGGTGGGGGGTCGGCGATGGTGGTGCGGCCTGTGCGTTGAGTGCCGGGTGCGGCGGCGTGGGGGCCGGTCGCGCCCACGCGGCGGAGCCGCACATCGACACAGCCCCGCGCACCTAGGGCGAGGGCGCAGCTGCCTGATCGGTCTCGAACGCCAAGTGGCCGTCCTGCACGTCCACCGTCACCCGGCCGTTCTCCGACACCCTGCCGTCCAGAAGCAGGCGTGACAGTTCGTTGTCCACCTCGCGCTGGATCGTGCGGCGGAGCGGGCGGGCGCCGTACTCCGGCTGGTAGCCGCGGTCGGCCAGCCACTCCACCGCGCGGTCGGTGAAGGTCACCGTGACGCCCTTGTCCCGCACCAGGGACCGGGTGCGGTCCAGCAGGAGGTTGGTGATCCGACGCAGCTCTTCCGTTGTGAGCTGGCGGAAGACGACGATCTCGTCGATGCGGTTCAGGAACTCGGGGCGGAAGTGTTCCCGCAGCGGGCGCAGGATCTGCTCGCGGCGGGCCTCCTCGTCCGCGTCGGCGCCGCCCGCCGCGAAGCCCGTCGTGGCGCCGCGGCGGGTGATCACCTCCGAGCCGAGGTTGCTCGTCATCACGATGACCGTGTTGCTGAAGTCCACCGTGCGGCCCTGGGAGTCGGTCAGCCGGCCGTCGTCGAGGACCTGGAGCAGGACGTTGAAGACGTCCGGGTGGGCCTTCTCCACCTCGTCCAGCAACAGCAGCGAGTACGGGTGGCGGCGGACGACCTCGGTGAGCTGGCCCGCCTCCTCGTGGCCGACGTAGCCGGGCGGAGCGCCGATCAGCCGGCTGACGGTGTGGCGCTCCTGGTACTCGCTCATGTCGAGCCGGACCATGCGGTCCTCGCTGCCGAACAGGGCCTCGGCGAGCGCCCGGGCCAGTTCGGTCTTGCCCACGCCCGTCGGGCCGAGGAAGAGGAAGCTGCCGATCGGGCGGTCGGGGGCCGCGAGGCCGGCACGCGAGCGCAGCACCGCGTCGGAGACGACCCGCACGGCCTCGTCCTGGCCGATCACCCGCTGGTGCAGATGCTCCTCGAGGCCCAGCAGGCGGTCCTTCTCCTCCTGGGTGAGACTGCTGACCGGGATGCCGGTCTGCCGGGACACCACCTCGGCGATCGACTCGGCCCCGACCACCAGGTCCTGGCCCTCGTCGACCTCGCTGTCGCCGCCGGCCTCGGTGATCCGCTGCTTCAGCTCCATGATCCGGTCGCGCAGCTGGGTGGCCTGCTCGTACTGCTCGTCGGCCACGGCCTGGTCCTTGTCCCGGGTCAGCTGCTCCAGCTCCCGCTCCATGGACCGTACATCCGTGCCCTTGGTCCGGGCCCGCAGCCGCACCCGGGCACCGGCCTGGTCGATGAGGTCGATCGCCTTGTCGGGCAGGCGGCGGTCGGTGAGGTAGCGGTCCGACAGTTCCACGGCCGCCACCAGCGCCTCGTCGGTGTAACGGACCTGGTGGTGGGCCTCGTAGCGGTCCTGGAGGCCGCGCAGGATCTCGATGGCGTCCGCGGCGGTCGGCTCCGGCACCATGATCGGCTGGAAGCGGCGGGCCAGGGCCGCGTCCTTCTCGATCCGGCGGTACTCCTCCAGCGTCGTGGCGCCCACGATGTGCAGCTCGCCCCGGGCGAGGGCGGGCTTGAGGATGTTGCCGGCGTCCATCGAGCTGCCGTCGCCGCCACCGGAACCGGCGCCCACGACCGTGTGCAGCTCGTCGATGAAGATGATCAGCTGGTCGGAGTGGGCGCGGATCTCGCCCACGATGTTGTTCATCCGCTCCTCGAAGTCACCCCGGTAGCGGGTGCCGGCGACCACGCCCGTGAGGTCCAGGGCGACCACGCGGCGCCCGATCAGGACATCGGGCACGTCCGCCTCGGAGATGCGCTGCGCGAGCCCCTCCACGATGGCCGTCTTGCCGACGCCCGCGTCACCGATCAGCACCGGGTTGTTCTTGCCGCGCCGGGACAGGACCTCGACGGTCTGCTCGATCTCCTGGTCCCGGCCGATCACCGGGTCGATCCGGCCTTGGCGGGCCAGCTCGGTGAGGTCGCGGCCGTACTTGTCGAGGGTCGGTGTGTTCGTCGGGCGCGGGCGCTCGGACTGCGGGACCTCGGGCGCCTCGGGCGGCTCCGAGGGGGCGAAGCGGGCCGCGTTCAGGATGTGCCCGGCGGCCGAGTCGGGATTGGAGGCCAGGGCGCTCAGGACGTGCTCCGGGCCGATGTAGCCGTAGCCGCGGGCCCGGGCCATGTCGTGCGCGTCCAGCAGCGCGCGCTTGGCGGCCGGGGTGAGGGACAGCGCGGTCGGCGGCGGGGCGTCCTCCCGGCTGTGCTGGACCGGCCCCGACCGGTCGTCGATCTGCGACGCCAACGAGTCGGGGTTCGCACCGGCCTTGCTGAGCAGGGTGCGGGTGGGCTCGGTGGCGAGCGCCGCCCGTAGCAGATGCTGCGTGTCGAGGTCCCGGCTGCCGTGCTCGGCGGCGTACTGGGCCGCGCCGCGGACGAGTTCCCGGGCTGGCTGGCTGAGCAGCCGCCCGAGATCGACCTGCCGGGGACCGGGACGCGGTCCGCCGAAGAAGCGTGCGAGGAATTCTCCGAAGGGATCCGAGCCGTAGCCCTCCGGGCTGGTGAAGCCGCTGCTCATGGGCCTTCCGTTCCCGGCGTCCCCGGCGCGCGGGCGGGGGACGCCCTCGCTTGTCGACGTGCCGGGGTCGGGTAACCCGGGTGGCGGCCGGTTACACCTGGGGCGCGCTCGTAGAACACCTTCGCACGATCGTCGGCGAGGGGCACCTTCGGGATGTATCCGGATCATTCCGGCGCGTGTCCGCGTGCGGTCAGGATCCTCGGCCCCGCGTCCGTGATCGCCACCGTGTGCTCTGCGTGAGCCGCCCGGGTGCCGTCGTTCGTCTTCAGGGTCCAGCCGTCGGGCGCCGCGTGGTAGCCGTCCGTGCCGCCCTCGATGACCATGGGCTCGATCGCCAGCACCATGCCGTGCCGCAGCCGCATGCCGCGCCCCGGCCGGCCCTCGTTCGGCACCCCGGGATCCTCGTGCATACGGCGGCCGATGCCGTGCCCGCCGAAGCCGTCGGGGATGCCGTAGCCGGCCCCTCGGCAGACCGTGCCGATCGCGTGGGCGATGTCGCCGATGCGGTTGCCCACGACGGCGGCCCCGATGCCGGCCGCGAGGGCCCGCTCGGCGGTCTCGATCAGCCGGAGGTCCGCCGCGCGCGGCGTGCCCACGACGAAGCTGAGCGCCGAGTCGCCGACCCAACCGCCCAGTTCGGCGCCGAAGTCGATGGAGACCAGGTCGCCGTCGCGCAGGCGGTAGCGGCCCGGGATCCCGTGCACGATCGCGTCGTTCACCGAGACGCAGAGGACGGCGGGGAAGGGGGTGGGCGCGAAGGACGGCCGGTATCCCAGGAAGGGTGAGGACGCGCCCGCCTCGCGCAGCACGCCGTGTGCCACCTCGTCGAGCTCCAGCAGGGAGACGCCCACGCCGGCGGCCTTCCGTACGGCCGTCAGGGCCCGGGCGACGACCTGGCCCGCCTCGTGCATCGCGTCGATAGAAGTGTCTGTCTTCAGCTCCACCATGCCAATTACTATACCGGTATTAGAATGGGGGCATGGTGCGCACCCCCTCACCCCCGAAGAGCGCGAACGCGGCGAGCGGCTCGGCCGGCTGCTGCGCGAGGCGCGTGGTGGCCGGAGCATGACGGAGATCGCGGCGAACGCGGGCATCTCCGCGGAGACCCTCCGGAAGATCGAGACCGGGCGGGCCCCGACCCCGGCCTTCTTCACGGTGGCCGCGCTGGCCGGAGTCCTCGGGCTGTCCATGGACGAACTGGCCGGGCAGTGCGTGCCGGTGGCCCTCTGAGGCTCTTGCGCCGCGCGTGAAAACTCCCCGTAGCACTCCCGTAACACGACTCGTGTTGCCTACGGGGCGGAGTGCTCCGGTCTCACGGGAGTTGAGCGATGGCGGCGGACCAACTCCCGGCTGAGATCGGGGAGTTCACGACCTACCTGAACGGTCTGCTGGCGCGCCTCGACCCCTCCGGCGGCTGGTGCGCCGTGTTCTGGCGGCGCGACCCGGACGGCATGCGGGCCTGCCTGGAGGGCCGCGAGATGCCGCCCTGGGACGTGGTCGAGGCCCTGCTGCAGGACCTCGCCGGGCAGTACGGCCCCGGGGGAGCCGGCCCGGAGACGGACCGGGCCCGCGCCCTGCACGCCGCCGCGCTCGCCGCGTACGACACCCGGCCCGGGGGGCGCGAGGCACTCGATGACCGTCTCGACGTCATGCTCCGCGAACAGCGGTACGCCGCCGAACGCCAGGCCGCGCTCGCCCGCCACCTGACCTCGGCCACGACCCGCGAACAGGCGGACGCCCTGCGTCTGGACCTGGCCTGGGCCCAGGACGATTACGAACGGGCCGGCGCGCGATGCGCGGAACTGCGGGCACGGATGGCCTACGTGGACCGGCGCGGGCGGGGGGCGCCCCCGACGGCATGGCACCCGGCAGAGGCCCCACCCGCAGCCCACGCCCCGGCGGCGGCAGGCCGAGTCGCAGCCCCGGCGGCAGGCCGAGTCGCAGCCCCGGCGGCGGGCCGAGGCGCAGACTCAGCCACAGCGGCGGGCCGCATCGCAGGGCCGACCGGGGACCCAGCCGCAGCCCAAGCCCCAGCGGCGGCGGCAGGCCGAGGCGCAGCCCAAGCCCCAGCCCCAGCGTCAGGCCGAGGCGCGGACGCAGCCGCAGCGGCGGGCCGCATCGCAGCGCCGATCGCGGACCCAGTCGCAGCGCCACCCGCAGGCCGAGTCGCAGCTCAAGCCCAAGCCCCAGCCCCGGCCGCAGGCAGAGGCGCAGCGGCAGCCGCAGCGCCCGTAGCGGCCGCCGCGCCCGCACCGGCATCAGAATCACCACTGGCCCCTGCATCCGGCTCAGTCAGCCGCGAGCCGTCGGCACAGCCCTTCGCCCCCGCCCCGGTCGGCCCCGAGC
>NZ_JAKEIO010000048.1 GCF_021474405.1 [Streptosporangium] indianense
CCGCGCCATCGGGGCACCTACCACCCGCTCACTGATCGCCTACGACCACTGAGCCACATCGGAACTACTCGTCTAGCAGTCGCACCAGGGCCGGGCCCCGGCCTGCGGAACCGCGTGTTCCCCCCAGGGAGCAGGGCACGCGCGGGCCATGACCTCCTTCTACGCGGCCCACGCGGCCTACGCGGCCCATTCGGCCCCGGTGCAGCTCGCAGAGAAGTGGCAAGGCCCCCCGTGGTTCAAGTGGGCCTTCCTCGGGGTGTGGGCCCTCTGCGGGGTGTTCGTCCTGTTCAAGCTGCGGCAGAACGGCTGGAAGTTCCCCCGGCGGCGCTGAGCCGAGCCACTGGGGGACCCAAGCCCCTACCCGGCCGTGTGCTCCAAGCGGTCCTTGAGGAGCTGCTCGTTGCGTGGGAGTTCCTTGCGGACCTGGGGGCGTACGACCAGCGGGACCAGGACCTTCCCCATGCCGTGGCCTTCGAAGTCGATGTCGATCGTGACGTGCGAGCGGCGCCCCTCGTCGTAGGGCTCGACCTCGCCGTGCACCTGCGCCCGGACCGGGCCGTCGACACCGCGCATGCCCCAGCTGTGCGGCGGGTCGTACTCGGTGACCTCCATGGTCATCGGCATGACCCGGCGGCCGACGTGCCGGGTCACCCTGACCTTGCTGCCGATGCCGACGGGCCCCTCGTCCAGGCGCTCCGCGGACACCGCGCTCAGCTGCCACTCCGGCATGTGGCCGGCGTCCATGACGTACTGGTAGACCTCCTCGGGACGGCGATCGACGTCGATGCTCTCTCGGATGATGGCCATGATGGCCTCCTTTGGGAGGTACATCTGCATCGTCCCACTTTGGTCCCCCATGGTCTCCTCGAGACGGCAGAGAGCCCCCGCCCGGTCGGGCAGGGGCTCTCCGGCGAAGCCGGTCGTCTCAGCCGGAGCCGACGAACAGCACGAGCAGCAGCCACACCACCGGAGCCGTGGGCAGCAGCGAGTCGAGCCGGTCCATGATGCCGCCGTGTCCCGGCAGCAGCGTGCCCATGTCCTTGATGCCGAGGTCCCGCTTGATCATGGACTCGCCGAGATCGCCGAGCGTGGCGGTGACGGCGACCGCGAGACCCAGCACCAGCCCCTGCCACCAGGCACCGTCGTCGATGAGGAACTGCATGCACAGCGCCCCCGCGACCATGGCGAAGGACACCGCGCCGAGCAGACCCTCCCGGGTCTTGCCGGGGCTGATGCGCGGGGCGAGCTTGTGCCGGCCGAACCGCCAGCCGACGGCGTACGCCCCGGTGTCGCTGACGACCGTCAGCAGCAGGAAGGTGAGCACCCGCTGCGGCCCGTCGTCCGCGGTCAGCATCATCGCGACGAAGGTCGCCAGGAACGGCACGTAGAACGCCGCGAAGACGCCGGCCGTGACGTCCCTGAGGTACTCCTCGGGCGGTTCGGTCATGCGCCAGACGAGCACGGCCAGTGCCGTGAGCGCCATCGCCACCCACGCACCCTCGGCGCCCCGGACGTACCCGGTGACGACCATCGCGGCACCACCGAGCGCGAGCGGTACGAGCGGCGCCCGGATGCCCTTGCGTTCCTCCAGCCGCTTCGTCAGCTCCCACAGGCCCACCACCACGGCCACCGCGACGACGCCGACGAACACGGCCTTGACGACGAACAGCGACGCGACGATCACCGCACCGAGCCCGACACCGACCCCTATCGCGGCGCTCAGGTCGCGGCCCGCGCTCTTCTTCGGCGGCTTGGGTGCCGGCTGCGAGGCGTCGGGCATGGGCTCCGGGTTCGTGTCGTTTCGGACCGGGGTGCCACTCAGCCGAGCAACCCCCCGGTCGTCATCCTGGTTTCCGCCGAATTCGGTCACGTCGGGCACGATGGGCATGGGGCGAGTCTGAGGCGCTTCATACGCATCGTATGCGGGACCCGCCGGAGCGGCCCCTTGGACGTGCCCCTGGCCCGTGCCCTGGACGTGCCCGTGACCATGCCCTTGGTCGCTGGGCCCCCAGTACCCGGCCTGTGGCGGCGCCCCCCAGGAAGAGTCGTTCATCAGACCTCGAGCAGCTCCGCTTCCTTGTGCTTCAGGAGCTCGTCCACCTGCGCGACGTACTTCGACGTGGTGTCGTCGAGCTCCTTCTCCGCACGGCGGCCCTCGTCCTCGCCGACCTCGCCGTCCTTGATCAGCTTGTCGATGGCTTCCTTGGCCTTGCGGCGCACGGAGCGGATCGAGATCTTCGCATCCTCGCCCTTGCCCTTGGCCACCTTGATGTACTCGCGGCGGCGCTCCTCGGTCAGCTCGGGGAACACCACCCGGATGATGTTGCCGTCGTTGCTCGGGTTGACGCCCAGGTCGGAGTCACGGATCGCCTGCTCGATGTTGCGCAGCGCGCTCTTGTCGAACGGGGTCACCACGGCCATGCGCGGCTCGGGCACGGAGAACGAGGCCAGCTGGTTGATCGGCGTCGGCGCGCCGTAGTACTCGGCCACGATCTTGTTGAACATCGCCGGGTGCGCACGGCCGGTGCGGATCGCGGCGAAGTCCTCCTTGGCGACCACGACGGCCTTCTCCATCTTCTCCTCGGCCTCGAGGAGGGTCTCTTCGATCACCACTTGCTCCTGCGTGTGAGTAGGCCCGGCTGCGGTTCCATGTGGGCGGCGGCCGGCTGCGTCGCGTCTTCTTCCTGCACGGTTCCCGACCGGCGGGACATTGTCCATCCCCCGGCCCGGCTCCGTCCCGTCCGTCCCCCGGACGGGGTTGTTCTGGGGTCTCAGTCCCGACTGCCGGGGTCCCCCACCAGCGTGCCGATCTTCTCACCCTTGACGGCGCGCCCGATGTTGCCCTCCGCCAGCAGCTCGAAGACCACGATCGGGAGCTTGTTGTCGCGGCACAGGGTCACGGCCGTGGCGTCGGCGACCTTCAGGTCGCGCGTGATCACCTCGCCGTAGCCGAGGTGGTCGAACTTCACGGCGTCCGGGTTGGTCTTGGGGTCGGAGTCGTACACCCCGTCCACGCCGTTCTTGCCCATCAGCAGCGCCTCGGCGTCGATCTCCAGGGCGCGCTGCGCGGCGGTGGTGTCGGTGGAGAAGTACGGCATGCCCATGCCGGCACCGAAGATGACCACGCGGCCCTTCTCCAGGTGCCGTACGGCGCGCAGCGGGATGTACGGCTCGGCGACCTGGCCCATGGTGATGGCGGTCTGCACGCGGCAGTCCACCCCCACCTTCTCCAGGAAGTCCTGGAGGGCGAGGCAGTTCATGACCGTGCCGAGCATGCCCATGTAGTCGGAGCGGGCCCGGTCCATGCCGCGCTGCTGGAGTTCGGCACCGCGGAAGAAGTTGCCGCCGCCGATGACGACCGCGATCTGGGCGCCGTCGCGCACGACGGCCGCGATCTCGCGGGCGATCTTGTGCACCACGTCGGGGTCGACGCCCAGGCCGCCGCCACCGGAGAAGGCCTCTCCGGACAGCTTCAGCAGAAACCGGCCGCTCACTTTGCCGTCGTCGCTCTTCTGGGCCTTGGTGGTCATGGGGGATCCCGCCTCTTTCACGTGTTGCACATACCAAGAAGGCCATTGCCGGTGGGGCGTGTTTCGCATCCCATACGGCAATGGCCTCCTCGTCAGATCTGCTGTCGTCCGCCACTGGTGTGACGGCGTACGCGGACGACTGCTGTCGACCCTATCGGGGTCGGGCGTCGAGCGCGGTACGGACTCAGATGCCGACCTTGATGCGCGTGAAGCGCTTCAGGGTGACACCGGCCTCGTCCAGGATCTTCTGGACGGACTTCTTGTTGTCGAGCGCGTACGGCTGGCCGAGCAGCGTGGCGTCCTTGAAGAAGCCGTTGAGGCGACCCTCGACGATCTTCGGCAGGGCGGCCTCGGGCTTGCCCTCGGCGCGGGTGGTCTCCTCGGCGACGCGGCGCTCGGACTCGACGACCTCGGCCGGCACGTCCTCCTTGGAGAGGTACTTCGGCGCGAAGGCGGCGATGTGCTGGGCGACACCCTTGGCGATCTCCGCGTTCGGCTTGTCCAGCTCGACGAGGACACCGATCTGCGGGGGCAGGTCGGGCATCGTGCGGTGCATGTACGCCGTCACGTAGCCGTCGGCGAACTGCGCGAAGCGATCCAGGACGATCTTCTCGCCCAGGTTGGCGTTGGCCTCGTCGACGAACGCCTGGACGGTCTTGCCGGCCTCGATCTCGGAGGCGAGCAGGGCGTCGAGGTCGGCCGGGGAGGTCTTGGCGACGTGCTGCGCGATCTGGTTGGCGACGGCCTGGAACTTCTCGCCCTTGGCGACGAAGTCCGTCTCGCACTTCAGCTCGACGATGACGCCGGAGGAGTTGTCGTCGGCGATGATCGAGACCACGGCGCCGTTCTCGGCGGAGCGGCCCTCGCGCTTGGCGACGCCCTTCTGGCCCTTGATGCGGAGCGCCTCGACGGCCTTCTCGACGTTGCCCTCGGCCTCGTCCAGCGCCTTCTTGCAGTCCATCATGCCGGCGCCCGTGAGCTCACGGAGCTTCTTGACGTCGGCGGCGGTGTAGTTCGCCATGAGTCTGTGAATCTCTCTCGAAGTCTGGAAGATCGAAGATCTGCGGATGCGCTCCATGGAGCAGGAGCGCGCTGTCCCTCCGCTGACCTACGGGTGAACGGCGGGAGCGGACTTCACCGCGCCGAGGGCGCTGGTGCAAGCAGTACCGCTCCCGCCGTCACCACGGGACTGACGGGTCAGGCCTGCTCGGCCTCGGCCGGCTTGTCGCCCTCGGCCGGCTTCTCGGCCTCGGCGGCGGGGGCCTCGGCCGGAGCGGCCTCGGCGGCGGGCGCGGCCTCGTCGGCCTTCTTCTCGCCCTCGAGCAGGTCGCGCTCCCACTCGGCCAGCGGCTCGCCCGCGGCCTTCTCGCCCTTGCCCTCGGTGGCGACACCGCTGCGGGCGATGAGGCCCTCGGCGACGGCGTCGGCGATGACGCGGGTGAGCAGGGTGACGGAGCGGATCGCGTCGTCGTTGCCCGGGATCTTGTAGTCGACCTCGTCGGGGTCGCAGTTGGTGTCGAGGATCGCGACGACCGGGATGTTCAGCTTCCGGGCCTCACCAACGGCGATGTGCTCCTTCTTGGTGTCCACGATCCAGACGGCGCTGGGCACCTTCTGCATCTCGCGGATACCGCCGAGGGTCTTCTCCAGCTTGGCCTTCTCGCGCGAGAGCACGAGAAGCTCCTTCTTGGTCAGACCGGACGCGGCGACGTCCTCGAAGTCGATCTGCTCGAGCTCCTTGAGGCGCTGCAGACGCTTGTAGACGGTCGAGAAGTTGGTGAGCATGCCGCCCAGCCAGCGCTGGTTGACGTAGGGCATGCCGACGCGGGTGGCCTGCTCGGCGATGGCCTCCTGCGCCTGCTTCTTCGTGCCGACGAACATGACCGTGCCGCCGTGGGCGACGGTCTCCTTGACGAACTCGTAGGCGCGGTCGATGTACGACAGCGACTGGAGCAGGTCGATGATGTAGATGCCGTTGCGCTCCGTGAAGATGAAGCGCTTCATCTTCGGGTTCCAACGACGGGTCTGGTGACCGAAGTGGACGCCGCTCTCCAGCAGCTCCCGCATCGTGACGACGGCCATGGCCGTATCTCCTTGAATTTCTCGGTTGTGCCGCGGATGCCGGACGGCTTCCGCGCCTGACGCCCACTGCGCGCCGTTCCACGAGGGACCGAGGGGCGCTGACACGGGCCCGTTGCCGGGGTTCGTGTCGGGGCGTGCGAAGTCGACCCGACGGCTCGGGTCGCCACCAGAAGTGTACGGGACCCGCGGGGTGCCGGGTGACGCCGTTGTCCACAACCGACGGATGATCCACAACCGGCGACTCCGTGGGGTCACATTCCGGGACGCTTTCCCCATGCGAGTGAACCGATGTGTCCGCGTCTGTACGCGTCTGATCGTGCTGCTGCTCCTCACCGCGTGGGCCCTCCTGGCTCCGCCCCCGCGGCTGCTCGCGGCGGGTGCCCCGCTCGCGGACGACACCGTGCCGGCGCTCGGCCGCGCGTGGCCCGTCGGCCTGCGTCCCCCGGTCCTGCGCGGCTGGGAGCCCCCGGCGACGGTCTACGGCCGGGGCCACCGGGGCGTGGACCTGGCGGCGGCTCCGGGAACGCCGGTGCGGGCGGTCGCGGCCGGCACGGTGTCGTTCGCGGGCCGGGTGGCCGGAAAGGGCGTGCTCGCGGTGGACCTCACCGGCACCGGCGACCCACCCCTGCGCACGACCTACGAGCCGGTGACGGCGTCGGTGGAGAAGGGCGACGAAGTGGCACCGGGCGAGGTGATCGGCACGGTGGACGCGACCGGCTCGCACTGCACGGCTGCGTGCGTGCACTGGGGTCTGCGCCGTGGGGAGACCTACCTGAACCCGCTGTCACTTCTGCCCCCGTGGCTGCTCAGCCGGGGCCCGTCCCGACTGCTGCCGGTGTACTGACCGACTACGGGCCGTCGTCCCGTCCCGACTGCTGCCGGTGTACTGACCGACTACGGGCCGTCGTCCCGCCCCGGCTTCGGGCAGTCGTGCTGCCTGGGGCGACGGTGCCCCCCTGCTCGAACGACGTCGCGAGCCGGGGGGAGGGTGGGCGCAGCGGCACCCCGCACCGCCGGGCACCCGCGCCCTCAGCCCCGCACACCCCGCAGCGCCATCCCCACAGCCGCCTCCGCGACAACCGCCGGTTCCTCCGCCGCCCCCAGCTCGATCCTCCGCACGGCCGCGTCCACGACGCCCTGCAGCAGCATCGCCGCCAGCCGGGGCTGCTCGTGCCCCAGCTCGCCCAGCGCCTCGACGATCATCGCGACCAGCCCGCCGTGCGCCGCCCGGATCTTCTCCCGGGCCCCAGCGTCGAGCTCGCTCGCGGAGATCGCGACCACGGCCCGGTGCCGCCGGTCCCCGACCAGCTCCAACTGCTGCCGCACATACGCCTCGACCTTGGCCTCGGCCGTCTCCGCCCGCTCCATCGCCGCCGACACGTCGGCCGCCCAGACCGGGAAGTCGACCTCGCACAGCTCCTCGACCACGGCCGCCCGTGACCGGAAGTACTCGTAGACGGACGAACGCGCCAGGCCCGTCCGCTCGGCGAGGGCCGGGAAGGTCAGCGCCTCCGTACCGCCCTCGGACAACAAGGAACGAGCCGCGTCCAGCAGGGCGGCTCGCTGCATCGACCGGTGCTCGGCCACGGAGGCCGCTCGAATCCTTGGCACGTCAACACTGTACGGACGCGTCCCGCCGGACGGGAGTGGTTGCCGCCGACCCGGGGGCATCCGGCCAGGTCAGCGGCCGAAGCTCGCCAGTTTCGCTCTCAGCTGCAGCACCGACTTGGTGTGGATCTGGCTGACCCGGCTCTCGGTGACCCCCAGTACGTTCCCGATCTCGGCCAGGGTGAGGCCCTCGAAGTAGTACAGCGTGACCACGGTCTTCTCCCGGTCGGGCAGGGTGTTGATCGCCCGCGCCAGGAACCTCCGCAGTTCCCGGTCCTCGGCGACCTCGACCGGGTTGTCGGCGGCGGTGTCCTCCAGCGTGTCCATGACGCTGAGCCCGTCACCGCCGTCACCGCTCCCGTGCAGCAGCTCCTCCAGGGCCACCACGTTGGCCAGCGACAACTGGCTGAACACCCCGTGGAGTTCCTCGACGGCGATGCCCATCTCGGAGGCCACCTCGCCCTCCGTCGGCGTCCGCCGCAGCCGCGCCTCCAGCGTGGCGTACGCCCGCTCCACGTTGCGCGCCTTCTGCCGCACCGAGCGGGGGATCCAGTCCAGGGCCCGCAGCTCGTCGATCATCGCGCCGCGGATCCGGGTGATCGCGTAGGTCTCGAACTTGATCTCCCGGTCGAGGTCGAACTTCTCGATCGCGTCGATCAGCCCGAACACCCCGGACGAGACGAAGTCCGCCTGCTCCACGTTGGGCGGCAGGCCCACGCTGACCCGTCCCGCCACGTACTTCACGAGCGGCGAGTAGTGCAGGATCAGTTGCTCCCGCAGCCGTTCGTCCCCCGTCGCCTTGTACGACCGCCACAGCTCGTCGAGCGTGGAGGGAGCGGGCGGTCGCACGCTGCCACCGTCACGGGCGGCTGGGGGGATCGCCGCCCGGTCGGACCCGGAGGTGTGCTGGGGCATTCGTCGCCTTGTGCCGTTCTGCTGCGGAGTGGTGCTGCCAGGGTGAGCTGTCTGTGTGATGTCGAGTTGCCTGTCCGTGTCGGGATCGTCGTGAGCGTAGCGTGACTGTGGTGTCGCGGTGCGCGAAGGGCGGAGGCCGGGGCGGGCGCAGATACGTTCCTCACGACGTCCCGTCGGGGAGGCCCGGTCGCTCGCTGTGATCGCCGGAGGGCCTCAACTGGGCGCATTTCCAAGGGATGTCGAGGTTCCCCCGGACGGCCGAACACACACCGTCAGCACGGTCCGCGGGCGTCGCGGACCGACATCACCGCCTGGCGTGTCAACTTCCAGCCGTCGCCGTGTCGTTCGACGTAACCGAGTGCTCGGAGTTCGTACAGTCTCGCGAGCGCGTCGTCCGGTGCGGTCTGTGCGGCGCGCGCGATCTCGCCGGGCCCGGCGGTGCCGCGTCCCGGCAGGGCGTCGAGGACCTGGCGGGCGACCGGTTCCAGCAGGTCCCGGGGCAGGACGGGGCCTCGGCGGTCAGGGCCCAGCTCGCCGATGTCACCGACCAGTTCCACCACGTCCGCGACGTCCGAGACCAGGACGGCCTCGCCGCGCAGCAGATCGTGCACTCCGGCGGAGAGGGCGCTGGTGGCCGGGCCCGGTACGCCCATGGTGTGCCGGCCGAGGCGCTGTGCAGCCCGCGCGGTGACCAGGGAGCCGCTGCGGTGGGCCGCCTCCACGACCACCGTGCCGCGGGTGAGCGCGGCGATCACTCTGTTCCGCAGGATGAACCGGCTCGGTGTGGGGTGCTCGCCAGGTGGCAACTCCCCGAGCACCAGGCCCTGTTCGGCGATCCGGCCGATCAGCTGGGTGTGGCCGCGGGGGTAGGGACGGTCGACGCCGCAGGCGAGGACGGCGACGGTGGCGCCGCCGGCTCCGAGGGCTCCGCGGTGGGCGGCACCGTCGACTCCGTAGGCGCCGCCCGAGACCACGACCCAGCCCTGCTCGGCCAGCCCGGCGGCGAGGGTGGCGGCCATGTGGGCTCCGTACTCGGTGCAGGCCCGGGCGCCGACGACGGCGACCGACTTCAGCGCCCACATCCGCAGACTGGGCCGTCCGCGCACCCACAGGCCCAGGGGCCGGGCGTCCCCGAGGTCGTCGAGCTGCGCCGGCCACTCTGCGTCCCCCGGAGCCACGAACCGCACGCCGGCGTCCCGGGCTGCGGCGAGGTCCTGCCGGGGCCGGGCGGCCTCGGCTCTGGCCACCAGTCCGGCCCACCGCTTCCCGCTCACCCCCGGCAGAGCGGCCCCGCCCTCCTGCAACCGCCGCACCACTCCCCCGACCCCGAACTCCCGCACCCACCGCCCACCGACCTCGTCCCCGGGCTCGATGACGCGGGTGAGCAGGATGCGGGCGAGCAGTTTCTCGTCCGTCATGTGCGGAGCCCTTCCAGCACGGCTCCTCGACGTACACCGGTGCGCAGTTCCAGCGCCCAGTTCACATCGTTGGACGACGGCCTGTCGCGCCCGCCCAGGTCGGCCAGCGTCCAGGCGACGCGGAGCACCCGGTCCAGCCCCCGTGCGGTCAGCAGACCCCGGTCCAGGTCCTGTTCGGCTTTGGCCAGAGCCCCGGCCTGGACATGCCATCGGGTCCGGAGTTCGTGTCCGGGCACCTCGCTGTTGGTCCGCCAGGGCGTCCCCTCGTAGCGTCGTGCAGCGCGTTCACGCGCCGTCTTGACGCGTTCGGCCACGGTCGCCGAGGTTTCCGCACCCGTGTGAAGTTGCAGCAGTTCCGCCCTGGTGACCGGTTCGACGGTCACGCGCAGGTCGACGCGATCCATCAGGGGGCCGGACAGGCGTGCTCGGTATCGCTTGATGGTGGAGGGCCGGCACTCGCAGATGTCGTCGCCCATACCGTGCCGCCCGCAGGGGCAGGGGTTGGCGGCGAGGACCATGAGGAACCTCGCCGGCATCCGCAGCATGCCGGCAGCACGAGCGATCACGACATGGCCCGATTCCAGCGGCTGACGCAGGGCGTCCAGCACACTGCTGTGGAACTCGGCGGCCTCGTCGAGAAACAACACACCGTGGTGGGCGAGAGAGACCGCTCCGGGCCTGGGGAGCCCGTTCCCGCCGCCGACCAGCGAGGCCATGGTGGCCGAGTGGTGGGGAGCGCAGTACGACGGCCTGTCGACCAGCGGCTGGCCCGGCGGCAGGACCCCGGCCACGGAGTGAACGGCCGTGACCTCCAGGGACTCCTTTCGGCTCAGCTCGGGCAGCAGTCCCGGCAGCCGCTCGGCCAGCATGGTCTTACCCGCGCCCGGAGGCCCCTTGAAGAAGACGTGGTGCCGGCCTGCCGCCGCCACCTCCAGCGCCGCCCTGGCCATGTGCTGTCCGGCCACGTCGGCCAGGTCAGGGGTGTGGTCACTGGTCACGGCCCCCAGTCCGGTGCCCGGAAGGGCCAGACCCGCCAGGAAGGGGTCCGGACGGATCTCCCCGGACACGGGCTCCTCCTCGGGCACCGGCTCGTCGGTGAGCACCGCGATGAGCTGGCGCAGACTGCGGACGCCGAGCACCGACACACCCGGCACCAGGGAAGCCTCGGGTACCGCACACTCCGGCACCACCACCTGCTCATACCCCGCATCCGCCGCCGCCAGCACCGCCGGCAGCACCCCCCGCACGGGTCGCACGCGTCCGTCCAGTCCCAGTTCGCCGATCATCACGATGTCGGCCAGGACCCTCGGGTCGATGCGTTCCGCCGCGCCGAGCACCGCCGCCGCGACGGCCAGGTCGAAGCCGCTGCCCGACTTGGGCACCGAGGCCGGGCTCAGGCCGACCGTGAGTTTCTTCTGGGGCCAGGCCGCGCCCGAGTTGACGACCGCGGCGCGCACCCGGTCCCGGCTCTCCGTGAGGCTCTTGTCGGGCAGCCCCACCAGCGTGAACGCGGCGACGCCGGGTTCTAGATCGGCCTGGACCTCGACGACCACGCCTTCGACGCCCACCAGCGCCACCGAACACGCACGGGCGAATGCCATTCAGGCCACCCCCCGCACATGCTCGACCAAGGCGGCGCCGCGCGCGGGCAGCAGGACGCCGATCAGGTCGATGCGGACGCCGCCGGGCGGTGCGCCGCCGTGTGTCTGGATCCAGCGCTCGGCCAGGCCCCGCAGCCGCTCCGCCTTCTGCGGGGTCACGGCCGCCATCGGATGCTGGAAGGGACCTTCCCTGCGGGTCTTCACCTCGCAGACCACCAGGACGTCCCCGTCCCGGGCCACGATGTCGATCTCGCCGGTCCGGCCGGAGCGCCAGTTGCGCTCCAGGACCGTCAGACCGGCCTCCACCAGCCGCCGTGCGGCCAGACTCTCCCCGTACTTGCCCATGGCACTGCGTGCCAGATGTGCGGTCATGTCGGCACCACCTCCGGCGCCAACGATCACGCAGCCGCCACCACGAAATGGATCTTGGTGGACGGCTCAGGGACTGTGGACAACTCCGTCACCCACACGAGGAACCTCAGCCGCTCGGCAGCTCCAGGTCGCTCTTGTTCAGCTCCTCGATGTTCACGTCCTTGAACGTGAGGACGCGCACCTGCTTCACGAACCGCGCCGGCCGGTACATGTCCCAGACCCAGGCGTCGGCCATGGACACCTCGAAGAACACCTCGCCCTGGACCGAATGCACCTGCATCTCGTAGTCATTGGTCAGGTAGAAACGCCGCTCGGTCTCGATCACGTATTTGAACAGACCGACGACATCGCGGTACTCCCGGTAGAGCTTCAGCTCCATCTCGGTCTCGTACTTCTCGAGGTCCTCGGCGCTCATGGCATGTTCCCCTTCAGCCGTGCGATCCCCCCATTGTGCGCCAGTCCCGTGAGCCCCTAGACGATTTCCGGGTCAAGGATCACAGGCCTGGCCGGGGGACCCTCGTCGAGCAGCGTGCGCAGCAGCCCGGCGAGTCTGGTCGGATACACCGTCTCATGTGCCCGGCTCAGTTCCGGACACGTCCACCAGCGCGCTCCGGCGACGCTGCGCCGTTCCAGTTCGGTCAGTGCGGTGGCGGCCACCGCCGTGCGGTCGGTGCGGGCCAGGTAGTACCACTCGTCCTGGTTCCAGCGGCGGCCCGCGAACGGGAAGGAGCACCTGCGCCGCCACAGCACCGGGCCGAGTTCGACGTCGGTGATGCCCGTCTCCTCGGCGAGTTCCCGCAGGGCGGCCTGTTCACGGGTCTCCTCGCCCTCCACCCCGCCTCCGGGGGTGAACCACCAGTCGTCGGCCGGGTCGTCCGGCTCGTGCCCGTGCAGCAGCAGGATGCGGTCCCGTGGGTCAAGCAGCACGACCCGGGCGACCCTGCGCAAGCCGCCCGCGTAGGTGTCCTGGCCCGCTCCCACGGCCTCAGCGGGCACCCGCGGGCTCCGCGTTCTCCCGACGGGCCCGGGAGGCACCAGCACGCTTGGCGATGGGCCCGTAGGCGCCTCCGCCCAGGACGAGCACGGCGCCGGCGATCACGAGGACGACGATCGTCCGCAGCGGTCCGGGCGAGGACAGGGTGTTGAGCGGCTCGAAGCCGGTGGGGCGCTCCAGCATGCCCTTCATGGGCCACACGACGGAGTCGACGCGGGCGTCCACGGCGGAGCGCGCCACCGTGCCGCTGGCGGCGTCGGTGAGGTGGGCCGTGGAGTCAACCGAGTTGCCCCGCTCGTCGCCGAGCAGGAAGAGACGGCCCTTGGGGACGGTCACGGTCGGGAAATTGCTCATCTCGGCCGGTGTTCCCTTGGGCAGGTACGTTTCGTCGATCTCCTTGCCGTTGACCTTCAGCTTGCCGTCCTGGCAGCAGGAGACCGTGTCGCCGCCGACGGCGACCACGCGCTTGACCATCGGCGCGTTGGCCCAGGTCGCGTCCTTGAAGACGACGACGTCACCGCGGCGCACCTCGGCGCCGTCGACGCGCTGCGCCAGGATCCGGTCGCCCGCGTCGATCGTCGGTGTCATCGAACTGGTGGGCACGGTGTACGGCCGGTAGACCACCGCTCCCCAGGCGAAACCGCCGAGAAACAGCACGAGGCCCAGTGCGACGGCCAGCCCGGACAGTCGCTGTCCGGTCCGGCTGCCCACCGGGCCCGTGCCCGGGCCGCCGCTGCGCGGGGCCGTGTGCGTCATGCTCTCGCCACCCATGGGTCCGCACCCTACCCGGGGGTACCGGCCGGGGTCAGCCCATGGCCGGGATCACGGCTTCCGGCGACGCCAGAGCACCACCGGCACGACCCCGAGGAGCGCGAGCCCCTGCGGCGCGACCGTCAGACCGGCTGCGGCCGGCTGGGCGTTCAGCCCGGGCTGGTCGAAGGTGTCCGGGACCGGCAGGGTCGCCCAGCGGTTGACCGGCCACGCGACGACGACGGCGCGTCCGACGACGTCCTTCACCGGGACCATGCCGTGGTTCTTGTCGGACTGGTTGTAGCGGGAGTCCCGCGAGTTCTGCCGGTGGTCGCCCATGACCCAGACGTAGCCCTCGGGGACCTTCACCTTGAACTGGCCGCCCTGGTCGTCGACGCTGCACGGGGTGTTGCCGGCGTAGACGTAGTCCTGCTCGTTGAGCGCCTTGCCGTTGACCGTGAGCGGGCCGGTGTTCTTGCACTCGATCGTGTCGCCGCCGACGCCGATGACCCGCTTGATGAGGTCCTTCTCCTCCGCGGACGGCATGAGGCCGATCCAGCTGAGGAAGGTCTGCAGGGCGTTCGGGTCCGTGGTCGGCTCGCCCGCCAGCCAGTTGTCCGGGTCGTGGAAGACGATGACCTCGCCGCGCTCGGGCTCGGAACCGAACCAGGGCGTGAGTTTGTCGACCAGGACGCGGTCACCCTGCTGGAGGGTGTTCTGCATCGAGTCGGAGGGGATCGAGAACGCCTGCACCAGGAACGTCTTGATCAGCAGCGCCAGCACCAGCGCGATACCGATCAGGATGGGCAGTTCCTTCCAGAAGGAGCGCGGTTTCTTCGGTGTCCTCGCCGTACCGCCCGGTCCCTGGCCCTCGGCCGTGGTCTGCTCGCCCGTCACCCTGCCATCCTCGGCTGTCCCGGAGTCACTCCCGGAGGTCACGGCGCTGTCCGCGGCCGGGACGGTGGATTCCGCGGGGCGTCCGCGGTGCTCCTCGCCGTCGTGTCCGGACCGTGCGCCAACCGCCACATCCTCCACGCCAACTCCTCACTCTGTGCCGCCGCCTGCCCCATACGCGGCGCAGGCCCACCACTCCCATAACGAGCGGGAGTTCCGCAGGAGTCGGGAGTTGGATCGTTCCGTTCGAATCGTAGGAGGCAACCCTATGCGACAGTTCGGAAGCGGCGGTCGACCCGGCGGCCGAGTCGGACACGGAGGCGTAGGTATTCGGCTCCTCCAGCATGTTCCAGTGGCCGAAGGGCCAGGCGATGACCATGGCGCGGCCCACCACCTCGTCCTCGGAGACCGTGCCCCCGTAGTCGGTGTCCTGGTGGGCGCGGGAGTCCGCGGAGTTGTTGCGGTGGTCGCCCATCACCCACAGCCGCCCCTGGGGGACCGTGATGTCGAACGGCGTGTCGGACGGGGCGGCGCCGGGGTAGAGGTAGTCCTCGACGAGCGGGACGCCGTTGACGGTCACCCGCCCCTGCGTGTCGCAGCACTTGACGCGGTCGCCGCCGACGCCGACGACCCGCTTGATGAGGTCCTTCTCGTTCTCGGAGGGCAGCAGGCCGATGAAGGTGAGCCCTTCCTTGACCTGCTTGACGACGACGGGGTCGGACTTCCGCGTGGCGGGCTGCTCGTCCTTGAGCCAGCCGCCGGGGTCCTTGAAGACGACGACGTCACCGCGCTGCGGCTTCGAGCCGAACCACGGGGTGAGCTTGTCGACCAGGACGCGGTCGCCGATCTGGATCGTCTGCTCCATGGAGCCGGACGGGATGACGAACGCCTGGACGAGGAACGTCTTCAGCACGAGCGCTATCAGGACGGCCACGCCCACGAGGAGTGGTATCTCCTTGACGGCACCGCGCCTGCGCCGCCGTTTGACCTTGCGCTGGAGCTTGCGGCGCTCGGCACGCGTACGGCCGCCGCCGGACGGGCCGGCGGCGCGCCGGACCCCGGTGGGCAGCAGGTTCTCCGCGGGGCCCGCAGGGACGCCGCGCGGTTTGCCGCGGTTACCCATGGGCGCCCGCCTTGCGGACGCCGGGCACGCGCGCGTAGGCGTCGGGCCGGTGCAGCCGGGTGGCGTGAGCGAAGGGCCAGACGATCCCGTCGGCGCGGCCGATCACGTCGCCGACGGGGATCATGCCGCCGCCCGGCGAGCCGAGGTGGTCGCGGGAGTCGCTGGAGTCGCTGCGGTGGTCGCCGAGGACGAACAGGGCGCCGTCGGGCACGACGACGTCGAAGGGCACCTCGGACGGGCTGTCGCCGGGATGCAGGAAGCCCGATTCGTCGACCGGCCGGCCGTTCACCTGGATGCTCCCCTCCCTGTCGCAGCAGACCACGCGGTCTCCCCCCACACCGACAACGCGCTTGATGTAGTCCGCGTGCCCGAAGTACCCGGTTCCGTCGAACACGACGATGTCTCCCCGCTGCGGCACGGCACCGAAACGGTACGCCAACTTATTTACGAGAACCCGGTCCCCGATCCTCAATCCCGGTTCCATGGATCCGCTGGGGATCTGGAAGGGCCGCAGGACGAAGGTGCTGAGCGACAGCAGGAACACCAGGCAGAGCAGCAGGGTGAGGGTGATCCGGCCCCCCGGGACCAGGGAGCCGACCCGCGCCACGAACGCGAAACGCGACCGGTCCTCCGGCCCTGCGGGATCCGAGGTCGTCTCGGAGCCGGTAGGGCGGGAGGAACGGTCGCGTGTCGTCGGCTGCGCTTCGGTGTCCATCGGAGCCAGATGCTATCCGGCCCCGACATGAACCCCTCGGAGCACTCAGCTCTCGCGCTTCTCCTTGATCTTCGCGGCCTTGCCGCGGAGCTCGCGCAGGTAGTACAGCTTGGCGCGGCGGACGTCACCCCTGGTGACGAGCTCGATCTTCTCCACGATCGGGGTGTGCACCGGGAAGGTGCGCTCGACGCCGACGGAGAAGGAGACCTTGCGGACCGTGAAGGTCTCGCGCACGCCGGCACCCTGGCGGCGGATCACGACGCCCTTGAACTGCTGCACACGGGAGCGGTTGCCCTCGATGACGCGGACGTGCACGTTGACCGTGTCGCCCGGGCGGAAGGCGGGGACGTCGCTGCGCAGCGACGCGGAGTCGACGGTGTCGAGCAGGTGAGACATTTCGTCTGCTTTCCTCGCTGATGCCACAGGTCATCAACGGAAACTAGGTGTTTCGGATCAGGTGTGTGCGGGTCGGGGCGGACGTCGTCTCCCCCTGTGGCAGGGGCGCACGCCGGACGGACGCACAACAGCTGGCTATTCTTCCACGCCGTCGGTCCTGCGCCAAAATCGGCCGTACGGCTCCCCCGCCGGGTCCGGTTCCCAGCCCAGGATGGAGAGCATCTCGCGGTCCTTCTTGTCGAAGGCCTGGGGATCGCACCGCTCGATGAGGTCGGGCCGGTGGGCGGTGGTGCGCTTGAGGGCCTCGTCGCGGCGCCAGCGGGCGATCTTGCCGTGGTGGCCGCTGAGCAGCACGTCGGGGATGTCCCGGCCGCGCCACTCGGGAGGCTTGGTGTAGACGGGCCCTTCGAGCAGGTTCGCCATGGCGCCCGGCGCGAAGGAGTCGTCCCGGTGCGACTCGGCGTTGCCCAGGACGCCGGGCAGCAGCCGCGCCACGGCCTCCGTGACGACGAGGACGGCCGCCTCGCCGCCGGCCAGGACGTAGTCGCCGATGGACACCTCGTACACCGGCATCCGTGTCGCGTACTCGTCGACCACGCGGCGGTCGATGCCCTCGTAGCGGGCCGGCGTGAAGATCAGCCAGGGGCGCTCGGAGAGGTGGACGGCGAGTTCCTGGGTGAAGGGCCGGCCGCTGGGCGTGGGCACGATGAGGGCGGGCGCCCGGGAGCCCGTCTCGTAGCCGTCGGCCAGGACGGAGTCCAGGGCGTCCCCCCACGGCTCGGTCTTCATGACCATGCCGGGGCCGCCGCCGTAGGGGGTGTCGTCGACGGTGTTGTGACGGTCGTAGGTCCAGGAACGCAGGTCGTGGACGTGCACGTTCAGCTGTCCGCGCGCGCGTGCCTTGCCGACGAGGGAGACGTTCAGCGGTTCCAGGTACTCGGGGAAGATCGTGACGACGTCGAGGCGCATTACGACTCTTCCCGGCCGGAGGCGTCGTCCCGGCTGGAGGCGATCTCGGCGCGGTCGTCGATCAGGCCCGGGGGCGGGGTGATGACGGCCTTCTGCTCCTCCAGGTCGATCTCGGTGACGATCTCCTCGACGAAGGGGATCATCACCTCGCTGCCGTCGGGCCGCTCCACGATGAAGAGGTCCTGGGTGGGCAGGTGCGAGATCTCCGTGATGCGGCCGACCTCGGTGCCGTCCGCGGTGACCACGTCGAGGTCGATGAGCTGGTGGTCGTAGTACTCGTCCTCGCCCTCGGGCAGTTCCTCCGGGTCGATCTCGGCGATCAGGAGGGTGTTGCGCAGGGCCTCGGCGCCGGTGCGGTCGCTGACGCCTTCGAAGCGCAGCAGGAGACGGCCGCTGTGGACGCGGCCCGTCTCGATGGTGAGCGGTCCCGCGGAAGCGGGATCGGTGGTGAGTACGGCACCGGGGCCGAGCCTCAGCTCCGGCTCGTCGGTCCGTACCTCGACGGTGACCTCACCCTTGATGCCATGGGCACGGCCGATCCGTGCGACTACCAGCTGCACGTGTCCATTCTCCTGTCATACGACTGCGGGCCGGGGACGGCCCAGTGGCCCTCCCCGGCCCGAGCCGGTGCTGCTGCGAAAGCGTCAGCGGACGTGGTCCACGTCGACGAGGTCGACGCGGACGCCGCGACCGCCGATGGCGCCCACGACGGTACGCAGGGCGCGTGCGGTGCGGCCGTTGCGGCCGATCACCTTGCCGAGGTCGTCCGGGTGGACCCGGACCTCGAGCACGCGGCCGCGGCGCAGGTTGCGCGAGGCGACCTGCACATCGTCGGGGTTGTCGACGATGCCCTTCACGAGGTGCTCGAGAGCCTCCTCGAGCATGCTCAGGCCTCGGTCGAAGCGGACTCGGCGGCCTCGTCCTTCTTCTCAGCCTTCTTCTTCTGGGTGATCGCCTCACCCTTGCCCTCGTCGTCGCCGCCGATGGCCTCGAACGACGGGCGCGCGGCCTTCTCGGGCTGCGTCAGCAGCGGAGCCGGGGCGGGCTCGCCCTTGAACTTCTGCCAGTCGCCGGTCTTCTTGAGGATGGCGAGCACGGGCTCGGTCGGCTGCGCGCCGACACCCAGCCAGTACGCGACGCGGTCCGCGTCGACCTCGATGACCGACGGGTTGTACGTCGGGTGGTACTTGCCGATCTCCTCGATCGCACGACCGTCACGACGGGTACGGGAGTCGGCGACGACGATGCGGTAGTGAGGCGAACGGATCTTGCCCAGACGCTTCAGCTTGATCTTGACTGCCACGGGAGTGGATTCTCCTGGATTTGACGTGGTTGGGCACGGCGAGAATGCCGCGTGGGGTTGCGGTACCCGAGTGCCCGATGGACGCGTCAGCCGGAGGAGAGAGGGGTCCTGTGCGACTGTCGAGTACAGCTAGCCATTGTGCCACACCCGGCGGGTCGCTCCGGGCCGGGGGCCGGATCCGCCGTGCGGGCACGCCGACGGCGCACCCGGCGTGAGAGGTGAGCACGTCGGGTGCGCCATCGGCCCGAGCCCCGCACCGAGACCGGCAGCCACGAGATGCCGGTGCCGGGCGTCAGCTCGCTACCGCTCCCACGATGTCCGGGATCCGGAACGGCTTGCCGCAGCCGCCGCAGACGATCGGCGCCTGGGCGAGTACGGACGGGACGACCCGGACGTTGCGGCCGCAGTCGCAGACCGCCTTGACGCGGACACCGCCACCCGAGGAGCCGTGCCGGGCGGCCGGTCCCCGGAAGGTGCGGGACGTGTCGGAGGAGGTCGCGGCCGTGTGGGCCTTCAGAGCGCGCTGGAGACGCTCCATCGTCGGGCGGTAGCGCCGCTTCGCCTCGGGGGTGAGCGTGACCAGGGAGAAACCGCTGCTGGGATGCGGTTCCTCAGGGTGGTCCAGGCCCAGCTCCTCGGCGATCGCGAGGAATCTGCGGTTGTGGTAGCGGCCGGCACGGGAAGTGTCGCGGACGCCGCGTGAAGCGGCGATGCCATGGACTGCCTCATGGAGCAGTCGCTCGAAGGAGAGCTCGTGACCGCACGCGGACGACGACTCCCCGATCAGGGACTCTGGCGCGGCAAGGTCGGGCAACTCGGGGTGGTACCGCTGAATATCGGCCCACGCCTGTGCCAGCTCTGCGGCGAGAACAGGTGGTGTCTGTGTCGTGCTCACGTAATGACAACGAGCCGGGGTGCCCCAGTGTTCCTATTCCGGGCCATCCCAAATAATTTGCACGTACCCGTCAGTTGCCTCTGATGCGTCCCGACGAGGGCGGGTGCGCTGATCTGTGGAGAAGCCTCACAGCTCACCACAAGGTGGTGCGTAGTCCCGCGTACGCCCCGGCACGTATGCACACCACGCGCGCGGGGGTAGCAGAGGTCCACGGGTGCGCAAGAGGCGTTTCGGTCGCCTTGCGCCTCACTCAGTAAGCGCGCGCGACGACCGCGACGTTACCGGGCGCGTCACCGTCATCCGGAACCGACCCGTCCTCGGTGACCAGACACCGTACGGTCACCGCGTGATCGGCCAGCTTGGCCTCGCCCTCCTCGCCGAGCGCGGCCCAGGGGATGCGCGCCCAGCCGCCGGTGGTGGCGGCCTCGACGGCCTCCTCGAAGGTGGACACATCGGTCGTGCGTGACTCACGGCGCTCGCGGGACTGCCTGAGCAGCAGGGCCTGGTCCTCCTCCAGGATCTCGGGCAGCAGCGGCACCAGGGCGTCCAGGGACACCGGCTCCTTGCCCCCGGGGATGCGACGGACCAGCATCGCCGCGCCGTTCTCCAGGTCGCGCGGCCCGATCTCGATCCGGACCGGCACGCCCTTGAGCTCCCAGTCGACCGCACGGCGGCCGAAGGGGGTGTCGGTGCGGTCGTCGACGTGGACGCGGACCCCGGCCGCCTTCAGCCGGTCGCCGAGCTCGCGGACCTTGGCCAGAACCGCCTCGTCGCCCTTGATCGCGAGCACGACGGCCTGGATCTGCGCCAGCCGCGGCGGGACGCGCAGGCCGTGGTCGTCGCCGTGCATCATGACCAGGGCGCCGATCATGCGGGTGGTGGAGCCCCAGGAGGTCTGCCAGACCAGATCCTGCCGGCCGTCCTTGGAGAGGTAGCCGGTGTGGAAGGCCTTGGCGAAGTTCTGGCCGAGTTCGTGGCTGGTGGCCATCTGCAGGGCCTTGCCGTCGCCCATCATGCCTTCGAGCGTGAGGGTGTTGATCGCGCCGGCGAACCGCTCCTTGACGGTCTTGCGGCCGGGGACGACGTCCATCGCGAGGACGTTCAGCATGAAGTCCTCGTAGACCTGCCGGTGGATGTGCGCGGCGAAGTCGCGAGCCTCCTCGTACGTGGCGTGCGCGGTGTGGCCCTCCTGCCAGAGGAACTCGGAGGTGCGCAGGAACAGCCGGGGCCGGAGTTCCCAGCGCACGACGTTCGCCCACTGGTTGATGAGCAGCGGCAGATCGCGGTAGCTCTGCACCCACTTCGAGAAGTACTCGTTGATGATCATCTCGGAGGTGGGACGGACCGCGGCCGGCTCTTCGAGTTCCTTGCCGCCCCCGTGGGTGACGACGGCCAGCTCGGGCGCGAAGCCCTCGACGTGGTCGGCCTCCCGGGCGAGGTACGACTCGGGGATGAGCAGCGGGAAGTAGGCGTTCTGGGTGCCCGTCTCCTTGATGCGGGCGTCCATCTCCGCCTGCATCCGCTCCCACAGGCCGTACCCGTACGGTCGGATGACCATGGTGCCGCGCACCGGACCGTTGTCGGCGAGTTCCGCCTTGGTGATCAAGTCCTGGTACCAGCGCGGGAAATCGTCCGCGCGGGGAGTAAGCACAGGTGCCTTCGCCATGGCGAGATGGTACGGGCCCACGTTGCCGGAATGTGAAATCTCGCCATAGGCACATGACAACTCATAAGCCCTGCCGCATTCCACTGGACGACGGGTCGAGGGGGGAGTTTCCTGGCATACGGGGGTAGTGCGAGCGCACTGTCACGGGGGCCATGGAATCGGGCAAGAGGCAACTCTCGGCGGATTGGGGCGCTTACTTATGACACCTACGCTCGTGCGGCAGCACCTGCCTCACGCGGGGGCCGCACCCCGCGTGGACCTGCGTGCACGCGCGCGTGACTGGTCCGAGATCCAGGAGCGGATGCTCGTACCGCTCTACGAGGCCGTCTACGAGCGACTGGAAGTGGGTCCCGCCACGCGGCTGCTCGGTCTCGGCTGCGGTTCCGGGCTCTCCCTGCTGATGGCCGCCGCCCGGGGAGCGGCGGTCACCGGTGTCGACGCTTCCCCGGAGAGAATGGCCCTGGCGCGGGAGCGGCTGCTCCCGGAGGCGTCGGGGACGCGGGCGCGTCCGGACACCCGGCTGGTCGACGGCTCGCCGCGGGACGCCGCGCAGCCGGGCGCTCCCGGCTACACCCTGGTGACCGCGTTCGAGCCGATCGGGTGCCTCGCGGGCGACTCGGAGGGGCTGAGCGGACTGCTCGCGGAGGCGACGCCGCTCGCCCGGCGCGGTGCGGCCGTGGTGCTCGCGGGCTGGGGTCCGCCGGAGCGCTGCGCCACGGCGTCCGTGATGCGGGTGGCGACGAAGCTGGCGGAGCCGCTGCGCACCTCGGGCGCCTGGCGTCCCGCCTGCCGCGACGACCTGGAGGACGTCGCCCAGCGGGCCGGGCTCAGGCCGGACGGGTCGGGGCGGGTGGCGTGCCCCTTCGGGTACGCCGACGTGGACAGCGCGGTACGCGGCCTGAAATCGACGGGCCTGTTCGACGCGGCGATGACGGCGACGGACCAGGTGCAGGTCGACAAGGAGCTGGCCGAGGCCCTGCATCCGCACCAGCGCCAGGACGGCACGGTGTGGATGCCGAACGTGTTCCGCTACCTGATCGCCCGGACGCCCTGAGGCGCGGGCGCCCGACCGGAACGCCGAGAGGGCGCCCCTTCGGGTGAAGGGGCGCCCTCGGCGTCGTGACGGGACGGGCTGTCAGCCCATGAACTTCTTGAACTCGTCGGGCAGTTCGAAGTCCTTGCCGCCCTGCTGCGGCAGCCCGAAGGCGCTGCCGCCCTCGGCCGCGGCGGCCCGGCGGGCGGCCTCCTCCTGCTCCTGCTGCTTGCGCTTCATCGGGTTGCCGGAGCGCTGCTTGCCCTTGGCCTGCTTCTGCTTCTTCTTCGTCCGGCCGGGACCGCCGCCCATGCCCGGCATCCCGGGCATCCCCGGCATGCCGCCGCCCTGGGCCATGCGGGACATCATCTTGCGGGCCTCGAAGAACCGCTCGACCAGGTTCTTGACCGCGCTGACCTCGACGCCGGAACCCTTGGCGATACGGGCGCGGCGCGAGCCGTTGATGATCGTCGGCTCCTGGCGCTCGGCCGGGGTCATCGACTTGATGATGGCGGCCGTGCGGTCGACGTCCCGCTCGTCCAGGTTGTTGATCTGGTCCTTCATCTGGCCCATGCCCGGCAGCATGCCGAGCAGCTTGGAGATGGAGCCCATCTTGCGGACCTGCTCCATCTGGGCCAGGAAGTCGTCCAGGGTGAAGTCCTGGCCCTTCTTGGACGCCAGCTTGGAGGCCATCTTCTCGGCCTCTTCCTGGCTGAACGTCTTCTCCGCCTGCTCGATCAGGGTGAGCAGGTCACCCATGTCGAGGATGCGGGAGGCCATCCGGTCGGGGTGGAAGGCGTCGAAGTCGTCGAGCTTCTCGCCGTTGGAGGCGAACATGATCGGCTTGCCGGTGATCTGCCGGATCGACAGGGCCGCACCACCGCGCGCGTCACCGTCGAGCTTGGAGAGCACCACGCCGTCGAAGCCGACGCCGTCGCGGAAGGCCTCGGCGGTGTTGACGGCGTCCTGGCCGATCATCGCGTCGACGACGAACAGGATCTCGTCCGGGGAGACGGCGTCGCGGATGTCCGCGGCCTGCTGCATCATCTCCTGGTCGATGCCGAGACGGCCGGCGGTGTCCACGATCACGATGTCGTGGACCTTGGACTTGGCGTGCTCGATGGAGTCCTTGGCGACCTTGACCGGGTCACCGACGCCGTTGCCCGGCTCCGGCGCGTAGACGCTGACGCCGGCGCGCTCGGCGACGACGCTGAGCTGGTTCACGGCGTTCGGGCGCTGGAGGTCACAGGCGACCAGCAGCGGCGAGTGGCCCTGCTCCTTCAGCCAGCGGCCGAGCTTGCCCGCGAGGGTGGTCTTACCGGCACCCTGCAGACCCGCCAGCATGATCACGGTGGGCGGCTGCTTGGCGAAGCGCAGGCGCCGGGTCTCGCCGCCGAGGATGGTGACGAGCTCGTCGTTGACGATCTTGAGGACCTGCTGGGCGGGGTTCAGCGCCTTGCTGACCTCGGCGCCGAGGGCGCGCTCCTTGACGTTCTTGATGAACGTCCGGACGACGGGAAGCGCCACGTCCGCCTCGAGGAGCGCGATCCGGATCTCGCGCGCCGTGGCGTCGATGTCCGCCTCGGAGAGCCGTCCCTTGCCGCGCAGGTTCTTGAAGGTCGCTGAGAGGCGATCGGAAAGAGTATCGAACACGGCGCTCGCGGTCCTCGGGGTCGGTGGCTACAGGGAATCGCCCTCCAGGGTATCCCGGCGTGACCAGTCGCCGGGTCGGCCTCACCCTCGCAGTGTCTCCTCCAGCTTCCGCGCCACCGCCGCCGCCTCGTCCCCGGGCAGGGGCGCGCCTTCCGGGCCGGTCACGTAGAAGGCGTCGACGGCGTTGGCCCCGAGGGTCGACACGTGGGCGCTGCGCACCCGCACGCTCGCGTCCTCCAGGGCGCGGCCGATGCGGAACAGCAGGCCCGGGGCGTCCTGGGAGCGGACCTCGATGACCGTGGCCAGCCGGGAGGCGGCAGGGTGGACCGACACCCGGGCCGCGGGGGCGACGACGCCCCGGCGGCGCGGATAGGCCGCGTCCCGTTCGGCGAGACGGCCGGCGATGTCCAGGGAGCCGTCCAGGGCCCGGACCAGGTCCGAGCGCAGCCGGGCGGCCTGCGGCAGGGAGCCGTACTCGGCGGCGACCCGCCAGTCCAGCAGCAGGACGGAGCCGTCCACGCCGTCCGGGAGGTGCAGGGAGCGCAGCTCGGCGGTGCGCACGGTCAGCCGGTGCATGGCGAGGACGCCGGACACCGCGGGCAGCACCCCGGGCTGGTCGGGCACGGCGATGAGCAGCTCCACACCGAGCGGCTCGGGGTCGCCGGACGGCTCCTGCCCGGCGGGCGGCTCGGTCTGGGCGCGCAGGGAGAGTACCGGGCCGCCCGTTGCGACCGCCTCCAGGGCGAGCCGCTCCTGCTCGGCGGTCGGCGCCGCCTCCTCGGGGTCGGCCGGGGCGTCCCCGGCGAGCACCGCCGAGACCCGTTTGACCAGGTCGGCGACGAGCGAGCCGCGCCAGGACGACCAGGCGGCCGGGCCGGTCGCCAGGGCGTCGGCCTCGGTGAGCGCGTGCAGCAGCTCCAGGGTGCTCTCGGATCCGACGGCCTCGGCGACGGACCGCACGGTGGCCGGGTCCTCCAGGTCGCGCCGGGTGGCGGTGTCGATGAGCAGCAGGTGGTGCCGTACGAGGGTGGCGATGACGGACACGTCGTGGCGGTCGAAGCCGATGCGGGTGGCCACGTCCTTGGCGATGATCTCGCCCGCCACGGAGTGGTCGCCCGGCCAGCCCTTGCCGATGTCGTGCAGCAGCGCGGCGACCAGAAGCAGGTCGGGGCGGCTGACCCGGCGGGTGAAATCGGAGGCGCGCACCGCGGTCTCGATGAGGTGCCGGTCGACGGTCCACAGGTGCACGGCGTTGCGCTGCGGGCGGCAGCGGACCCGCTCCCAGTCGGGCAGCAGCCGGGTGATCAGCCCTTCTGCCTCCAGCGCCTCCCAGACTTCGATGGTGGGGCGGCCGGAGCCGAGCAGGGTGACGAGCTGTTCGCGGGCCTCCGCGGGCCAGGGGGCGGGCAGCGGGCGCACGGTGGCCGCCAGACGCCGTACGGCGTGCAGCGAGAGCGGGAGGTCTGCCTGCGCGGCGGCGGCCGCGGCGCGCAGCGGCAGCACGGGGTCGCGTTCGGGACGTGCGGCGCGGGCGAGGACCACCTCGCCCTCCTGCTCCACCACGCCCTCGGCCAGCGGGGACCGCTCGGCGGTCGGCTTTCCGCCGCCGAGCATGGCGCGCAACCGGGGCCGCACGGCGCGCGACCGCAGGACGCGCCCCACCTCGCGCCAGGTGACGTCGCTGGCGTAGGAGACGAGCCGGGCCGCCTCGTACACCTGGCGCAGCAAGGTGTCCGCGTCGAGCAGCCCGAGTTCGGCGGCGACCTGGTCCTGCTCCTGAAGGGCGAGCCGGTCGGTGGCGCGCCCGGTGGCCAGGTGCAGGGCGTCCCGGACGTCGAGGAGCCGGCGCCGGGCGTCGGCGAGGCCCTCGCGGGGTGCGTCGGCGAGCCAGGAGGCGGCGACGGCCCGCAGCGCGGTGGCGTCCCGCAGCCCACCGCGGGCCTCCTTCAGGTCGGGTTCCAGCAGGTACTGCAGCTCGCCCTGGCGCTCGGCGCGTTCGGCGCACAGTTCCTGGAGCTCGGGCAGGCGCTTGGGGGCCTGGTTGCGCCAGTCGGCCAGGACGGCGGTGCGCAGGGAGGCGGTGAGGCCGAGGTCGCCGGCGATGTGCCGGGCGTCCAGCAGGCCGAGCTGCACCTTGAGGTCCTCACCGGCGGTCTTGCGGGCCTCGGCGGGGGTGCGGACGGAGTGGTCCAGGTCAAGGCCCAGGTCCCAGACGGGGTACCAGAGCCGGTCGGCGAGGGCGGCGACGGCCTTGGGGTCACCGCCGTCGTGCAGCAGGAGCAGGTCGAGGTCGCTGCGCGGGGACAGCTCGCCGCGTCCGTAGCCGCCGACGGCGACGAGGGAAGCGCCGCGCAGTCCCTCCGCGCCCGCGGCGAACAGGCCGGTGAGCCAGTCGTCCGTGAGGTCGGCCAGGGCCGCACGGCGCGGCGGCCCGGACCGCGTCTCCTCGGTGAGGAGACGCAGCCGGGCCGCCGCGTAGCCGCTGGGTCCCGAGTCCTCTGCTTCCTTCTGCACGTACGTACCCGTCACCCGGCGACTCCTGTCTTTCCGTGTCAGAGCGCGTCCGGACCGCGCTCGCCGGTCCGGACCCGTACGGCGGTGTCGACCGGGAGGGACCAGACCTTGCCGTCACCGATCTTGCCGGTGCGGGCGGCCTTGACCACGACGTCGATCAGCTGCTCGGCGTCGTCGTCCTCGACCAGGACCTCGATGCGGATCTTGGGGACGAGGTCGACGGTGTACTCGGCACCCCGGTAGACCTCGGTGTGGCCCCGCTGACGACCGTAGCCGCTGGCCTCGGTGACCGTCAGGCCGTGTACGCCGAAGGCCTGCAGGGCCTCCTTGATCTCGTCGAGCCGGTGCGGCTTCACGACGGCGGTGATGAGCTTCATGCGTCCACCTTCTTGCTCGCGGTTGCGGCGACCGGGGCCGTGGCGGCCGTCTTGGCGGCGGCGCCGCCGCCGGCGCCGCTGAAGTCGTATGCGGTCTCGGCGTGCTCGGCCTGGTCGATGCCGGCGACCTCGTCGTCCTCGGGGACCCGCATGCCCATGGTCTTGTCGAGGATGAAGGCGAGGACCGCGGAGACGACCAGGGAGTAGCCGAGCACCGCGAAGACACCGGCGCACTGCTTCCAGAACTGGGTCAGGCCGCCGCCGTAGAAGAGGCCCTCGACGGTGGACTGGCCCTTGCCGCTGGCGAAGAGGCCGATCAGCAGGGAGCCGACGACACCGCCGACCAGGTGGACGCCGACGACGTCGAGGGAGTCGTCGTAGCCGAACCGGTACTTCAGACCGACGGCCATGGCGCACAGCACACCGGCGATGGCGCCGACCGCGATCGCGCCGAGCGGGGTGACCGCGCCGCCGGCCGGGGTGATGGCGACCAGGCCCGCGACGGCGCCTGAGGCGGCACCGAGCGTGGTGAACGCGCCGTGGCGGATCTTCTCGTAGATGAGCCAGGCCAGCATGGCGGCGGCGGTGGCGACCTGCGTGTTGACGAACATCAGCGCGCCGACGCCGTCGTCGTTGCCGAGCCAGGAGCCGGCGTTGAAGCCGAACCAGCCGAACCACAGCAGACCGGCGCCGAGCATGACCAGCGGCAGGCTGTGCGGGCGCATCGGGTCCTTCTTGAAGCCGACGCGCTTGCCGATGACGAGGATCACGCCGAGGGCCGCCGCACCCGCGTTGATGTGGACCGCCGTACCACCGGCGAAGTCGATGACGCCCAGCTCGAAGGCCCAGCCGCCGGTGCCCCAGACCCAGTGCGCGACCGGGAAGTAGACGACCGTGGCCCACAGGGCGATGAACAGCGCCCACGCGCTGAACTTCACCCGGTCCGCGAGGGCACCGCTGATCAGGGCGGGCGTGATGATCGCGAACATCAGCTGGAAGACCAGGAACACGAAGACCGGGATGGTGTAGCCGGGCCAGAGTTCCGTGAGGCCGATGTTGCCGAGGCCGACCCAGTCCGAGTTCCAGCCGATGAGGCTGCCGGAGTCGGTGCCGAACGCCATGGAGAACCCGTACAGCACCCACAGGATGGTGACGATCCCGAGGCTGATGAAGCTCATCATCAGCATGTTCAGGGTGCTCTTGACGCGGACCATGCCTCCGTAAAAGAAGGCCAGGCCCGGTGTCATGAGCATCACCAGGGCGGAACAGATGAGCATGAACCCTGTGTTCGCGGCAGAGAGCTTGGGCGCTTCTGCGGCAAGGGTGATGGCTGGTGCCATCGGCGTCTCCTCGTCATTGGTACGGCCCCGTGCGGGCGAAGCCTCGAGCGGAATGAGGGGTGGGCCGGTTATGCGCCACGAGATTGGCGCAGCGCGGTTTCGGTCGAAGCCCCTCGTTGTTTCGCGACCGTGACGAAGGCGCGTTCTGTGTTACGCGTCGATGAACTGCCCGATTGCGGGCGAGCCGATCGTTATCGTGGCGCAACCTTCGGCTGTCAGGCAGCCGTGGGCGCATGGAACCGGCCGCGGTCGGCCTTCCGATGACCTGGCATGGGGGAGCCGAGTCGGGCAGTTCGGGAGGGCCGGCCGCGGCCGGGGTTCAGGGGGTGAGGCGGCTTCTCAGACGGCCTCGGCGGTCTCGGGCAGCTCGACCGCGAGCCGCTCGGTGAGGTCGACGACCTCGCCGAGGTCGCCGAAGTCGCGCGCCGCGGTGTCGATCGTCTTGCGGATCCGGGTGTTGACCCGCTCGGAGCGGACCTTCTTGGCGACCTGCATGGCCTCGGTGGCGAAACCCGTGCTCCGCTCGGGCTCGCGCTGCAGGAGGTGGACCGTGGCCATGCCGATGAGGTTGAGCGCGTAGGAGCGCTGGTGCTCGGCGTCCTTGGCGAAGAGCTCCACGGCCCGGCTCATCAGGGGCTCGGCCAGCGAGGCGTAGGTGGGGCTGCGGCCGGCGACGTAGGCCAGGTCGCGGTACGAGTGGGAGTTCTCCCCGTAGAGCTCTGCCTCGGAGAAGAAGCGGATCCAGTCGGGGTCGGGCTCGTCCCACTCGTCGGCCTCGGCGAAGGTGTCCTCGGCCATCCGCACCGCCCGCTTGCACTTGCCGGGCTGCCCCATGTTGGCGTAGGCGCGGGCCTCCATCGCATACAGCATCGACTGGGTGCGGGGGCCGGCGCAGTCCCGGCTGCCGTACTGCGCGAGGTGGATCAGCTCCAGCGCGTCGTCGGGCCGGCCCAGGTGGATCATCTGGCGGCTCATGCTGGACAGCACGTACGACCCCAGGGGCCGGTCACCGGCCTCCTTGGCGGCGTGCAGCGCGAGGACGAAGTACTTCTGCGCGGTCGGCTGGAGCCCGATGTCGTACGACATCCAGCCGGCCAGCTCGGCCAGTTCGGCGGCGACCTTGAACAGGCGCCTGGTCGTGGATTCCGGCTGGGGCTCCTGGAGGAGGTCGGTCACCTCGTGCAGCTGCCCTACCACCGCCTTGCGGCGCAGGCCGCCGCCGCACTGGGCGTCCCACTGCCGGAACATCACCGTCGTGGACTCCAGGAGGTCCAGTTCCGGCTTGGAGAGCCGGCCGCGGGCGCGCCCCGAGCCGCCCACGGGCCCGGGCTCGGAGCGCGGGGCCGGCGGCGAGGGGACGAGCCAGCGCTGCATGGGCTCGATGAGGGCCGGGCCCGCAGACAGGGCCAGCGAGCTCCCGAGGAAGCCGCGCCGCGCCAGCATCAGGTCGCTGCGCGAGAACTCGCTGAGCAGGGCCACGGTCTGCGGGCCCGTCCACGGCAGGTCGACGCCGGTCGCGGAGGGTGACTGGCGCGCGGTGCGCAGGCCCAGGTCCTCGACGGAGACGACGACGCCGAAGCGCTCGGAGAACAGCTCGGACAGGATCCGGGGGATGGGCTCGCGGGGGTTCTCGCCGTCGAGCCAGCGGCGCACCCGCGAGGTGTCCGTGGAGATGTGGTTGGCGCCCAACTGCCGTGCTCTGCGGTTGACCTGCCGGGCGAGCTCGCCCTTGGACCAGCCGCTGCGCACGAACCAGGAGGTGAGCAGCTCGTTCGAGCGCTTGTCAGCGTGCGTCGCGCTCGCAGCGTTGGTTCCGCTTCCGCCGTTGCCGCTCACTGGAACGCCCCCATTCCTGAGACCACTTGTCGCCGAGTGCGCCAAGCCCTATCAGCATGCCGGTTCGTACGGCCGCCCGTCCGGCCCTTGTCACCCTTCGAACGGAATGACGACTTGCCTCCGGCATACCCACGAGCGCATGTGCCCCCGGGACTCGTGCACACAAAGTAATCCTACGATCACCGGTCCAGCCACGGCTCACACGGAAACGCCACCATTCGCCACCCCTTCGAATGAACTCACGTATCCCCAGGCGCGATTGACTTGACGCAGCACGACCGAGAGCGGGTGCAGCGATGCACTCGGGGGCGCGCGTCGCCGGGCACACCACCCCGGGCACATCCGGGCGCCGAGTGGACCGACCGCCGACGGGAAGGCGGAATACGGAGAGTCACACACCGCGCCCGCTGCGTAACCACCGGTGCGCCGGACCCGTTGGAGGGGGCATGGGCTTCACGATCGGCATCAACCGTGGCATGCGCGACATCCGGTCCGGCTCACGCCGCCGCCGCACGTCGGACGGCACTGCCGTCGCCGAGTACACCGGGCTGTGGGGCTGGGACGTGGTGCCGGGTGCCCGGGCCTCGGCGGGCGCCTGCTCCTGCGGCCGCGGCGACTGCCCCGCGCCGGGCGCGCACCCGCTCGACTTCGCCCCGGTGCTCCCGGCCGGAGCGACGCTGGACGCCGTGACCGAGACGTGGAGCGAGTTCCCCGGGGCCTCGGTGATGCTGCCGGTCGGCGGGGGGTTCGACGTCATCGAGGTGGCCGAGCCCGCCGGCTGCCGCGCGCTGGCCCGGCTGGAGCGCATGGGCCTGCCCGTCGGCCCGGTCGCCGTGACCCCGGACGGCCGGGCGCAGTTCTTCGTCGCCCCCGGCGCCGCCGCCGGCCTGCGCGGGCTGCTCTACCGCATGGGCTGGGACGACCCGGACGCGCTCGACCTGCGCGGCCTCGGCCCGGGCACGCACATCACGGCACCGCCCTCCGACCGCGGCGGCCTGGGCCGGGTGCGCTGGCTGCGCTCCCCCGCGCTGGACTCGGCGTCCCGCCCGCCGGAGGCCCGCCTGGTGCTGGGCACGCTGGCGTACGTGGCCCACCGGTCACGGGCCTAGGGGCAGGCCCCGGCCGCGCTACGGACGTACACAGCGAAGCGCCCGTCCCCGACTGCACCTCGGGGGCGGGCGCTTCTCGCGCGTGTACGGATTCTCGGAGGTCGTTCCTCGGTGGGTGCCGAGCTCACTCTCCGATAAGGGCGTCAACGAACGCCTCCGGCTCGAACGGCGCCAGGTCGTCCGCGCCCTCGCCGAGTCCGACGAGCTTGACCGGGACGCCCAGCTCGCGCTGGACCGCGACCACGATGCCGCCCTTGGCCGTGCCGTCGAGCTTGGTGAGCACGATGCCGGTGATGTCGACCACCTCGGAGAAGACACGGGCCTGGACGAGGCCGTTCTGGCCGGTGGTGGCGTCCAGGACGAGCAGCACCTCGTCGACCGGGGCCTGCTTCTCGACGACCCGCTTTACCTTGCCGAGCTCGTCCATGAGGCCGGTCTTGGTGTGCAGGCGGCCGGCGGTGTCGATGAGCACGACGTTCGCACCCATCTCCTTGCCCTCCTTGACCGCGTCGAAGGCCACGGAGGCAGGGTCGCCGCCCTCGGGCCCGCGCACGGTGTGGGCGCCGACGCGCTCGCCCCAGGTCTGGAGCTGGTCGGCGGCGGCGGCACGGAAGGTGTCGGCGGCGCCGAGCACGACGCTCTGGCCGTCGGCCACCAGGACACGGGCGAGCTTGCCGGTGGTGGTGGTCTTGCCGGTGCCGTTGACGCCGACGACCATCACGATGCCCGGCTTGCGGTCCTCCGGCTCGGTCTTGACCACGCGGTCCATGTCGCGGCCGACCAGCGTGACGAGCTCCTCGCGGAGCAGGGTGCGCAGTTCCTCCGGGGTACGGGTGCCGAGCACCTTCACCCGCTCGCGCAGCCGCTCGACCAGCTCCTGGGTGGGCTGCACGCCGACGTCGGCGGTGAGCAGCGTGTCCTCGATCTCCTCCCAGGTGTCCTCGTCGAGGTGCTCGCGCGACAACAGCGTGAGCAGCCCCTTGCCGAGGGCGTTCTGCGAGCGGGAGAGCCGGGTCCGCAGCCGGACCAGGCGGCCCGCGGTGGGTTCCGGGATCTCGATCGCGGGGGCTTCGGCGGGCGGCTCCTCGACTACGACCGGAGCCGAGCCGTCCGGGAGATCCACCTCCTCTATCGTTCGCCGCGGTTCCTCCCGCGGCGTCTCGGCCTCGTCGCCGACGTGCGGCTCGGCCGGTGGGGCGGTGATGTCGGGCGCCGCGGGCGGGGGCGGAGGCAGCTGCTTCTTGCGCCGGCTGCCGACGATGAGCCCGCCGAGCGCGCCGATCACGACCACGGCGATGACTACAGCAAGGATGACGATGTCCATAACGGGTCCAGTATCAGTCATGGGCCCCCGGGTCACCCCGCTCGCGCCGCCCCGCGGGGCCGGGTGCCGCCGGATCTCCACACCCCTGGATGTCTGACGCCTCGTCAGCTAACGTCCTCCGGACACCCGCCCGGCGGAGGGAGACGCCCCCATGCCCGTCACGGTCGCACGCTTCAACCTCGTCGCTCCCGGGGCCGGCCCCGCCGAGCTCGGCGCCCGCTACCGGGCGGCCCTGGAGATGGCCGCGTACGCCGACGACCGGGGTGTCACTACGGTGCAGACGGAGGAGCACCACGGGGCGGAGAACAACTGGCTGCCCTCACCGTTCGCCTTCGCGGGGGCCGTCTTCGGTGCGACCCGGCGTGTCGCCGTCACCGTCTCGGCGGTCATCGGCCCGCTGCACGACCCGCTGCGGCTGGCCGAGGAGATCGCCGTGCTGGACCTGCTGAGCGGCGGCCGGCTGGTGACCGTCGCCGGGATCGGGTACCGGCCGGAGGAGTACGAGCAGTTCGGCGTGGACTTCGCCCGGCGCGGCGCCCTCCAGGACGAGCTGCTGGAGACGCTGCCGGCGGCCTGGACGGGTGAGCCCTTCTCCTACCGCGGCCGCACGGTCCGCGTCACACCGCGCCCCTTCACCGAACCGCACCCGCTGCTCCTGGTCGGCGGCTCGTCCCGGGCAGCGGCCCGGCGCGCCGCCCGGCTCGGTCTGCCGTTCTTCCCGAGCGCGCACCTGCCGGAGCTGGAGGCGTACTACAAGGAGCGGCTCGCCGAGTACGGCACCGAGGGCTGGGTGATGATGCCGGCCGCCGAGACGCCCCTGCTGCACGTGGCGGAGGACCCGGACCGGGCCTGGGCGCAGTACGGGCGGCACTTCCTGCACGAGGCCCGGACGTACGCCTCCTGGCAGCCGGGCGGGATGCGCTCGGCGGTGAAGTCGGCCGCAGCGACGGTCGGGGAGCTGCGCGCGGAGGGCGTGTACCGGATCCTCACCCCGGAGGCGTGCGTGGCGCTGGGGCTGGACTCCTATGTCCTGCATCCGCTGGCGGGCGGGATGCCGGTGGAGGAGGGCTGGCGGAGCCTGCAGCTGTTCTGCGAACGGGTGCTGCCCCGGCTGGCCGGGTGAGACGGCAGACCGCCGCCCCGGCTCGGGCAGTGGCCGAACCGGGACGGCGGCGGGTTACGGGGAGAGGGGCAGCGGGGACTTGGCCCCTTCTCCCCGAGTCGCGGGGCGGGTCTAGCCCATCTCCTCCAGGGCCTTGCCCTTCGTCTCCTTGACGAACTTCAGGACGAACGGGATCGAGAGCGCGGCGAACGCGGTGTAGATCACGTACGTCACGGAGAGGTTCCAGTCGGCCAGGGACGGGAAGCTCGCGGTGATGGCCCAGTTGGCGATCCACTGCGCGGCGGCGGCCACGCCCAGGGCGGCGGCACGGATCCGGTTGGGGAACATCTCGCCGAGCATGACCCAGACGACCACGCCCCAGGACAGGGCGAAGAAGAGGACGAAGACGTGCGCGGCGATCAGGGCGATCCAGCCCTGCGTGGCCGGCAGCTTGCCGTCGACGAGGTGGTAGGAGAACGCCCAGGCCTCCAGCGCCAGGCCGACGACCATGCCGACCGAGCCGATGATCGCGAGCGGCCGGCGGCCGATGCGGTCGACGAAGATCATCGCGATGACGGTGCCGACGATGTTGATGATCGACGTGGTGAAGGAGTAGAAGAACGAGTCGGCGGGGTCGACGCCGACGGACTGCCACAGCGTGGCGGAGTAGTAGAACGCGACGTTGATGCCGACGAACTGCTGGAAGACCGACAGGCCGATACCGACCCAGACGATCGGCTTGAAGAAGAAGCCGCCGCCGAGCAGGTCCTTGAAGCTCGACTTGTGCTCGCTCTTCATGGCGCCCTCGATCTCGGCGACACGGGCCTTCAGGTCGACGTCCTTGCCCTCGACCTCGGCGAGGATCTCCCGGGCGCGCTCGTGCTTGCCGACGGAGATGAGGAAGCGCGGGGACTCGGGGATGGCGAAGGAGAGCAGGCCGTAGAGGACGGCCGGGACGACCATGACGCCGAGCATGACCTGCCAGGCCTCCAGGCCCATCAGCTTGCCGCGCTGGTCACCGTCGGCGGCGTTCAGCAGGCCCCAGTTGACCAGCTGCGACACGGCGATGCCGATGACGATCGCGGCCTGCTGGAAGGAGCCGAGCCGGCCGCGGTAGGCGGGCGGCGCGACCTCGGCGATGTAGGCCGGGCCGATCACGGACGCCATGCCGATGGCGAAGCCGCCGACGACCCGCCAGAAGGCCAGGTCCCACAGGCCGAAGGGCAGCGCGGAGCCGACGGCGCTGACGGTGAAGAGGGCCGCGGCGATCTGCATGCACCGGATGCGGCCGATGCGGTCGGCTATGCGGCCGGCCGTCGCCGCGCCGACGGCGCACCCGATCAGGGCGATGGCGATGACCTGGGCGAGGGCCGCGGAGCCGACGTCGTAGCGGTCCCGGATGGCCTCGACGGCGCCGTTGATCACGGAGCTGTCGTAGCCGAAGAGGAAGCCGCCCATCGCGGCCGCCGCCGCGATGAAGATGACGTGCCCGAGATGATCGGGGTGAGCCGTCCTGGCTCCTGACTTGGGGGCCTGCGCTGTGCTGGTCACGTGAACTCCTCGGGCCACCGGCAACGCTGCCGGAGGGGATCAGCCCTTCGTGGTGCCACCTGAAGGTACCTGAAGGTAAAAGGAACGTTGCAGAGACTATGCCTTCAAGTTTCGAAGTCAATAGGTCAGCGGCTGTGAACCTGAGGCAGGAGTGTGGGAGCTATGTGTTCAAGTGTTGAAGTCACGAAGAGGTGCAGGTGAAGACGGTGTAACGCGCACGCATCTAGCGGAGGCGCTGGCTGATGACCTTCGACACACCGTCGCCCTGCATGGAGACGCCGTAGAGCGCGTCGGCGACCTCCATCGTGCGCTTCTGGTGTGTGATCACGATCAGCTGGGAGGCTTCCTGGAGCTCCTGCATGATCCGGATGAGCCGCTGGAGGTTGGTGTCGTCCAGGGCGGCCTCGACCTCGTCCATGACGTAGAACGGACTGGGCCGTGCCTTGAAGATCGACACCAGCATCGCCACCGCCGTCAGCGACCGCTCCCCGCCCGAGAGCAGCGACAGCCGCTTGACCTTCTTGCCCGGCGGACGGGCCTCGACGTCCACGCCCGTGGTGAGCATGTTGTCGGGGTCGGTCAGCACCAGCCGCCCCTCACCACCGGGGAACAGCCGGCTGAAGACGCCCTCGAACTCCCGGGCCGTGTCGCGGTACGCCTCGGTGAAGACCTGCTCGACGCGTTCGTCGACCTCCTTCACCACCTGGAGGAGGTCCGCCCGCGTCTTCTTCAGGTCCTCGAGCTGCTCGCTGAGGAACTGGTGGCGTTCCTCCAGCGCCGCGAACTCCTCCAGGGCGAGCGGGTTCACCTTGCCGAGCTGCTGGTAGGCACGCTCGGCGGCCTTGAGGCGCTTCTCCTGCTCGGCCCGGAGATAGGGCCGGGGCCGGTTGCGCGGATGCTCCGGGTCCTCCGGCAGCTCCTCGCCCTCGGCGGGGGGCGAGGGCGGCACGAGCTGGTGCGGTCCGTACTCCGCCACCAGCCCGGCCGGTTCGACACCCAGCTCCTCCAGCGCCTTGGTCTCCAACTGCTCGATGCGCAGCCGTTTCTCGGCGCCGAGTACCTCGCCGCGGTGGACCGAATCCGTCAACTTGTCGAGCTCGGCCTTGAGATCGCGCCCCTCGGTGCGTGCACGGGCGAGTTCCTGCTCGCGGCGGGCCTTGGCGGCCTCGGCGGCGGTGCGCTCCCGGTCGGCACGGGCCAGGGAGACCTCGACGTGCGCGAGCAGCTGCCGCGCACCGGAGCCGACGGCCTCGGCGACGGCCGCCTCGTGGCGCAGCCGGGCCCGCCGCTGCTCGGCACGCGCGCGTGCCTCGCGTTCCGCGCGGGCGGCCCGGTCCAGGGAGTCGGCCCGTCCGGCCAGCCCCTTGACGCGTTCCTCGTGCGTCCGGGCCTGGAGCCGGGCCTCCATCTCGGTCTGCCGTGCGTTGGCACCGTCGGCGGCGAGCCGGTCCCGTACGGAGGTGTCGGGCTCCTCGTCGATCGGCATCTCCTCGGCGACGGCGAGCCGCTCGGCGAGTTCCTCGACCTCTTCCAGTGCCCTGTCGAGGGCTTCCTGTGCCCGGGCCGCGGCGGCGGTGGACCTCTCGGCCTCCCCCGCCGCGCCCCGTGCCTGCCCCGCGAGACGGCCGAGCTGCTGGGCGACGGCCGACTTCTCCCGGTCGGCCGCCCGGCGCCGCTCCCCCAGCTCCTCGACCAGCACGGCTGCTTCCTTGCGCCGCTCGACGGCTGCATGCTGGGCCTCGGTCAGCTCCTCGCAGCGGACGGCGAGCTCTTCCAGCTCGGCGGCGGCCTCGTCGACGGAGGCCTGGACCTCGAGGAGGCTGGGGGCGCCGGCGGAGCCGCCGTGGGCGAAGTGGGTGCCGAGGAGGTCGCCTTCGGCGGTGACGGCGGTGAGGTCCGGGTGGGTGTAGACGAGGCTTTCCGCGTCTTCGAGGGTGTCGACCACGACGATGCCGTGGAGGAGCCGTCTTACGGCAGGCATGAGGTCCGTGGGGCCGCGGACCAGGTCTGCGGCACAGGTGTGGCGGGCCTCTGCGGGGCCGTGGCTGCTCGCGCAGTTCCCCGCGCCCCTGAGGGCGTCATCCCCCGCCAGGAGCAGGGTGGCCCTGCCCCCGTCCTGTTTGCGGAGGAGTCGGATCGCGTCGGCCGCGGATGCCGGGGACGTGACCGCGATGGCGTCCGCCGCCGCCCCGAACGCCGCGGCCAGGGCGACCTCGTGGCCCTGGACCACCGTCAGGAGTTCCGCCGCCGGGCCGAGCAGGCCGGAGAGGCGGTCCTTCGCGGCCAGCAGTATGCCGGTGCCGTCCTTGCGGCGCAGGCCGAGGGCCAGGGCCTCGTGGCGGGCCTGGGTCGCGGCGCGTCTGCGTTCCGCCGCGGTGGCGGCCTCACGGGCGGCCGTGAGGGCGGACTCGGCGTCGGCCAGCCGCTGCTTGGCCGACTCGTGCTGCTCGGCGAGTTCCGCGTCGCCCGCGTCGAGACCGTCGACCTCGGCCTGGAGGGCCTCGTACTCCTCCTGGGCGGCGACGGCACGTTCCTGCGCCTCGTCGCGGGCGGCGGCCAGGCGTTCGATCTCGGCCTGGGCGGAGGCCGCGCGGGAGCGGGCGGCGTTGACCTGGCCGCTGAGGCGGGCCAGTCCCTCACGCCGGTCGGCGATGGCACGGGCGGCGTCCTTGAGGCGCCGTTCCTCCTCGGTGAGGGCGCGTTCCAGCTCGGCACGGTGGGCGACCGTGTCCTCCAGGGCGCGTTCGGCCGCCTCCAGGGCCGCCTCCAGCTCCGCCTCCTGCTCGCGGATGCGGGCCGCCTCGCGCTCCATGTCCTCGGGATCGCGGCCGCGTCGCTCCTCGGGGGGCGCGGAGGTGGCGCTCTTCACCCGGGCGTCGGCGAGGGAGATCGTGCCGCGCACGCGTTCGGCGAGCTGGGAGAGCTCGTACCAGGTCTGCTGTGCCCGCTGGAGGCGTGGCGTGAGCTGCCGGACCTCGTCCTCCAGGAGGGCCTCGCGCTGGAGCGCCCTGCGCAGGTCCTGCTCGGCGGACTCCTTGCGTTCCTTCAGCGCGGCCTCGTCGGCGACCTCGGCCTTGAGCGCCTCCTGGAGCCGTACGAGGTCGTCGGCCAGCAGGCGCAGGCGGGCGTCGCGCAGGTCGGCCTGGATGACGGCGGCCCGGCGGGCGACGGCGGCCTGGCGGCCGAGGGGCTTGAGCTGGCGTCTGAGTTCGTCGGTGAGGTCCTGCACGCGTGCGAGGTTGGCCTGCATCGCGTCCAGCTTGCGCAGCGCCTTCTCCTTGCGCTTGCGGTGCTTGAGGACACCGGCGGCCTCCTCGATGAAGGCGCGCCGGCCCATGGGGTCGGCGTGCAGCACGGAGTCGAGCTGGCCCTGCCCGACGATCACGTGCATCTCACGGCCGATGCCGGAGTCGGAGAGGAGCTCCTGGATGTCGAGGAGGCGGCAGGTGTCGCCGTTGATCTGGTACTCGCTGCCGCCGTTGCGGAACATGATCCGCGTGATGGTGACCTCGGCGTACTCGATGGGGAGGGCCCCGTCGGAGTTGTCGATGGTCAGGGACACCTCGGCCCGGCCCAGCGGGGGGCGGCCGGTGGTGCCGGCGAAGATGACGTCCTCCATCTTGCCGCCGCGCAGCGACTTGGCGCCCTGCTCGCCCATGACCCAGCTGAGCGCGTCGACGACGTTGGACTTGCCCGAGCCGTTCGGTCCGACGACGCACGTGATCCCCGGCTCGAACCGGAGGGTGGTCGCCGAGGCGAACGACTTGAACCCGCGGAGGGTCAGGGCCTTGAGGTGCACGCCGCCGGACTTTACCGCCCGGGTCGGTCTCACTCCATGAACCCACGGTTTCACCGCTGAACGCGCAGGGCACATCAGACGTTAAAGACGGTGAAAGGATGCGGGGGCAAGAAAGAAGGGACGCCGACGGGGCGTCCCTTGCACTTCTGACAATCAGGCGGTTGTGACGGGCGGCCCGACCACTGCTGTGCCGATGTGGAGCGGCGCAGTGATCAGGTGAGCGCAGGCTCCGCCTGGTGTGCGTCAACGCTCTCCATGATCCTGTCGTGAGAAGCGGCAGCCGTCAGCGCTTCGTTCTCCGCCTGGATCCGTCCGAGCTCGGATTCCAGGTCCTGGACGCGCTGCTGGAGCCGTCGCATCTCGGCGAGGAGTCGCGGGTCGGAGCCGCCGACGTAACCGAGAAGCGCCTTTGCCATGATGGATGGTCCTCCACAATGCGTGACCGACCGCTGCGGTGTGGGTCGTGAGGGATTCGCACCCGCGGTCTTGGCAGGGCCTGGAGTTGTACTGCCGTTCAGCCATGCCAAACAGCTAAGGTGCGCGGGGCTTTCAGCGTCTCACCAAAAAGTTTGACGGTCAACACGATCACGCCCCGTATCAAGGGGCGGCCCGGGCACGCGCGGCCTGGAACGGCCGTACCGCGGCTTCTGCGGGACCCTCGGGGCGTGGCGATCATCCTTGCGTGCGGAGCGCGCCGAGGCAAGCGGTTCCGGCAATCACCAGCAAGTTTCGTCTCGGGGTGGCTATCCGCGCCCCGTGCGCGGGCGGCCCGGGGGGCCGCCCGGCGGGCCTGATCAGCGGATGGCGAAGCCCTCGTAACCGCCGCGGGGTGTGTCCCAGATCTCGGTGACGCCGTCCACGCGGCCGGGCGTGTCGTCGCCCTGCAGCCACTCCAGAAGGCCCTCGCAGCCCTCGCGCCCGCCCTCGGCGACCACCTGGACCCGCCCATCGCCCAAATTGAGAGCAAAACCACTCAGGCCGCCGATCTCCAACGCCTTGGCCCGCGTGAACCAGCGGAAACCCACACCTTGGACGCGTCCTCGCACCCAGGCGACCAGTCGCACATCTTCGCTCATGACTGCAACCTAACCGCCCAATCTCCCTGCGGGCACTTCCTCCACTTGCGCCATGCGGTACCGTCCCCCCTCAACGAATCTCATATGAAACTCACACGATCGAGTGAGTTTGGTGTTGATCTCGAGGACGAGTCGACCGCCAGGACGAGGAAGGCCAGGACATGGGACGCCACCGACGCTCCGACGCCGGCCGCGCCGCCACGGGCCGCGCCACGGGAATCACCCACCCCGACGGCTTCGCGGAGCGCCACGGACCGCTGTACACCGCGGACGACGCCCCGACGATGGGCATCGCGCCCTATCTGAACCCGGAGGCGTACGCCGAGACCAGCGCCAGAAGCGACGCCTACCTGTTCGGCGCGGAGGCCTCCCCGGCCGGTGACCGCTTCACGGACACGGCCGTCTTCGCGAGCGGCGGGTTCGGCTCCGACGGGTTCGGCTCCGACGGTTTCACCCCCGACGGCGGCACCCGCCGGGCGGGCGCGCACCGTCGCCGCAAGAAGACCGCCCGGCCGATGCGCACCGGCCTGCTCGGTGTCTCCGCCGCGGTCGCCCTCGGCACGGTCGCGGTCGCCACGGGCGCCGTGCCCGGCCTCGACAATTACAAGCTCGGCGGGGGCGGCGGGGCCGACAACGTCCAGGCCGGCGACACCCCCACGAACACTCCGATCGAGCAGGGCGGCACGTCCGGCAGCGCCGACAGCCGGGACGAGACGTCCACCAGCCGGGGCACCGAGCGCTCCGCCTCGCCGTCGCCGTCGGCCTCGAAGACCTCGGCCGCGCCGACGAAGACGCCGGAGAAGCCCGAGAAGACGCAGGAGAAGAAGACCCCGGAGAAGAAGCCGGCGGCCACTCCCAGCGAGAAGCCGGAGAGCACGCCCTCCCGGACGGCCACGAAGGCGCCCCAAAAGCCCGACGCCTCCGCCGCGCTGTCCGGGGAGTCCGCCGCCGCGGCACAGGTGCTGAGCCTCGTGAACGAGGAGCGGGCCAAGGTGGGCTGCAGCCCGGTGGCCGCCAACAGCGCACTGACCGCCCTGGCCCAGAACTACAGCGAGGCCATGGCCGCCCGGGGCTTCTTCGATCACACCGACCCGGACGGCCGCACGCCGTGGGACCGGGCCGAGAAGGCCGGGATATCCAACCTCGGCGGTGAGAACATCGCCCGCGGCCAGGCCGACGCCGCGGCCGTGATGGACGCCTGGATGAACAGCCCCGGCCACCGCGCGAACATCCTGAACTGCGACTTCAAGACTCTGGGCGTCGGCGTCGAGCTCGGCTCGGGCGGCCCCTGGTGGACCCAGAACTTCGGCTATTGAGATAACCGCAGGTCACAGGACTATGCCCCTCGTGGGCCGTGTCCGGGCCGTCCGTGGCAGGTTCCTCGTCGGAGAGAACGCGATCCACGGCGGCCCGGGTCCGGGTCCCGCTCGACGGCATCAGGATCTACTTCGCCGAGAGGGACCTGATCCGCTGTCGCAAGCGATGCTTGCCCCGAAGCCCGACGAACCGCGCCTTGTCTACGACGGGGATGGCCCCAACGTCGTGCTGTGGCGGGCAGGTCCACAGACTGCCCGACGTGCCGGAAGCTTACGGGGCCATGATCACTCGCTCCGAAGCCGCTCCGCCGACCTTCAGTGCTGGCTGTTGCGGAATCCGATGACCACGGCGCCCCACCAGCAGGCCTGAGAGACGAGAGCCGTCGCGGCTCCCCAGGCCAAGAGGCGCGGCGAGAACACACCGCTGCCCTGTTGCATCATGCGTCTGTTCAGGAGGCCGGCCTGGAGGCCGTTGAGGGTGAGGCCGAGCACCAGCCCCAACTTGATGCGAGTGAGGGTGGAGCCAAGGTTCGGGTTGAGCATCACGCCGCTGGCCACGAGACCGGCAAGGCCGGTCCAGATGGGGACATGGAGGTGGGCCGTGCTGTTCAGGGCATCGCGCAGGGCGCACCGGCCCGTCAGATACAGGAGCGCGTAGTAGTCGGTCACCAGGACAGCCCCAAAGCCGAGCACGAGCGAGGCCAGGTGAGCAAAGAGCACCACGGTGTGGAGGGCGGCGTCCACGTGCAGGTGCACGGATATCCAGGCGCAGGCCGAGAGGCCCAGGCAGGCGGCGAGCGCGGCAGCTCCGACTGTCCACCATGTGTCGTACAGCCCCAGCGGCCGGGCGGGCGCCGCCGGAGGGGACACGGATGACTCCGAGGGCAGCACGGACACAGATGACTCCTACGGCAACCACAGACGAGATTTAGGTAAGGCTCACCTAAGGGCTATTTTTAGTCAAGGTCGCAGTGCGAATAGGGTTCCAGCCGCGACGCAAGCGTGATCAGGGCGTGCCACTCCCGCGACCTGCGCTGCTAGAGGCAAAAGACGGTCAGCGCTGGTCGGTGGGGTTGCGTGCTCAACGACGACCAACGCCGACAACCACCGACAGCTGAGTCGCAGGTCGCAGCGTTGATCGAATATACGGCCGCAGGTCAGAGACCCGGCCCTTCACTTCTTCGGCTACTGAGTCCCGCTCGCGGCACTCAGGCGGCGGCCAGGCCCCTGCGGAACACCCTGGCCGTCTCGGCCACCCTGCGGCCCAGCGCCTCGGCCGTGGCGATGTCCGCCTTGTGGACCGCCTCGGGGCCCTCGTCGGCGTTGGTCTGAGCGGCCGCGCCCGCGAAGACGCCGAGACGGTTGAGGTCCTGCTCGGAGCCGGTGCTGCTGTTCCAGCCGGGGAGCAGCCCCAGGTTCACCCAGTGCATGCCGAGCTGGGCGGCGAGGATCTGGAAGTACTGCAGGGTGTGCAGCTTGTCACCGCTCTTGGAGGCGGAGTTCGTGAAGCCCGCGGCCAGCTTGTCCTTCCAGGCCTGGGTCGCCCAGCGCTTCGACGTGGCCTCCGCGAAGACGTGGAAGGCGCCGGACGCGGTGCCCATGTAGGTGGGCGATCCGAACACGATGGCGTCCGAGCGGTCGAGGACCGCCCACTGCTCCTCGGTGATCTCGTCGACGTTGATCAGGTGCACCTCGGCACCGGCCTCAACGGCACCGTCCCGGACGGCCTCGGCGATGACGGCAGTGTGGCCGTAGCCCGAGTGGTAGGCGAGGGAGACGACAGGGGTGGTCACGTGAGTACTCCTGAGACAGAGGCGAGTTGCTGACGATGACCAAAGGAAAGCACTAACTTTTGGTTAGTGCAACCTGTTGGTTAGCGCTGCGCTGACGTACCCTGGTCGTATGACCACCACCCAGGAGCTCTCGGAGGGGCTCGGCGACCTTCCGTTCAACGTGTTCGCCAAGGCCTGCCCGTCGCGCGGCACGCTGGAGCACGTCACGGGACGCTGGGGCGGCCTCGCGCTCGGCGCCCTGTACGAGGGTTCGCTGCGCTTCAACGAGCTGCGCCGACGCGTCGACGGTGTGAGCGAGAAGATGCTGTCCCAGACGCTGCACGCCCTGGAGCGCGACGGCCTGGTGCACCGTGAGGCCCAGCCGACCAATCCGCCCCGCGTGGACTACGAACTGACGCCGCTGGGGCGCGAGGTGGCCGAGCGGCTGCTCGCCCTGATCCACTGCGTGGAGGGCAGCATGGAAGAGGTCCTGGCCGCGCGCGAGCGGTACGACTCCGCTAGGGCGTGATCCTCGGCGGCCGCTGGCACTTCGGGCAGTAGTAGCTCGACCGGTTCATCCAGGGCCGTCGGCGCATCGGCGTGCCGCAGCGCCGGCAGGGCAGGCCCTCGCGCCCGTACGCGTCGAGCGACCGGTCGAAGTAGCCCGACTCTCCGTTGACGTTGACGTAGAGGCTGTCGAAGCTGGTGCCGCCCACCGCGAGGGCCGCGTTCATCACGTCCCGTACATGGCCCAGGAGCATCAGGGTGCGGGGGCGCGTGAAGGTCGCGGTGGGGCGCTCGTAGTGGATGCGGGCCCGCCAGAGGGCCTCGTCGGCGTAGATGTTGCCGACGCCGCTGATCAGTGACTGGTCGAGCAGGGCCCGCTTGATGGTGGACCGCTTGCGGCGCAGCGCCCGGTGGAAGGCCTCGTCGTCGAAGAGCTCGTCGAGCGGGTCGCGGGCGATGTGCGCGATGACGTCCGGCAGCCCCTCGGCGGTGTTGTCGTGCAGCGAGAGACCGCCGAAGGTGCGCTGGTCGACGAAGCGGAGTTCGGTCTCCAGGGCGTCGGTGAAGCGGACGCGGATGCGCAGGTGCTTCTCGTCCGGGGCGGTGTGCGGCTGGACCAGGAGCTGGCCGCTCATCCCGAGGTGGGCGAGGATCGACTGGTCCGTGTCCTCCAGGGGCAGCCACAGGTACTTGCCGCGGCGGCTGGGCACGCCGATGCGGTGGCCCTTGAGGCGGTGCGCGAAGTCGTCGGCGCCGGCGAGGTGGCGGCGCACCGCGCGCGGGTGCAGCACCTCCGCCTCGGCGACGGTCCGGTGGGCGACCCACCGCTCGAGACCGCGCCGTACGACCTCGACCTCGGGCAACTCGGGCATGGCTCCCCCGTCACGGACCTGTGGATGACGCGAGCGCCCGCCCCGGGCAGGGGCGGGCGCTCGGGTGCGCTTGCTTTCCGCCCGGTGCGGGCGGCGGCGGTCAGCCTCCGGCGCTGCCGTCGGTGACCGCCTGGGCGGCCTGAGCTGCTGCCGTCTGCGTCGCCTCGGCGTCCTTCGCCGCCTTGGCACGCTCGTCCGCCGCGGCCCGGATGGACCGCCATGCGGACTCGGCTGCCTGCTGCTCCGCCTCCTTCTTGCTGCGGCCGGTGCCGGTGCCGTACGAGACGCCTCCGACGCGGGCGGCAGCAGTGAAGGTCTTCTCGTGGTCGGGGCCGGTCTCCGTGACCAGGTACTCGGGAACGCCGAGCCCCTCGGTCGCGGTGAGCTCCTGGAGACTGGTCTTCCAGTCCAGGCCGGCTCCGAGGTTCGAGGACTTCTCGATCAGGGGGTCGAACAGGCGGTGCACCAGCTCCGCCGCCGAGTCCAGTCCCTGGTCCAGGTAGACCGCGCCGATCACCGCTTCGAGGGTGTCGGCGAGGATGGACGCCTTGTCCCGGCCGCCCGTGCCCTCTTCACCCCGGCCGAGCCGGATGAAGGAGCCCAGGTCGAGCCCACGGCCCACCTCGGCGAGCGCACGCGAGTTCACCACCGCGGCCCGCAGCTTGGCCAGCTGGCCTTCTGGGAGGTCGGGGTGGGTGCGGTACAGCGTGTCCGTGACCACGAGGCCGAGGACGGAGTCCCCGAGGAACTCCAGGCGCTCGTTGGTCGGCAGACCGCCGTTCTCGTATGCGTACGACCGGTGGGTCAGTGCGCGCACCAGAAGGGCGGACTCGAGCTTGTAGCCGAGCCGCCCTTCCAGAAGCGTGTGGGACGAGGCCTGGCTGTCCGCCGGAGCATTCCCGCTCGCACGGGAAGACTTGTTCTTAGGCGTGGACACAGTGCCTCTCACCAGCCGCTCAGACCTCGAGGACCTGGCGCTTGTTGTAGGTGCCGCACGACGGGCACGCGATGTGCTGCTGCTTGGGCTCGTGGCAGCGCTCGCACGCAACCAGGGTGGGGACCGCAGCCTTCCACTGCGACCGGCGGTGGCGCGTGTTGCTGCGCGACATCTTCCGCTTCGGAACAGCCACGGCTACTTCTCCTGCTTCTCGTCGACGCCCGCTTCCGCGTCAGCGCCGCTCATCTCGTCCTTCTCGCCGTCCTTCATGGTGCCGGCGAGTCCCTGCAATGCCGCCCAACGGATGTCGACGGCGTCATGGTGGTGGCCCGGGTCGTCCGCCAGTCGCGCGCCGCACTCGGCGCACAGCCCGGGGCAGTCTTCCCGGCACACCGGCTGCATCGGCAGTGCGAGCACCACCGCATCACGCAGCACGGGCTCGAGGTCGAACAAGCCGTCCTCGAGGAAGAGCCTGTCCTCGTCGTCCTCGGCGTCGTCGCCCGGTTCCGCGATCACGCGGCCCCGGTCGTCGGCGTCAGGGTACGAGAACATCTCCTGGAACTCCGCTTCGAGCTCCTGCTCGAGCGGCTCCAGACACCTTACGCACTCCCCCTCGGCCGCGGCACGAGCGGTGCCTGTGACGAGCACCCCTTCCATGACCGACTCCAGGCGGAGTTCGAGCTCCACCGGGGCGCCTTCCGGCACTCCGATGACTCCCTTGATACCGAAGTCCTTGGGAGCGTCGACCGTGCGGGTCAGGCGCTGCAGCGCACCAGGCCGCCGACCCAGCTCGTGTGTGTCGAACACGAGGGGGTTGCGGTGGTCGAGGCGGGCGTTCAGGGCCATTCCAACTTTCGGTCTGCTGATGAGCTCAGGGGGGACGCCGCCCTTCGTCATTCCCGGGCAGCGTTGATCGCGGACGTACGCGCGACCGAAGAGCCAGGATACTGGACCTTTCGCTTTCGGCCCAATCCGGGGTTCAGCCCTGCCCGCGGCCCTGCTCGTAGGCCCGCAGCTGCTCGGCGCTGATCATGCTGGTGTCGAAGAGGCTGGTCTCGTCGAGGGCGTAGCCCTGCTGGGCCTGGTGCCCCTGCTGCGGCTGCTGCTGGGCCCGGTGGGGGTCGTAGCCGCCCTGCTGGGGGTCGTAGCCCTGGTACGCGTAGGGATCGGCGTGCTGGTAGCCGTAGGAATCCTGCTGGGCGGCGTAGGCCTGCTGGGGGTAACCGCCATAGGGGTCGGGCTGCTGGACCGGGGCGTCCGGCGCCGGGGCGTAGCCGGCGGTCGGGGCGTACGCCGGCTGCGACTGCGCGTAGTCCTGCTGCTGGGCGGGCTGCCCGGGCGGGGGCTTCTGGTCGGCGAGGGCGGCCAGGTCGGCGAGGTAGTCGGCGTCGCTGGAGTGCTGGACGGTGCTCGCGTCGTCGGCGAGGGCGCCCAGGTCGTCGGTGGCGATCCGGCCGTGCAGCTTCTGCCGGCCGCGGCCGACGGCCTCCAGGGTCTTGGCGAGGACCGCCTCGAAGGCGCCGAGCTTGACGTCGACGTACTCGTCGGCGCTGCGGCGCTGGGTCTGCGGGTCGTGGCTGCGCTCGGGGGCGTCCTCGTCCTCGTAGCCGTGCTCGTCGACGCCGGGGCCGGTGCCCAGCAGCTTCTCGCGGCCGCGGCCGACGGAGCCCAGGGTCTTGGTGAGGACGACCTCGAAGTTGGCGAGCTTGGAGTCGACGTACTCGTCGGCCTCGGCGCGGATCTCCTCGGCCTCCTGGCGGGCCTCGGCGAGGATGCGGTCGGCCTCGGCCTGGGAGCGGCGGGCGACCTCGGTGCCGGAGATCAGCGAGCCGCGCTCGGCGTGCGCGCTCTCGATGATCTGCTGGGCCTCCTGGCGGGCCTGCTCGACCATCTGCTCGCGCCCGCCGATCAGCTCCTGGGCCTGGGCGAGGGAGTCGGGCAGTGCCGCGCGCACCTCTTCCAGCATCGCGAGCAGTTCGGCGCGGTTGACCACGCACGAGGCCGACATGGGCATGGACCGGGCGCCGGAGACCGCGGAGACGATCTCGTCGAGCTTCTTCTGCACGTCCACCGTGTGCTCGCCACTCTCTACAGATGCGTTGGAGACGGACGGGACGACTGTACGGCCACGGGGTCGCCCCGGAACACCGGGTGACGGGCAGTCAGCCTCCGTGCAGGCCTCCGGGGCGGGTTCAGTCCCTCTTCAGGCGCTCGGTGAGGACCTGGAGGACCTCGGCGGGCACCAGGTGGGAGACGTCGCCGCCCCAGGTCGCGACCTCCTTGACCAGGGAGGACGACAGGAAGCTGTAGGTGGGGTTGGTGGGGATGAAGAGGGTCTCCACGCCCGAGAGGCCGTTGTTCATCTGGGCCATCTGCAGCTCGTAGTCGAAGTCGCTGACCGCGCGCAGGCCCTTGACGATGGCCGGGATGTCGCGCTGCTTGCAGAAGTCGACGAGCAGGCCGTGGAAGGCCTCCACGCGGACGTTGCCGTACTCGGCGGTGACCCGGCGGATCAGGTCGATCCGCTCCTCGATCTCGAACAGGCCCTTCTTGGCCTGGTTGATCATCACCGCGACGTAGACCTCGTCGTACAGCCTGGAGGCGCGGGAGATGATGTCGAGGTGTCCGTTGGTGATCGGGTCGAACGACCCGGGACAGACGGCGCGGCGCACTTGTGATCCCTCGCTCTCCGGTCCGGTCATCGTGCGTCTTCGCACGTAGAGGCGGCGCGACCGTACCAAAACGTTCCCTCGCCGTAGCGACGGGCCCGGAGGGGTTCGAAACCCTCGGGCCACCGGAATTCACCGCCTCTGGTGCTGCGCTCCACGGTGACGAGGGCTTCTTCGCCGAGCCAGCCCTCTGTGCGGAGTGTGAGGAGGATCTCCCGAAGATCGTCGTCGGTGACGGCGTACGGGGGGTCGAGAAAGACCAGGTCGTAGGGGTCGCCGGGGGGTGCCGTGCGGATGATCTGTTCCGCTTTGCCCGCTCTGACCTCGGCGCCGGGGAGACCGAGGTTCTTGACGTTCTCGCGGACCGTCCGCACGGCCTTGGCGTCGGCCTCGACGAGGAGGGTCTGGCCGGCGCCTCGGGAGAGGGCCTCCAGGCCCACGGCTCCCGAGCCGGCGTAGAGGTCGAGGACGCGTTCGCCGTCCAGGGGGCCGCCGAGGAGGGACTGCCAGGTGGAGAAGAGGCCTTCGCGCGCGCGGTCGGAGGTGGGGCGGGTGCCGGTGCCGGGAGGAACGGCGAGTCGACGTCCCCCGGCGGTGCCGGCGATCACGCGGGTCATCTGTGGTCCTTGGTCGTGGGCGGCTTCGGGTATCAGTTTGGCTGGTCGCGCAGTTCCCCGCGCCCCTGGGGCGGCATCCCTCACCCTTTTTCCAGGTACTGCTCCCGTTCCTCGTCCAGCAGGGCGTCCAGAGCCGTCCGCAGGGCCGGGAGGTGGGTCAGGTCCGGGTCGGCGCTCACCACCGCCGTCGCCTCCTGCCTCGCCTCCGCGATGATCTCCTCGTCCTCGATGACGGCGAGGACCTTCAGGGAGGTCCGGGCTCCGGACTGGGCCTGGCCCAGGACGTCTCCCTCGCGGCGCTGTTCCAGGTCGATGCGGGAGAGCTCGAAGCCGTCGAGGGTGGAGGCGACGGCGTTGAGGCGCTGGCGGGCCGCGCTCGCCTCGGGCATCTCGGTGACCAGCAGGCACAGGCCGGGGGCCGAGCCGCGGCCCACGCGGCCGCGCAGCTGGTGGAGCTGGGAGACGCCGAAGCGGTCGGCGTCCATGATCACCATGGCGGTGGCGTTCGGGACGTTGACACCGACCTCGATGACCGTCGTGGCGACCAGGACGTCGGTGTCGCCGGCGGCGAAGCGGCGCATGACGGCGTCCTTGTCGTCGGGGTGCATGCGGCCGTGCAGCACCTCGACGCGCAGGCCCTGGAGAGGCCCCTTGACCAGTTGGTCGGCCACGTCGAGCACGGCGAGGGGCGGGCGCTTCTCCGCCTCGTCCTCGGGGGACTTCTTCCTGGCGGACTTCTTCGGGTCGTCCTCCTCGTCGCCGATGCGGGGGCAGACGACGTAGGCCTGGTGGCCGTTCTCCACTTCCTCTCGGACCCTTTCCCACGCGCGGGACAGGAAGTGGGGCTTGTCGGCGGCCGGGACCACGTGGCTGGCGATCGGCGAGCGGCCGGCCGGCAACTGGTCGAGGACGGAGGTCTCCAGGTCGCCGAAGACGGTCATGGCGACCGTGCGCGGGATGGGTGTGGCGGTCATGACCAGCAGATGCGGGGGTTGCTTGCCCTTGCCGCGCAGGGCGTCGCGCTGCTCGACGCCGAAGCGGTGCTGTTCGTCGACCACGACCAGGCCCAGGTCGTGGAACTGCACCTTGTCCTCGATCAGCGCGTGCGTGCCGATGACGATGCCGGCCTCGCCGGTGGTGAGGTCGAGCAGGGCGTGCCGCCGGGCGGCCGCTCCCATGGAACCGGTGAGCAGCACGACCTTGGTGGCCTGCTCGGCCCCGCCCAGCATCCCGCCCTCGGCCAGCTCGCCCATCATCTCGACGATGGACCGGTGGTGCTGCTGGGCGAGGACTTCGGTGGGCGCGAGCATGGCGGCCTGTCCCCCGGCGTCGACCACGGCGAGCATGGCGCGCAGCGCGACCATGGTGTTGTGGGTGACGGTGAAGTTGTCGGTGACGTAGGCATGGCTGGGGTGGGCGACGCTGATGCACTGGACAGGCTTCCGCCCCACGTACTCGACCGCCCGGACACCGCGCCGGAACGGGTCGTCCTTCGGCCTCGGACGCAGGCGTTCTGCTTTGCCGGTGAGCCGGAACGGGGTGTACGCGTCCGGCAGCGACACCTGCACGTGGTACGCGGCTGTCCTCGGCTGCACGCGGGCCCGGCCGCCCAAAGAGCGCACGAGCCATGCGACGTCCTGTGCGAGCCGGCGTGAAGGCGAGCAGAGGGAGATGCTCAGGCCGTCGGCCTGGACGCTGCCGTCCGTGTCCAGAAGCCCTTGCAGGACGGCGAGACGGTCCTTGATCGAAGCGTTCTTGAAAGCCGCAGGGACGAACCTGTCGTGGGACGTCCTTCCCCAGAGGCCCACGTCGCGCAGGACCTGGACGACGGGATTCCGCACGCCTCCGGCACGTTCCTGGAGCTGGATCGCGTAGTCACAGTGGGACCCCTCCACCGGTACCAGCGAGCAATCAGGCGCCAGTGCCGCCGCCACCGCCTCACGGATCTCGTCGTCGATGACGGAAAGGCGGAGACGGTGGCGGAATGAACCACCCCCCAGCAGCAGCCCGAGCAGGTAGGGGTCGAGGGGCAGCCCGGCGTCGCCGCCGAGGTCGACCGGCTGTGCAGGCGGGATGTACCACTTCGAGGACCCGTCGGCCTTGAACGTATCGAGACGGATCTCCCGGGTCGTCATGACCTTGGGAGTCCGGCCACCGTGCCGACCACAGGTCGTGCCGACGATCCAGAGATGCTCGTCGTCGCACTCGACGGAACTCCCGTCGGACAGGACCAGGCGCCACACATCGCGCTCGCCCTGCGGGAAGACACCATCGATCAGCCCGATGCCGCCGTCCGGCACGACCACCTCGTCACCCACGCGCAGATCTCCCATGCGACGGAAGCCCATGGGTGTGAGCACCTGCGCGTCGAGGGGTTGGGCCTTGCCCGAACCCACCTCCCCCTGCAACAGCCGGTGCATCGGATGACTCGTGGCCAGGTCGTCGAAGATCTCGCGGGAGACGCGCTGCTGGCCGTCGGTGAGGGTGAAGGGGAGTCGGGCGTCGAAGGCGGTGAGGAGGCCGTCGGGGTCGGGCTTGCGGGGGAC
>NZ_JAKEIO010000049.1 GCF_021474405.1 [Streptosporangium] indianense
GCAGTGCGGGGGGGGGGGGGGGGGGGGGGGGGGGGGGGGGGGGGGGGGGGGGGGGGGGGGGCGCGGGGGGGGGCGGGGGCCGGGGGCGGGGGCGGCGCATAACGATCCCGCGCACTCCGGGTGCGCCCTTGTGCGCCAGGGCCGATGCTTGACCCGTGATGGACGAGACGGAGTTCTGGGAGCTGGTGGACGACGCACGGGAGGCCGCCGAGGGCGACCCGGAGGAGCAGGCCGACCTGCTCGTGGACCGGCTCGCCCAGTTGGACCCGGACTCGGTCCTGGACTTCGCCCGTCACTTCGAGTCCCGCTACAACCGGGCCTACCGCTGGGACCTGTGGGGCGCGGCCTGGGTGCTGCTCGACGGGGCGAGCGACGACGCCTTCGACTTCTTCCGGTGCTGGCTGATCGGGCAGGGCCGGGAGGTGTTCGAGGGCGCCGTGCACGACCCGGACGCGCTCGCCGATCTGCTGGACGACTTCGACGAGGAGATCGACGGGGACGGCGAGGAGCTCGGCTACGCGGCGGACGAGGCCTACGAGCAGCTCACCGGGGTGGTCGCGCCCGATCTGGAGATCGCGCCGCCGCCCCCGGAGCCGGAGGGCACACCGCTCGACCTCGAGAACGACGGGCTGCTCGCCGAGCGCTATCCCCGGCTGTGGCAGCGCTTCAGGGGCTGATGCCGCAGGGCGGCGGTTCAGAGGGCTGTGGCTGACGCTTCGGGGCCGTGCAGGCGGCCCGGCGGCGGCTCACGTCGGACGGGACGTGCCCGGGCGTCCGGTCGGCCCGCACCGCGTGGTGCAGCGGCGCGGCGTTCGCCTGGTCGAGGGCGAAGGCGGTGACCGCGGCCGGGCCCAGGACGACCGTCAGGACCGCGCACAGCACCGCCCAGGGGCCGCGTGCGCGGCCGCTGCGCCCGTCCTGGTCCCCCGGCGTCTTCGTACGGCCGTCGTTCATGGTCCCCACCTCCGGTCGGCTGTCGGTGGCGACGACCGTAGGAGGCGGGGATGTCAGGACGCTGCGCGTTCGCTGTGGCCTTGCCGTGGACCGTCCGGCCGGCCCTGGAGACGGGCCGCGAGCTCTCTGATCTCGGGCAGGCGGGCGTGCAGGGCGGCGCCCGGGCAGCTGGTCATGTAGCCGTCGTTGTGACCCGCGAGGGCGGGCAGGCGTGCGGTGGCGCCGGCCGCGTAGCGGCTCAGGCCGTTGCTGGAGACCAGCCGGACGTCCGAGCGCGGGTCGGTGCCGGACAGGCCCAGCTTCCAGGCGGACAGCGCGGCGATCGCGCGGACCAGGGGCCGTGGGACGGGCATGCCCTCGGTGAAGGTGCCGAGGGCGGCGATGCCGGAGGTGCGGTGGTTGAAGCCCTGGGTGTGGGCGCCGGTGACGGCACGTTCCACGCCTCCGGCGCGGCCCTCGTAGATGGTGCCGCAGCGGTCGACGACGAAGTTGTAGCCGATGTCGTCCCAGTCGCGGGTGCCGGTCTGGCCGGTGTAGAGGTCCCGGATGATGCGGGGCGCGTCGGCGCAGTCGTAGCCGTTGGGCGAGTCGGTGTGGTGGACGAAGACGGCGGTGACCCGGTCGTCGTAGCGCGGGCGGGGCTGCGCGCGGCCGGCGTCGCCCAGCCAGTGCGCTCGGGACACGATGGGCGGGCGCGGGGCGGTGTAGGACGTGGCCGGGGAGCGGCGGGGCGAGGCGGCGCGGGCGCCGGCGTCGGCGGCGTTCTCGACGCCGTGGGCGCACAGGAACAGCGCCAGGACGGCGGCGGCGCCCGGCAGGCAGCCGAGCAGCACGCGGGCCGCGCGCGGCAGGCCGGCTATGCCGGGTGTCCGGTCGGCGGAGCGTCTGCGTGCGCCCCGCCGTCTTCGGAAGACACGCATGATCCCACTGTCGGCCTGATCCGGTCCGTCCGCGATGTGTGATGTGCCACCCGGTGGAACCATCGTCACGGTCCGCGACGTTTCTCCGGGTGCAGGCACACGGCCGGTTCCGATCATCCGTGCGCGTGTGACTGATCACCGGGCCCTCCCCCCGCGTATTAGGGGTTCCGAGAGAAAGGCGGCGTGCGTGGACCTGCTCGACATCCTGCTGTTGCTGGTCGTCCTGGCCTACGCGGCGTCCGGGTACCGGCGCGGGCTGGTGGCCGGCTGTGTGTCGCTGGCGGGCTTCGTGGGCGGTGCGGTCGTCGGCGTGTGGGTGCTGCCGTGGGTCATGGACCTGGTGGAGCCGGGCACCACGCGGGCGACGCTGACGGCGGTGTTCACGGTGCTGCTCCCGGCGGTGGTGGGGCACGAGCTGGCGGGACGCCTCGCGCTGCGGCTGCGGCGGGAGCTGGACCGGGGGCCGCTGCGGGTGGCGGACGGGGTCGGCGGGGCCGTGGCCAACGCGGTGGCCGTGCTGATCGTGGCGTGGGTGGCGGCGAGTGTCCTGGGCGTGTCCTCGTCCCCGCTGGTCACCTCGGCGATCCGGGACTCGCGGCTGCTCGGCGCCGTGCAGCGCACGATGCCGGACACCACCCCGGCCTGGTTCTCGGGGGCCACGTCCGCGCTGACGCAGGCGGGCTTCCCGCAGGTCTTCAACCCCTTCGAGAACGAGTCGACGGCCGAGGTCGCCAAGCCCACCGGCGACAGTGTCACGGCGGCCGCCACCGACGCCGCCAAGCGGAGCACGGTGAAGGTCGAGGGTGTCACGGGCACCCAGGGGCGCGAGGGCAGCGGCTTCGTGTACGCGCGCGAGCACGTGATGACCAACGCCCACGTGGTGGCGGGCATCGACGAGCCGACCGTGCAGATCGGCGGGGTCGGGAGGACGTACGAGGCGCGGGTGGTGCTCTTCGACCCGCAGAAGGACGTGGCCGTGCTGTACGTGCCGGGTCTCAGGGCGCCCGTGCTGCGGTTCGACGACAACGCGGAGCGCGGTGACTCGGCGGTGGTCGCGGGCTATCCGGAGGACGGCGACCTGAACCTCCAGGCGGCGACGGTCGCGAACCGGGTGCGAGCGACGGGCCAGAACATCTACAACGACGGGACCGCCACCCGGGAGATCTACTCGATCCGCTCCACGGTCCGCCCGGGCAACTCGGGCGGACCGCTGCTCACCACGGACGGCCGGGTGTTCGGCGTGGTCTTCGCGCGGTCCACGTCGGACGCCGAGACGGGCTATGTCCTGACGGCGGACGAGGTGGCCTCCGACGCCCGGGAGGCCTCGGGTGCTACGGCACCGGTGGACACGGGCGAGCCGGCCGCGTCGTGACCACGGCGCGGCCTCCCCGCCTCGCGGAACCCCGCGTCACCGGGCGGATCCCACGGAACGTCACAGCGCGCGTCCCATGAACACGTCGTCGACGTAGGTCCCTTCGAGCAGGAACTCCCCGGGCAGGATCCCCTCGACCGCGAATCCCTCGGCCGCGTAGAGCGCCCGGGCCGGGGCATTGTGCCCGAGGACCCGCAGGGTGATGCGGCGGGCGCCGCGCCGGCGGGACTCCTCGACGGCGGCCCGGACCAGGGCCCGCCCCACACCCCGGCCGCGGGCCTCCTCGGCCACGGCGAGGCCCTGGATCTGACGGACGTGCCGGTTCGATTCGAGCGGAGTGGGGAAACCGAGGCTGAGATAACCCGCGAGAGAGTCGCCGAGTTCGGCGACCAGGCAGTCCTCGGGGCTGTGCCGCTCGTCGAAGAAGGGAGGGTACGGCGGCCGCGGCTCGGGCATCACCGCGTGCAGGTGCGACCAGGTGAGCCGGTCGAGCAGGGCCAGCTCGGCGTCGTCCTCGACATGGGCGGCGCGGACGCGGGGTGCGGGAAGCTCGGGCATGGGCGTCACCCTAGGGCGAGCGGATCACGTCCTTGCAAGGGATTTCTTGCGAGGGATTCACCGAGCCACCCGGCAGGATGGGTTCATGGAGCGTTCAAGAATCGCGGTCGCGGGTGCGTCCGGACTCATCGGCAGCGCCCTGGTGCGGTCCCTGACCGCGGACGGGCACGAGGTGCGCCGCCTGGTGCGCGGCACGCCCCGCGCGGCCGGGGAGATCCGCTGGGACCCCGAGGGCGGCCGGGTGGACGCGGCGGGGCTCGCCGGCTGCGACGCGGTGGTCAACCTGGCCGGGGCCGGGGTCGGCGACCGGCGCTGGACGGAGGCCTACAAGCGGCGCATCCACGACAGCCGGGTGAAGGGCACGGCGGCCCTCGCCGAGGCGGTCGCGGGACTGGACGCGAAGGAGCGGCCGCGGGTCTTCGTGAACGGCAGCGCCATCGGCTACTACGGCGAGACCGGGGAGCGCGCGGTCGACGAGAGCGCGCCGGCGGGCGAGGGTTTCCTGCCCTCGCTGTGCGTGGAGTGGGAGGGGGCCGCCGCGCCGGCCCAGGAGGCCGGTGTGCGCACGGTGTTCACCCGGACCGGGCTGGTCGTCTCCCGTGCGGGCGGTGCCTGGGGGCGGTTGTTCCCGCTGTTCCAGGCGGGGGCCGGGGGGCGGATGGGCGACGGGCGGCAGTACTGGTCGTTCGTCGCGCTGCACGACGAGGTCGCCGCCATCCGGCATCTCCTCGACACCGATGGGCTGTCGGGGCCGTTCAACGTCACCGCCCCGAACCCGGTGACGAACCGTGAGGTCACGGCGGCGATGGGACGCGTGCTGCACCGCCCGGCCCTGTTCCCGGTGCCCGCGGCCGTCCTGCGGACCGTGCTCGGCGAGATGGCCGGGGACGTCCTCGGCAGCGCCCGGATCCTGCCGGCGCGTCTGCTGGAGTCGGGTTTCCGGTTCGCCTTCCCGGAGATCGAGGGGGCGATCCGGGCGGCACTGTGACGGCTCCTGGCAGGCCGGGCGCAGTCGGTCGGTGATGTACACCGGCCACCCGGCCGAGGACCGACCGGCGGGTCCGAGCCAGGTTCTCCAGGCGCACACCAGCCCACTGCGACCACTTCATGCCCACAAGGCGTTCGTATGCGACCGCCGTGCGACCGTGCCCTGCCGATGCGCGACTCCCGTTGACCGATCACGGTCCTACCCTCGACCAGAACTCGCGTATCCCTGCGGCCTGTTGAGGGCATGACGTCTCCAGCGCCCGCGCAACCTCGAGGAGGGGCACGTGCTTGAGCCCGCGTACCAGGCGGACGTGGTCGTCGTGGGGGCCGGAGTCGCCGGACTCTCGGCCGCGCACCGGTTGACCGGCGCAGGAGTGACGACCATGGTCCTGGAGGCCGCCCACGGGGTCGGCGGCCGCATGGCGACGGAGAAGGTCGACGGCTTCCGGCTCGACAGGATCGGCCAGTTGCTGTCCACGGCGTATCCCGAACTAGGACGGACACCCGGTCTCGACGAACTGGTGCTGCGACCCTTCGCGCCCGGTGTCCTGCTGCACGGCGACGGGCGCCACCACCGCGCCGGCGTCCAGCCCGGCGCCGGGGGCGCAAGGGGCGCACTGCACGCGGTTCGCGCGCTGGCGAGCGCCCCCCGGTCGCCGTCCGCGTCGAGGCCGTCCCGGAGGCCGGTGGCCGTGCCCGGCCGGCAGGTCTCCGTCCCGCGGAGCCGGCCCGGCGCACCGCTGGGCACGGCCGTCGACCAGGCCCGGCTGGGCGCCGCCCTGACCCGGTTGGCGGGCACACCGGCCGAACGGCTGCTGGCACGACCGGAGTTGCCCGCCGGCGAGGCCCTGGCGGCGCGTGGTCTGCCCGCCCGTACGATCGACGGCTTCCTGCGTCCCCTGCTCGCCGCCCTGCTGTGCGACCCGGATCTGACGACGTCCAGCCGGTGCGCGGACCTCGCGCTGCGCGCCTTCGCACGGGGCCGGTTGTGCCTGCCGGAGGGCGGCGCGGATGCCCTGCCGGAACTCCTGGCGCGCACGCTGCCGCCGGGCACCGTGCACACCGGCGTGCGCGTCACCTCCGTCTCGACGACCTCGGTGACGACCGCGGAGCACGGGGAGATCCGGTGCCGGGCGGTGCTGGTGGCGACGGGTGCCCGCGCCGCCGCCGAGTTGCTGCCCGGACTGCGGGTGCCGGAGTTCCATCCGGTGACGGTGGTGCACCACACGACCGACGAGCCGCCGGGGACGGGCGCGTCGCTGTTGCTCGACGCGGACCTCGGCGGGCCGGTCGCGCACACCGCGGTGGTCAGCCAGGTCGACCCGACCCGGGCACCGGCCGGGCGGGCGCTGGTGTCGTCGACGGTGCTGGGGCGGTCTGCCGGGGACGTCGACACGGCGGTGCGCATGCATCTGGCGCGGTTGTACGGGGTGTCGACGGCCCGGTGGGAGACGCTCGCCGTGCACCGGACGGTCGAGGCGGTGCCGGCGATGCGGCCGCCGCATGATCTGCGGCGGCCGGTGCGGTTGATCGCCGGGCTGTACGTGTGCGGGGATCACCGGGACACCAGCACGGTCCAGGGTGCTCTGCACTCGGGGCATCGCGCGTCCGCGGCGATCTTGACGGACTTGGGGGCGGGGCGGTCGATGCATGTCGCCGACCCCGTGCCGACTGTTCCGAGGGCCGCGTAGGTGGTTGTTCGGGTGCGGCGGCGTGGGGGTTGTTCGCGCAGTTCCCCGCGCCCCTAAAGAAGGGCCGCCACCTTGTCGCGGTAAGTCCGCACCGGGACGGCGTCCTTGTACGGCTCCAGGCGGCGCTCGAAGTCCCTCACGTACTCCACCGCCCGCACCGAGCGCATCTCGGCCGCCTGGCCCGCCGCCTCCGCGGCGAGCTGGCAGGCCTGGTCGAGTTCGCCGAGGCCCAGGCGGGCGGTGGCGAGGACCACACGGCAGAAGAGCCGGCTGCGGGCGTAGGAAGGGGCGCGAAGCTGGAGCGAGCGTTCCGCGTGCTGGGCCGCGGCGCGGAACTGCTGCAGGTCGCGGTGGCAGTGGCCGAACTCGTCGGCGAGCTGTGCCTCGTCGAAGAACCTCGCCCAGTGCGGGACGTCGTCGCCGGGCCGGGCCGTCTCCAGGGCGCGTTCGGCCCGGACCAGGGCCGCGGTGCAGGCCCGGACCTCGCCGAGCACGCCGTGCCCGCGTGCCTCGGACGCGTGCAGCAGGGCCTGCACGACGGGTGGCCCGGAGGTGCCGACGCCCTGCTGGGCCACGCGGGCCAGCTGGACGGCCTCCCGCCCGTGCCCGAGGTAGACGGCCTGGCGGCTCATGGTGACCAGCACGTACGCCCCGTACGGCCGGTCACCGGCCGCCTGGGAGAGCCGCAGCGCCTGCACGAAGTAGCGCTGGGCGAGTCCGTGCGCGGCGATGTCGTACGAGGTCCAGCCGGCGAGCCGGGTCAGGTCGGCGGCGGCGGCGAAGAGGCGGCGGCCGGTCTGCTCGCCGTAGGTGCCGCGCAGCATGGGCTCGCACTCGTGCTCCAGGTAGCGCACGAGGGCCTGGCGGGCGTGGCCGCCGCCGTAGGCGTCGTCGAGGGTGCGGAACAGTTCGCCGACCGAGCGCAGGGCGGCGATGTCGCCGGCGGTGACCTTCTGGCCGGGCCCCCGTTCGGCCTGGCCGCGTCGGGGGGGCAGTGACCCGGCGCCCTGCTCGGCCGGGGCCGTGGGGCGCAGCGCGGGGCGGCCCTGGGCCGGGATGCGGGCGGCGGGCGGCTCACCCCGGGCGACCTTGTCGTCGGCCCGGCCGATCAGCCAGTCGCGGCTGGGCACGACGAGCCCGGCCGGGGTGAAGGCGATCTTGCGGAGCTCGGCGTGGCTGCCGGAGTCCTTGCGCCACAGCCCGCTGACGATGTCGACGGCCTCCTCGGGGGTGGCGGCGAACTCCAGCCCCGCGTAGACAGGGGCGCAGGCGTCCAGTCCGAGGTCCTGGGCGGTGAGGCGGCGGCCCAGGCGCCGGGTGAAGACCTCGGCGATCAGGGCCGGTGTGGTGCCCCGGGGCTGCTGGCCGCGCAGCCATCGGGTGACGGACGTCTTGTCGTATCTCAGATCCAGCCCGTGTTCGAGACCGAGCTGGTCCACGCGACGGGCGAGTCCCGCGTTGGAGAACCCCGCTTCTGCGATGAGCGCGGCGAGCTGTCGGTTGGGGGTGCGCTGCGCGGGTCGTTCCGTCATGGTGCGGTGCGGTCTCCTGCCTTCCGGTGTCGGTGACGTTCCGGATTGCCTGTGAGCAGGCCTTTTGGCTTGCTGGACGGCGCGAATGTAGCGGAGAGTAAACACCCCCTCACACATTTTCCCGGACATTCATCCGATCGTGTGAGGATTGGCCTCGGGACTGACGTGTCCGGGCCGGGCGTACAGTGGCTTGGGCGCGCTACGTGCCTGACACCCGTCCGAGGGAGGCGCTTGCCGTGAGTGGGTTGCGGTTCGTCCGCATGGGGTTCGGTGACGAGGCCGTCGAGTACCAGGAGGCGTGGGACGAGCAGCGCCGGGTGCACGCGGCGCGCTTCGCGGACGAGATTCCTGACACCGTGCTGCTCCTGGAGCACCCCCCGGTCTACACGGCCGGCCGGCGCACGGCGGACGACGAGCGGCCTCTCGACGGCACACCCGTCATCGACGTGGACCGCGGCGGCAAGATCACCTGGCACGGCCCCGGCCAGCTGGTGGGCTACCCGATCCAGAAGCTCCCGCGCCCGGTGGACGTCGTGGCGCACGTACGCCGCCTGGAAGAGGCCCTGATCCGCACGTGCGCGGAGTTCGGGCTGGAGACCACCCGGGTCGAGGGCCGCAGCGGGGTGTGGATCCTGGGCGACCCGGTCGAGCAGCGGCCCGCGATGGGCGGACTGTCACTGGACTTCGACCCCCGTCTCCAGGACGAGGAGTTCGACCCGCGCATGAACGGCCCGGAGTACGCGCCGTCCAACGCGGGCCAGCGCCGGGAGGACCGCAAGATCGCCGCGATCGGCATCCGCGTGGCCAAGGGCGTCACCATGCACGGCTTCGCGCTCAACGTGAACCCCGACAACAAGTGGTTCGACCGGATCATCCCCTGCGGCATCCGCGACGCGGGTGTCGCCTCCCTGGCCGGCGAGCTCGGCCGGGACGTGACGATCGAGGAGGTCCTGCCGGTCGCGGAGCGCCATCTGCGGGAGGTCCTGGAGAACGCCGACCTGAAGCCCCGGGAGATCGAGAAGGCGCCCGCGGCATAGATCGGCCGCCGAAAGAGCTGGAGGGGCAGAGCCCACACAGGCTTTCAAATCAACGGGCGTACCCTTGAGCACGCCGAAGAATCAATCGCTAGGGAGCCGGTCGTGTCCGCAGTCGCACCCGACGGACGCAAGATGCTGCGCCTGGAGGTCCGCAACAGCCAGACCCCCATCGAGCGCAAGCCCGAGTGGATCAAGACCCGGGCGAAAATGGGCCCCGAGTACACCGCGATGCAGAAGCTCGTGAAGAGCGAGGGCCTGCACACGGTCTGCCAGGAAGCCGGCTGCCCCAACATCTACGAGTGCTGGGAGGACCGGGAGGCCACGTTCCTCATCGGCGGCGACCAGTGCACCCGGCGCTGTGACTTCTGCCAGATCGACACCGGCAAGCCCGAGGCGCTCGACCGCGACGAGCCCCGCCGCGTCGGCGAGTCCGTGGTCACGATGGACCTGAACTACGCCACGATCACCGGGGTCGCCCGCGACGACCTGGAGGACGGCGGCGCCTGGCTGTACGCGGAGACGGTCCGCCAGATCCACCAGCAGACCGCGGGGCGTGAGGGCGGCCACACCAAGGTCGAGCTGCTGGCCCCCGACTTCAACGCGGTCCCCGAGCAGCTTCAGGAGGTCTTCTCCTCCCGGCCCGAGGTCTTCGCGCACAACGTCGAGACGGTGCCGCGGATCTTCAAGCGCATCCGCCCCGGCTTCCGCTACGAGCGCTCCCTGAAGGTGATCACCGAGGCGCGCGACTACGGCCTGGTCACCAAGTCGAACCTGATCCTCGGCATGGGCGAGACCCGTGAGGAGGTCAGCGACGCGCTGAAGCAGCTGCACGAGGCGGGCTGCGAGCTGGTCACCATCACGCAGTACCTGCGGCCCTCCGTGCGTCACCACCCGGTGGAGCGCTGGGTCAAGCCGCACGAGTTCGTGGAGCTCCAGGAGGAGGCCGAGCAGATCGGCTTCTCCGGTGTGATGTCCGGACCGCTGGTGCGCTCCTCCTACCGGGCCGGGCGGCTCTACCGGATGGCCATGGAGCAGCGTCATTCGGGCGCTCCGCAGCAGGGCGACGGTCAGATCGCGGCGCAGGCCGTCTGACGGGCCGTCAGCTCACCTGCCCCGTAAGGGGGAGACAAGCGTGTGAATTCACGCACAAAAGACTACCCGTCGGTAGTGACCGATTTGACGCGGTCCTGACCGTCCTCGCAGTTGAGGGCACATGTCAGGACCGCGTCGGCATTCCACCGCTCCCCGCCAGGGCTTCACGGGTGTTTGACCGGCCGGTCACGCCCTGGTAACACCAATCAGTGACGCTGAACTCACAGCACGTACACCCTTACTCGAGGGGGGACCTCACTCATGCAGGCCGCGCCGCCCGTCCGCGCCACCGCGATCCCGTCCTTCACGACCGCCCTGCGTGCGGTCGAGTCGCTGCTGATGAGCAGCGGTCAGCGCACCGCCCGCCGCAACGCCTGGACCTCCGTGCTGGAGGACCGCCGCCGCGCCAAGGACCGGGTCGAGACGCAGCGCGTCATCGAGCAGTCCCTGTCCGTCCGCCCCTGACTCCCGGCCCTCCCCCAGGGGCACCCGCGGGCACTGCCGTCGTCGGCGCTTGTGGGGCCACGTAGACTTCGTGGCATGGCGAGGAAGGAACCTGCAGCGGACGCTGCTAATGCCGGGCGACTGAAGCAGATCGCCCTGACCTACAAGATGACCCGCAGGGCCGACAAGAAGATCGGTCTTGTACTCGCGGCTGTCGGAATCGTCACCTTCGGTGTCTTCCTCGCGATCGGTTTCTTGATCGGTCACCCCATCTATCTCGGGATCCTGGGCCTCCTGCTCGCCTTCCTCGCGACGGCGATCGTGTTCGGGCGCCGGGCGGAGCGGGCCGCCTTCGGGCAGATGGAGGGACAGCCCGGTGCTGCCGCGGCGGTGCTCGACAACATCGGCCGGGGCTGGACGACGACGCCCGCGGTGGCGATGAACCGCAACCAGGACGTGGTGCACCGCGCGGTCGGCAAGGCCGGCATCGTGCTGGTCGCCGAAGGCAACCCGAACCGGGTGAAGACTTTGCTGGCCGCCGAGAAGCGGAAGATGAACCGCATCGTCGCGGATGTCCCGGTGCACGACCTGGTCGTGGGCACGGGCGAGGGGCAGGTCGAGCTGAAGAAGCTGCGGACGACCATGCTGAAGCTCCCGCGGGTGCTGACCGGTCCGCAGGTGACGGCCACCAACGACCGGCTGCGCGCCCTGGGCGACTTGATGAGCAACATGCCGCTGCCGAAGGGGCCGATGCCGAAGGGCATGCGGCTGCCGAAGGGCGGGCCGAAGGCTCGCTGACACCCCGCACACGACATGAACGAGGGGCGCCCGGATCACACCGGGTGCCCCTCGTTCATGTCGGTCGGTCCGTCCATGCCGGTCGGTCCGTCCATGCCGGTCGGTTCACGCTGCGCGTCAGATGCGGACCTCGACCGTGCCCGCCAGCCGGTCGTGCAGACCCCGGCCGTCGCGGTCCCAGATCAGGGCGGGGATCGCGAGGAAGAGCAGGACCGTGCGCAGTGCGGCGCGCCACGGGCTGACCCGTCCGGTGCCCAGGGCGAGCACCCGCAGCCCGAAGAGCCGCTTGCCGGGGGTGGACCCGACCGTGCCGACCGTGAGGACCATCAGCGCGAACATGATGAGCGGCGCCCAGATCTGCGCCGCCTCGTTGTAGCTCTGGGTGATGAGACCGTATGCGATCAGCAGACACAGGCCCCAGTCGACGGCGAGGGCGCCGAGCCGGCGGCCCGGGCGGGCGATCGAGCCGGGTCCCTCCTCGGGCAGACCGAGCTGCTCACCCCGGTAGCCGAAGTCGACACCGGCCTCCTCCGCGGCCGCGCGGGGCCCGGAAAGCCACGATCCGAGTGCTTGCCTGTTGTCCACTCGTCCACGGTACTGCGCCCGTAAATGACCAGAGCACGGCGGGGTGTGTCCGGGCTACGGTGGAGGGTGAGCCGGTTAACTTGTGCGAAACAAATGAGTCACGCCCGAGAAACCACCCGTCCCTAGGGTCGAGGTCAGCGTGTGCCACCCGCACTGGCCGCACGAACGAACTACCACCCCGGCGGGACGGTCGGGAGTAGGAGGAGCTGGATGTTCCAGAACGCCGACGAGGCCAAGAAGTTCATCGCGGACGAGGACGTCAAGTTCATCGACGTCCGTTTCTGCGACCTGCCGGGCGTGATGCAGCACTTCACGATCCCTGCCGAGGCCTTCGACCCGGCCGAGGAGCTCGCCTTCGACGGCTCCTCGATCCGCGGCTTCCAGGCCATCCACGAGTCCGACATGGCGCTCCGCGCGGACCTGTCGACCGCCCGGATCGACCCGTTCCGCCGCGACAAGACGGTCAACATCAACTTCTTCATCCACGACCCGATCACGGGCGAGCAGTACTCCCGTGACCCGCGCAACGTGGCGAAGAAGGCCGAGGCCTACCTCGCGTCGACCGGCATCGCCGACACGGCGTACTTCGGTCCCGAGGCCGAGTTCTACGTCTTCGACTCGGTCCGCTTCTCCACCTCGGCGAACGAGAGCTTCTACCACATCGACTCCGAGGCCGGCGCCTGGAACACCGGTGCGGTCGAGAACAACCGTGGTTACAAGGTCCGCTACAAGGGCGGCTACTTCCCGACCCCGCCGGTCGACCACTTCGCCGACCTGCGTGCCGAGATCTCCCTCCAGCTGGCCGCCTCCGGCCTCCAGGTCGAGCGCCAGCACCACGAGGTGGGCACCGCCGGTCAGGCGGAGATCAACTACAAGTTCAACACGCTGCTCGCCGCGGCCGACGACCTCCAGCTTTTCAAGTACATCGTCAAGAACGTGGCCTGGCAGAACGGCAAGACCGCGACCTTCATGCCGAAGCCGATCTTCGGTGACAACGGCTCGGGCATGCACGTCCACCAGTCGCTGTGGGCCGGCGGCCAGCCGCTGTTCTACGACGAGGCCGGTTACGCGGGCCTGTCGGACACCGCCCGCTACTACATCGGCGGCATCCTCAAGCACGCCCCGTCGCTGCTGGCCTTCACCAACCCGACGGTGAACTCCTACCACCGTCTGGTCCCGGGCTTCGAGGCTCCGATCAACCTGGTGTACTCGCAGCGCAACCGCTCCGCGGCCATGCGTATCCCGATCACGGGCTCCAACCCAAAGGCCAAGCGCGTCGAGTTCCGCGCGCCCGACTCCTCCGGCAACCCGTACCTCGCCTTCTCGGCCCTGCTCCTCGCAGGCCTCGACGGCATCAAGAACAAGATCGAGCCGGCCGAGCCGATCGACAAGGACCTCTACGAGCTGGCTCCCGAGGAGCACGCGAGCGTCGCGCAGGTGCCGACCTCCCTCCCGGCCGTCCTCGACCGGCTGGAGGCCGACCACGAGTTCCTGCTCCAGGGCGACGTGTTCACCCCGGACCTGATCGAGACGTGGATCGACTTCAAGCGCACCAACGAGATCGCCCCGCTGCAGCTGCGCCCGCACCCGCACGAGTTCGAGCTGTACTTCGACGTGTGATCGACGCCTGATCGAGGCGAGACCGACCGCGCCCCCGCTGTCCTCACGACGGCGGGGGCGCGGTCGTCTGTTCTATTCTTGGGGCAGGACCACACGGGGGTGGAGGCGAATGGCCGAGCACGAACAGGACGACCGGCAGCGTGAGTTCGACCTTCGATGGGCGGACCGGGCCGAGCACAAGGAGCCCTCGGCGCGGGCCAGGATGCTCGCCGCGCGCTGGAAGCACAACCCGCCCGGGCCCGTGCCGTTCCGCGCCGACCCGGAGCACGTCGGCTCCCGCCGCCGCTCCTCGTGGATCTCGACCGCGGTGGTCCTGGGCTGCGTGGCGGCGGTGATCGTGCTGCTGGGGTACATCAACTTCCGAGCGCCGTACTAGAACCCGGGCGGTGATGCGCGCGCCGGCCGTACGGGCCCCGGGCGGTGGCCGGCCCGCGCATGCTGGACGTGCTGCTAGCGTCCCGCGGCGTGAGTGACAGCGTGTACGTGGGGAACGCCGGCGAGGACGCGGCGCTGGACCGCGGATGGATCCTCGGGCACTTCAAGGACGCCGGGGATCCGCGGCACAGCGAGGACGTGGAGATCAAGTGGGGTGTGCATCCACCGGGTGACGAACGGGCGCAGTGGGTGCGGGGTGAGGCGCGTATCGCGCTGCTCGTGCTGATCAGCGGGCGGTTCCGGGTGGAGCTGCCCGGGCGCAGCGTGCTGCTGGAGCGGCAGGGGGACTACGTCGTGTGGGGGCGCGGTGTCGATCACTCGTGGGTCGCGGAGGAGGAGTCGGTGGTGCTGACCGTGCGCTGGCCGTCCGTGCCCGGCTACGCGGTGGTCCCGGGCGGATGACGCCGCGCCGGATGCGCTCTCGCTCATGACCGGGACGGCTTTGCCCGCTCTGGGGGTGCGCGCGACCCACTCATGAGGGGGGCCGGTGCACACTGGCTGTGGGACGAGTGCGTGACTGCGGGGTGAGGCAGATGCACAGCCGCTTCCGGAGCGACCGGCGGTTGACCACCCGGATGGGGATCACGCTGTTCCTGCTCGGACTGTTGTACGTGGGGTTCGTCGCCGCGTTGATCGTGCTGCTGAAGTCGTGGGTACTGGTCGTGGTGGTCGCGGCGGCGCTGCTCGGCGCGCAGTACTGGTTCTCGGACCGCGTCGCGCTGTACGCCATGCGGGGCCGGGTCGTGGAGCGGGAGGAGTATCCCGGGCTGCACGGCGTCGTGGACCGGCTCTGTGCCGTCGCCGACATGCCGAAGCCGGTCGTCGCCGTGTCCGAGATGGACATGCCGAACGCGTTCGCCACCGGGCGGAATCCGGATCACGCGGTGGTCTGCGTGACGACCGGGCTGCTGCGACGGCTGGAGCCGGCGGAGCTGGAGGGCGTCCTCGCGCACGAGCTCTCCCACGTGGCGCACAAGGACGTCGCCGTGATCACGGTCGCCTCGTTCCTCGGTGTGATCGCCGGGCTGATCGTGCGGTTCGCCTTCTACTCTCAGCTGTTCGGCGGCGCCCGCAGGGACCAGAACACGGCCGCGATCTTCGCCGCGGTGATGGGCGTGGCCGCTGCCGTGTACGCGATCAGCTTCCTGCTGATCCGGGCGCTGTCCCGGTACCGGGAGCTGGCCGCGGACCGGGCGGCGGCGCTGCTCACCGGCCGGCCCTCGGCGTTGGCCTCCGCGCTCACCAAGGTCTCGGGCGACATCGCCCGCATCCCGACCGAGGACCTGCGCACGGCCCAGGCGTTCAACGCCTTCTACTTCACGCCGGCGCTGGGCCGTGAGCCCGGTGTCGCGCGGCTCTTCTCGACCCACCCGAGTCTGGAGCAGCGGCTCGACCAGCTGGGCCGGATCTCCGCCGAGCTGGGCGAGGCGGCGGCACCCGGAAGGGGATGATCGGCGCATGGGGCTGCTGGACATTCTGCTCGGCCGGACGAGACCGGTCGTGGCGGATCTCGACCGGCTCTTCGCGCTGCCCTCGGCGGCCGTGACCCTGGAGGCGGCGGCCGGCTTCACACCGACGGGGCAGGGCGCGGTGTGCTTCGCCTCGGTCGAGGGCGCGGCCTTCGAGCAGTCCCACCGGGAAGTGCAGGCGCTGCTGGACGCCGACACCGACCGCGACGGGCCGCCGGTGGAGCTGCGGCGGGACGACTACGGCTACTCCTGGCTGGTCTCGCACCGGCCCCCCGACCGGCTCTCCGACCTGGTGAACGACCTGCACGCCGTGAACAGCCAGATGGAGGTCAACGGGTTCGGGCCGCAACTGCTGTGCTCCCTCGCCGGGTTCGAGGCCTCCGCGGGCCGGCGGCTCGCGCTGGTCTACCTCTACAAGCGCGGCACCTTCTATCCGTTCGCGCCGCTGCCGGACGGGACGCAGCGGCGCGACAACGCGCTCGAACTGCAGGTGCGGGCCGCGCTCTCCGGCGATCTGCGCATCGAGCAGGACCTCGGCCGGTGGTTCCCGGTGTGGGGAGCGCCGGGACTGTGAACTCCCCTCGGGGCCGCGGCCCGCGTGAGTGAATGGCCGTATGAGTGAGGTCACCCCTTTCACGCACGTCGTCGGCGGTGAGCGACTCCGCGGGCTGTCCTCCGGGGGCGGTGGGCCCGCCCGGGCGACGGTCGTGCTGCTGCACGGCGCGGGCAACGGCAGCAAGGAGCGGCTGGTGCCGCTGCTGGAGGAGTTCGCCGCCCACGGTTGCCACGCCCTCGCCTTCGACTTCTCGGGGCACGGGGAAAGCACGGGCCTGCTGCGGGAGTTGAGCCTGCGCCGCCGCTTCGAGCAGGCCGTCTCCGTCGTCGACGCCCGCGCCGGGGCGGGCGTGCCGCTGGTGCTGGTGGGGTTCAGCATGAGCGGCCAGACGGTGGCGGACCTGGTGCGGCACTACGGGGACCGGGTGGCGGCGCTGGGGCTGTGCGCGCCGGCCGTGTACGCGGGTGAGGCGTGGGACGTGCCGTTCGGCGCGGGCGACGGGCCGTTCAGCGAGATCATCCGCCGCCCCGGGAGCTGGCGCGCCTCCCCCGCCCTGGACGTGCTGCGGGCGTACGAGGGGCGGGCCGTGCTGGTCGTGCCGGGCACGGACGAGGTCATCCCACTCGCCGTCACGGAGGCCCTCTCCGGGGCACTGGCCCACCGCGCGCAGTTCACCCACCGGGAACTCCCCGACGCGGAGCACCGCTTGGGTGTGTGGTTCCGCGATCACCCGACGGACCGACGCGAGTTCGTCACGGACGTGCTGACCGGTCTCGGTGAGCGGGGCTGGACGTCGACCCGGGCATGGGTGGCCAAGCAGATCCCGGAGGGCCGTACGGTCGACGAGTGGTCCTTCCTGGCCGGGGGCTGGAGCGCCCAGATGCGTCGGCTCACCCTCGACGACGGCGGCGAGCTGGCGCTGCGGACCTTCGTGAAGCCCTTCTTCCGGCGGCACGCGCCCGGGCTGCTGGCCCGCGAGGCGGAGACGCTGACGCTGCTGGCGGAGCAGGAGGGCGTGCCGGCCCCCGAGCTGGTCGGCGTCGACGCGACCGGGGAGCACTGCGACCATCCGTCGCTGCTGATGTCCGTGCTGCCGGGGCGGGTCCGGGTCGACGAGGAGGAGCTCGGCGCGCGGGTGGGCCTGCTGGCCGCGCAGCTGGCGCGGATCCACCGGATCGTCCCCCGGGAGCGTCCGCGGACGTACCAGGCGTGGATGTCGCCGGGGGCCGTCCCGCCGGGGTGGGAGCGGGCCGTGGACGTCGTCCGCCGCGATCCCCCGCCGTACGAGGGCTGCTTCCTGCACCGGGACTTCCACCCCGGGAACGTGCTGTTCACGGGGTCGGGGGCCGGTCTGCGGATCAGCGGGGTCGTCGACTGGGTGGAGACCTCCTGGGGACCGGCCGATCTGGACGTCGCCCACTGCTCGACGGCACTCGCGCTGCTGCACGGTCCCGAGTACGGCCTCGGTTTCCGGGAGCGCTACGAGGCACAGGGCGGGCGGCTCCTGGCCGACGGTCCGGACCATCTGTACTGGCGGCTGCTCGACGCGCTGGCCTACGTCCCCGACGCGGCGAAGCTGGCCGGGCCGTGGCGGGAGCTGGGCCGGGCCGATCTGACGCCCGAGGTGCTGGGCGGGCGCATGGAGGCGTACGTGACGGGCCTGCTGGAGCGGTACGGCTGAGGCGGCGGGGCGGTCGCGGGCGGCTGTCAGTGGTGTCCGCGATGATGCAGGAGGGTCGTGAGGACGCGGCGAGCGGAGGCCGGGATGGGCGGCGGAGTGCGGTACATCGACGTGGCGGAGCGGCGGGCCCGGCTCGCGCTGCGGCACCGGCTGGCCGGGCGGGCCAGGGCGGGGACGCCCGAGGAGGTCGCCGACGCGTTGGTGGCGTTGCACGGCACGGACCCGGCGACGGTGTACCTGGCCGTGGGCGCACGGCTCGCGGACCCCGCCGTGACCGTCGGGGAGACGGAGCGGGCCCTGTACGAGGACCGGAACCTCGTGCGGATGCACGGCATGCGGCACACGGTGTTCGTGTTCCCCACCGCCCTGACCGCCGTCGTGCACGCCTCGACGGGGCTCGCCGTCGCCGCCCGGGAGCGGGCCTCGCTGCTCAAGCACATGGCGACGGCCGGTGCGCCGGACGCGGCCTGGTTGAAGGACGTCGAGGAGTCGACGCTGGCGGCGCTCGCCCGGCGCGGTCAGGCGACCGCGGCCGAACTCGCCCAGGACGAGCCGCGGTTGCGGGAGCAGTTCGTGTACGCGGCCGGGAAGAGCTACGAGGGGACGCACACGGTCTCGACCCGGCTGCTGAGGGTCCTGGGCGTCGAGGGGAAGGTCGTGCGCGGCCGGCCGCTCGGCTCCTGGACGTCCAGTCGGTTCCGCTGGGCCGTGGCACCCGAGCACGCCGAGCTGGACACGGCGGGGGCGCAGGCAAAGCTGCTGGGACGGTGGCTCACGGCGTGCGGCCCGGCGACCGAGGCCGACCTGAAGTGGTGGACGGGGTGGCGTGTGACGGAGGTCCGCCGGGCCCTGGCCGCGGCCGGGGCGGAGGCGGTGTCGCTGGACGGGGACACGGGCTACGTGGCCGCGGGTGACGCCGGACCGGTTCCCGTGCCCGGGGAGCCCTGGGCCGCGCTGCTGCCCGGCCTCGACCCGACGGCGATGGGATGGCAGCAGCGCGACTGGTACCTCGCCCCGGAGTTGCGGCCCCGGCTGTTCGACGGCAGCGGCAACGTCGGACCGACGGTGTGGTGGAACGGACGGGTGGTGGGCGGCTGGGCGCAGCGGCCGGACGGGGAGATCGTCTGGCGGCTCCTCGACGAGGACGGCATCGGCCGGGACGCCCGCGCGGCGATCGATTCCGAGGCGCAGCGGCTGGCCGCCTGGCTGGGCACGACCAGAATCACCCCCCGCTTCCGCACGCCGCTGGAGAGGGAGCTCAGCAAGGACTGACCCCCGAACGCCCACGGGCGGGCCGAGCCGGTCCCGTCTGTCAGGGCTCCCTGCTCCCCACCGATACGGCTGGAGACACACGGGCAGGTCGAGCCGGCTCCGTCCGTGCTCCCGTCCGGTGCGTACACCCCCCGCCGGTGTTCGCGGCACCCGCCGGGGTGGCATGAACGAGCGCCGGACACCCCGCCGTTCGGGGCGTCCGGCGCTCGGGACGGGCGGGTCAGCGTGTGTAGCGCATGAACGCACGCACCATGTGGCACGTCGTGTCCGACGGCGGGTGGACGCCGATCAGCTCCGCCGTGTCGCGGATCGCCTCGTTGTGGGCCTGGTTGGGCATGTGGACGCCCGAGTCGAGCAGGGCGATGGCGAGGCGCATCGCCTTGAGACGGCGGTTGTGCGTCACGTACCACTGGCGCGGCCGGCCCGGGGGCAGCGGCCGCTTCTCCACGGGCGCGTACGGCAGGTCGAGCAGGACGGGGCGCTTCGCGGTGGACTGGGTGGGCAGCGGCTTCGGCTTCAGGGCGGCAGCGGGCACAGGCATCCTCCTGTCGCGGTCGGGCGGCTCACCGAAGACGTCGGCATCCCCGGCGCCACCCTCGAACACTGCTTACAGTTTACCGCCCGGCACTGACAACGGGGAGTCCGCAGAGCTCGGCAAAAGCCCTGGTGAGCAGGGGAACTGGCGTGGTGTCACGACTGCTCCACGAGGTGCCGGAGGGACGCCAGGAAATCGAACACGCCGGTCGGCGCGTACCGTGTGGGCATGGAGATCTGGATCAACCCCGCGTGTTCGAAGTGCCGCAGCGCGCTGACGCTGCTCGACGCAGAGGGCGCCGACTACACCGTCCGCCGCTACCTGGAGGACGTGCCGAGCGAGGACGAGATCCGGGGCGTGCTGGAGCGCCTCGGTCTCGAACCCTGGGACATCACCCGCACCCAGGAGGCCGAGGCCAAGGAGCTCGGACTCAAGGGGTGGCCGCGGGACGCCGGCTCGCGCGCCCGCTGGATCACGGCGCTCGCCGAGCACCCGAAGCTGATCCAGCGCCCGATCATCACCGCGGACGACGGGACGGCGGTCGTCGGCCGCTCCGAAGAGGCCGTACGGGACGCCCTGTCGCGCTGACCAGCCACGTATGCGCATGTGGCGCAGGTCACTTGAGTGACTCCTGTAACTGCTGAGTAACCTCGTTCGGTATCTCGTACATAGCGGCGTACGCTCCCCTACCTCTCAGGAGGCGCGGATGTCGCGCAGGAGAACTCTCGGTACGAAGAAGAAGATCGCGCTTCTGGTGAGCGCGGCGACCGTGGCGGGAGGCGGGGCCTTCGTCATGGCGAGCACGTCGAACGCGGCACCGACCCCCAAGTCGGCGTCGGAGTCGACGGTCTGCCTGGGCCTCGCCACCGCCCTCGGCAACAACCAGAAGTTCATCGCGGACCAGCGGGCCAACCCGGACGCGCAGTCCGAGGCGCGGATCGCCAACCGCGAGGCGGTCGTCGCGGAGATCAAGCGCAAGCAGGAGGCGTCGGGGTGCACCGTCGGGGAGTCGGCTCAGGACTCCCAGACCGCGCAGCCGTCGCAGCCCGCCGAGGCCGCACAGCCTCCCGCGGCCTCGGCCCAGCCGTCGCAGCCGGCCGCGTCCGCTCCCGCGGGAAACACCGGCGGCGGTGCCGCTGCCTCGGGGCAGCAGGTGTGCAACGGCTCCACGGTCACGCTCTCCGGTGAGGGCGGCGCGCCCGCCGCGTCCAGCAACCAGTTCCCGGCCGGCACGAAGCTGAAGGTCACCAACCTGGACAACAACAAGTCCACGACGGTGGAGGTCACTTCGGTCTCCGGCAGCTGTGCGCTGCTCAACAACGCGGCCTTCGAACAGGTCCGTGAGCCCGGCAAGTTCCTGATCCGCCGGGCCCTGATCGAGAAGGTGGGGTGAGGTCTCACGCCGGAGTGAATCGATGAGGCGGCGGCCACCCCCTCGGCCGCCCCTCGTACGTGTCACCGGTCCTGTTGCCTCCGGCCAGGGGCAGCAGGACCGGCGCGTCCGGGCCGTGCGGCGCCGGTCACCGGCTTGACGGAGGGGAGCCGGTGACCGGCGCCGCACCCGCGAAACATCCTCTCGGCGTGAAGTGCGGCACAGTGCCGCCAGGTAACACGGGGTTCACATGCGAGCAATGGCCGGGAAATCGCCTGTTGCCAGGCTGCCGGGCAGCAGACGCGGCGCACCGGTGCCGCTGCGCCGCACGCACCCGCGATACGCGCCCAGACACACCCGAGGATGTGGCCCGTGACCTTCAAGGCTGAGTACATCTGGATCGACGGCACCGAGCCGACGGCCAAACTGCGTTCCAAGACCAAGATCATCACGGGCTCTCCCGCCGGTCTGGACGCGCTGCCGATCTGGGGCTTCGACGGGTCCTCCACCAACCAGGCCGAGGGCCACTCCTCGGACTGCGTCCTCAAGCCGGTCTTCACCTGCCCGGACCCCATCCGCGGCGGCGACGACATCCTCGTGCTGTGCGAGGTCCTGAACATCGACCTCACCCCGCACGCCACCAACACCCGTGCGGCGCTGGCCGAGGTCGCCGAGAAGTTCGCGGCGCAGGAGCCGATCTTCGGCATCGAGCAGGAGTACACGTTCTTCAAGGACGGCTACCCGCTCGGCTTCCCCAAGGGCGGCTTCCCGGCCCCGCAGGGTGGCTACTACTGCGGTGTCGGCGCGGACGAGATCTTCGGCCGTGACGTCGTCGAGGCGCACCTGGACAACTGCCTGAAGGCCGGCCTCGCCATCTCCGGCATCAACGCCGAGGTCATGCCCGGCCAGTGGGAGTTCCAGGTCGGTCCGGTCTCCCCGCTGGAGGTCTCCGACCACCTGTGGGTGGCCCGCTGGCTGCTCTACCGCACCGCCGAGGACTTCGACATCGCCGCCACCCTCGACCCCAAGCCGGTCAAGGGCGACTGGAACGGCGCCGGCGCGCACACCAACTTCTCCACCAAGGCGATGCGCGAGAGCTACGACGCGATCATCACCGCGGCCGAGTCGCTCGGTGAGGGCTCCAAGCCGCTCGACCACGTCAAGAACTACGGCGCCGGCATCGACGACCGCCTCACCGGCCTGCACGAGACCGCCCCGTGGGACAAGTACTCCTACGGCGTCTCCGACCGCGGCGCCTCGGTCCGCATCCCCTGGCAGGTCGAGAAGGACGGCAAGGGCTACATCGAGGACCGCCGCCCGAACGCCAACGTCGACCCGTACGTGGTGACGCGTCTGCTCGTCGACACCTGCTGCTCGGCGCTGGAGAAGGCCGGCCAGGTCTGATCCGCCCCGCGCGTTCCTGAAGGGGGCGCTCACCGTTCGCGGTGAGCGTCCCCTTTTGCCTGCCGCGCCGTCGTGGCGCTTCACGCGGCTCCCCGCGCCCTGTGACGTGGCGCGATTGTCCAAGCAGTGAGAGGAGGGTCCCGGTGCGGGATCAGCTCTGCTTCAATGGAGTCATGGCCAGCTACCAGAAGTGCATCGCGACGGGTCGCCATGACCTCGAGCCCTTCTGGCCGTCCCGCCAGGACCACGACTTCGACCGGGTGTGTTGCCGCGCGACGAACGCGCCGGCCCTCTAAAGCCGTACACCCCGGCCTTCGGCCAGCGCGCGAACCGCGTACGTCCCTCGGCGAGCCCGACCACGAATCGCGGCCGTCGACCTCCCCGACGAACTCCTCGCGCGAAAGAGCTGACCTCTCATGGCGACCACTCGTTCCCTGTCCACCGCCGCCCCTCTCAACGCCCCCGCGCCGCACGGCCCCCGGCATCGGCTCCGCGCCGTCGACCGGGACGAGGTGGTGACGGTCGCGGACCTGCTGCCGCCGGGTGCCACCTGGCTGCCGGCCCCGCCGCACACCCTGCCGACGCTGCCTGGGCAGCCGCCGATGATCGGCTACCTGGTGCTCGTCCCGGCCGACCAGCAGCCGCCGTTCCCGGTGGCGGTGCCCGACCTGCCGCAGGACGCGGACCCGCGGCCCGGCGCCGAGCCGGGCGGCGAGCCGCTGATCCGGGTCGACAGCGTGCAGCGCACCGCCCGGGTGGCCGGGCAGCCGCTCGACCTCACCTACCTGGAGTTCGAGCTGCTGGCCCACCTGGTGGCGCACCCGGGCCGGGTTCACACCCGCGACCAGCTGGTCGGCACGGTGTGGGGCTACGGGCACGTGGGCGACGGCCGCACGGTCGACGTCCACATCGCCCGGCTGCGCCGCAAGCTGGGCGCGGAGCACCGCGATGCGATCCGCACGGTGCGCCGCGTGGGCTACAAGTACGTCCCGCCGACGGCGGACTGAACCGAGTCCCTGCCCTGCACCGCCCGGTGGGTCCCGCTCAGGGCGGCTGTCCGGCCCGTCTGCTGTGAGCAGATCCCCGTTCCGTGCTCTCGCCCCAGCGGGCAGAGTCACCGGCATGAGGCTTCTGATGCTGGGCGGTACGGAGTTCGTGGGGCGGGCCGTCGTGGAGGCGGCGCTGGGGCGGGGCTGGGAGGTGACGGTCTTCCACCGCGGGCGGCACGACCCGCCGCCCGGCGTACGGTCGTTGCGAGGCGACCGCACCGCACCCGGCGGTCTGACCGCCCTCGCCGACGACCCGGGCGAGTGGGACGTGGTCGTCGACACCTGGTCGGCGGCGCCGCGAGCGGTACGGGACACGGCGCGGCTGCTGCGGGGCCGCGCCGGCCGGTACGTGTACGTATCGAGCCGCTCGGTGTACGCATGGGGCCGGCCCGCCAGGTTCGACGAGGACGCGCCCCTGGTGGAGGGGGCGTCGCCCGACGCGGAGCAGACCGCCTACCCGCAGGACAAGCGGGGCGGTGAACTGGCCGTGCTGGACGCCTACGGCGCGGACCGGTCGGTGCTCGTACGGGCCGGGCTGATCCTCGGCCCGTACGAGAACATCGGCCGCCTGCCCTGGTGGCTTGGCCGTACGGCGCGCGGCGGTCCGGTGCTGGCGCCGGGCCCGCGTGACCTGCCCCTGCAGTACGTGGACGTCCGTGACCTGGCCGAGTGGATCGTGCTCGCGGCCGAGCGGGAACTGAGCGGCCCGTACAACCTGGTCGGTCCGCAGGGGCACACCACCATGGGCGCGTTGCTGGAGGCCTGCGTGCGGGTCACCGGCGGCGCCGCCGAACTCCGCTGGACCGAGCCGGGGGTGATCCTGGAGGCGGGCATCGAGCCGTGGACCGAGCTGCCGGTGTGGGTGCCGCCGGGCAGCGACCTGTACGAGGCCCTGCACAGCGCGGACGTCTCCCGGGCGGTCGGGGCCGGACTGGTCTGCCGGCCGGTCGAGGAGACGGTGGCGGACACCTGGCGGTGGCTCCAGGACGTCGGTGGCGTGGCACCCCAGCGCCCGGACCGGCCACGCTCGGGCCTCGACCCGGAGGTGGAGGCGAAGGTCCTCGCGTCCGGCGCGGGTGCGTGATCCGCCCCTCGTCAGCACCTTCCCGTAACCGCCCTTCGTGGTCGCCCCTCGTACCCCCCCCTGCCCGCCGAGGTGGAGGTAGCACCACCTCCGGGCCGGGTGCCCGGCCCCGTGACCGGGTCGGCGCGCTCGGCGAGACTGACGCCATGACCACGGACACGAAGAACCGCACCGGCCGGACGACAGGACGGGGCATCGGGCTCGCCGCGGTGCGGGGGCTCGCGCTGGCCCTCGTCTCCCTGCCGGGGGCGGTGCTGTGCTTCTGCCTGTCCCTGGTGTCGATCGCGCTGATCCCGATCGGGGTCGGGATCGTCACCACGCCGTACGTACTGACGGGGGTGCGGGCGTTCACTAATGCCCGCCGGTTGCTGGCGGCGGAGTGGGGCGGGGTGCGGATCCCCCCGGCGTACCGACCGCTGCCGGAGGACGCCAATCCCTGGGCCCGCACCTTCGGGATGCTGCGCGACCCGGCGACCTGGCGGGACCTGATGTGGCTGCCGGTCGACATGACCGCTGGATTCGTCACCGCGCTGCTGCCGGCCGTGCTGCTGCTCTACCCGCTGGAGGGGTTCGCCCTCGCGCTCGGGCTGTGGCGGGTCCTCCCCGACCCGTACTGGTACGGGTTCGTGCCGGTGACGGGGCAGGCGTCCGCGCTGGGTGCGGGAGCCCTGGGGCTGGTGCTGCTGTTCCTCGCGCACTTCCTGACCCCGCGCCTGCTGGACGTCCACTTCCGGCTCACCCGGGCCGTGCTCGGCTCCGGCCAGGGGGAACTGGCCGAGCGGGTGCGGGTCCTGACCGAGACCCGGCGGGACGCGGTCGACGCCTCCGCCGCCGAACTGCGGCGCATCGAGCGGGACCTGCACGACGGGGCCCAGGCCCGGCTGGTCGCCGTCGGCATGGACCTGGGCACCATCGAGGCGCTCCTCGACAAGGACCCGGCGCAGGCGAAGGAGCTGATCGCGCAGGCCCGGAAGTCCTCGGTGGAGGCGCTGACCGAGCTGCGCGAGCTGGTGCGCGGCATCCACCCGCCGGTCCTCGCCGAGCGCGGTCTGGGCGACGCCGTACGGGCGCTGGCGCTGCGGCTGCCGGTGGCCACCGAGGTGAGCGTGGAGCTGCCAGGGCGGGCCGAGCCGCCCGTGGAGTCGGCGGCGTACTTCGCCGTGAGCGAGGTGCTCACCAACGCCGTGAAGCACGCGGGAGCCGACCGGATCTGGGTCGACCTGCACCGGGCGGACGGCATGCTGCGGGCGACCGTCACGGACAACGGCAAGGGCGGTGCGGTGATCGGGGCCGGGTCGGGGCTGGCCGGGGTGGAGCGGCGACTGGGTACATTCGACGGCGTCCTGGCCGTCAGCAGTCCCCCGGGCGGCCCCACCATGGTCACCATGGAGATCCCTTGCGCGTAGTCCTGGCCGAAGACCTCTTCCTGCTGCGCGACGGACTCGTCCGGCTGCTCCGGGCGTACGACTTCGAGATCGCCGCGGCCGTCGAGACCGGGCCCGAACTGGCCGCCGCGCTGGCCGAACTGGATCCCGACGTCGCCGTGGTCGACGTCCGTCTGCCGCCCACGCACACCGACGAAGGCCTGCAGTGCGCGCTCGACGCCCGCCGGAAGCGGCCCGGACTGCCGGTGCTGGTGCTCTCCCAGCACGTGGAGCAGCTGTACGCGCGTGAGCTCCTCGCCGACGGCACCGGCGGGGTCGGGTACCTGCTGAAGGACCGGGTGTTCGACGCCGAGCAGTTCGTGGACGCGGTACGGCGGGTCGCCGCCGGGGGTACGGCGATGGACCCGCAGGTCATCCAGCAGCTCCTCGCCCGCCGCTCGGGCGACGACCTGCCGCCGGCGCGGCTGACGCCCCGGGAGACGGAGGTGCTGGAGCTGATGGCGCAGGGCCGGTCCAACGCGGCGATCGCCGGGAAACTGGTCGTGACGGAACGGGCGATCGCCAAGCACACCGCCAACATCTTCGCCAAACTGGGGCTGGAGGTCTCGGACGACGACAACCGTCGCGTGCTGGCGGTTCTCGCGTATCTCGACCACGGCCGGTGAAACCGGGCGATGCCCTTCACCCCTGGTGGGGGATCAACAACTCCCGGTGCTCGAGCGGCTGTTGAGGACACGGAGTCCTCACGAACCTCGCATCAATTTCCGGGACCTCTGAACACCCGTGGGACGCGCTCCGTATGGAAGGGAGCCGCTTCACTCCTGTCGGGCGCCTCGATGCCCCCGAAAAAGGAAGTCAGAGGAGTTCCATGGGACGCAACACAAGAAAACGCCGTACGCCGCTGGCCACCAAGGCCATTGCCGCATCGGCGGCCCTAGCGCTCGGTGGGGGCGGGCTGATCTGGGCAAACTTCTACGCCTCGGCGCACGAGGAGAACTCGGCGAACCAGACGAAGTCCGCGGGCGCGCAGATCGCCACGATCCAGTGCCCGGACGTCGGACAGAAACTGACCGATGTGCCCGACGGCGCTCGCCAGGGGGTGGACAAGGAGCTGGCCAACCTCGACAAGCAGATCAGCGAGGCCTACACCCGGCTCGCCTCCACCCGCCAGGCCCAGGCCGGTGACGCGGGCTTCGTCGACAACGCCATCCTCGGCCCGCTGAAGTCGAAGCGGACCGCGGTCATCGACCGGATCGGCATCAACATCCGGCGGGTCGGCGGGAAGGCTCCGGCCAACCTCGAGCAGATGGCCTCGTGTCAGGGCATGGCCGCCGACGCCGCCAACACCACGGACGGCCAGGCCGGCGATGGTCAGAACCAGGACGGCCAGAACCAGGACGGCCAGAACCAGGACGGCCAGAACCAGGACGGTCAGAACCAGGACGGCGGTCAGAACGACGGCGGCCAGGACAACGGGCAGGGCGGCAACGGCGGGCAGGCCGGCAACGGCCCGGCGGCGGACGACTTCATCAACATCGAGGACGTCCAGCCCAACTCCCGCAACCTGCCGAACGGTCTCGCCGCGAACGGCGACGGCGGTTCGACGGGCACGTTCACCACGCAGTGCGGCACCAACGAGAACGAGAACCGCAACTCGGACAACGTGATCGTGGCGCCCGGCGTGTCCAACGGTGCGCAGCACCAGCACGACTACGTCGGCAACCAGAGCAACAACGCCTTCGCGAGCGACGAGGACCTGGCGAACGCCGACACCTCCTGCCAGAACCAGGGCGACAAGTCCTCGTACTTCTGGCCGGTCCTGAGGATCCAGGACGGCTCGGACGACATCGACGCCGGTCAGCCCGGCGGCGGCCAGGACGGCAACGTCGGCAAGATCGTCGAGCCGGCCGAGGCCCAGCTGAAGTTCGTCGGCAACCGCACCAGCGACGTCGTCGCGATGCCGAAGGCCCTGCGCATCATCACCGGTGACGCCAAGTCCCTCACCAACGGCCTGAACAACGCCAACACCTCCTGGAGCTGCACCGGCTTCGAGGACCGTCAGGTGACGGACAAGTACCCGCTCTGCCCCGAGGGCAGCTCCGTGGTGCGGACGTCCAACTTCCAGAGCTGCTGGGACGGCCAGAACATCGACAGCGCCAACCACCGCACCCACGTGGACTTCGTGGAGGCGGACGGCAGCTGCTCGAACGGCTTCAAGGCCATCCCGCAGCTCCAGGTCCGCCTGGTCTACGACGTCCAGGCGCCGCAGATCGAGAACGGGCAGGTGCAGAACGCCTTCGCGGTCGACTCCTTCCCGGAGCAGCTGCACAAGGCGATCACCGACCACAACGACTTCATCAACTTCTTCGACGAGAACGTGATGAACGAGATGGTCCAGTGCATCAACAGCGGCCAGGACTGCCAGTAATCCTGAACCGGTAGCGCGGAAGGCCGGCGGTGGGAATTCCCACCGCCGGCCTTCTGCTGCTCGGGCCTTCGTGCTCAGCCGTGATGGCCGCTGCCGCCGTCGTGACCGTTCTTGTTGTGGCTGCCGCCGGGGTTCATGTGCTCGGAGCCCTCCTCCATGGTGCCGCCGAGGGTGCCCTGCAGCGCCGTGACCGTCTTCTGCTGGCCGACGGCGACCCACTTGCGGCCGACGAGGTAGTAGCCACCGTAGTCCTTGGCGCTGTTCAGCCACTCGCGCTGGCCGCGGTCCGTGGAGAAGGTCGCGAGGACGTACTTCTCCTTGCCCTTCTTGCACAGCGCCTGGCGGATGGTGTCCGCGTCGGTCTGCATGTTCGGCTTGCAGTCGGCCTCGGCCGCGATGTGCTCCAGGCTGCCGCTCACCTCCTTCGGAACGGCCGCCGCGTCCTTGTCGCCGGATCCGCCGCAGCCGGCCAGCGCCAGTATCGCCACCGCGCCGCTCAGCGCGAGCATCGGTCGGGTCACCCTCATCTGTTCCTCCGGTCCTTGTCGGCACGGTCCCTGTCACGGCACGAATCCGGACGCATGCCGCACGGAGCCCCGGCAAGAGGCTCTCGCCTTCGATACGGCTGCGGAGCCCGCCGTGCTCAAAATCCCACTGCCCCGGCAGGCACTCCCGTGCGAGGGTGGGCAGGTGGATCAGGACTGGGAAGACCGTGTGGCCGCCCTGTGGGACCGTTTCGACGGCTATGCCGAGACGCAGGAGGACGAGGCCCGCTTCCGCGCCGACGTCGACGCCCTCGTCGCCGAGCTGCCCGAGGGCAGTCCGCTCGGCCCCTTCGAGCGGGCCTGCGCCTGGGACTCCACGGGCCACAGCGACCAGGCGGTCCCCCTGTACCAGGAGGCGCTGGCGACCGGCCTCGCCGACGTCAGTCCCTACAAGGCCCGCCGGACGAAGATCCAGCTGGCCAGTTCCCTGCGGAACATCGGCCGGGCCGAGGAGGGCGTCGCCCTGCTGACGCCCGAGCTTCTCGCGCCGTCCGACGAACTGGACGACCCGGTACGCGCCTGTCTCGCCCTGTGCCTGTCGAGTCTCGGCCGCGACCGGGAGGCGCTGGCGCTGGCCCTGGGCGCCCTGGCCCCGCACCTGCCGCGCTACCAGCGGTCCATGGCGAACTACGCCCGTTTGCTGGTGGAACCCGGGATGCACCCGGGGGCGTGAGGCTCCGCGCCCAGGTGACCAACCAACGATTCGCTCGTTCTGCTGAACGTGCAGTCACAGGATGTCGCCCAGCGCAACGCACCCCTCTCCCTCACCGGCCCGGTCGTCGACGTCGAGCAGGCCGAGGCCGCGCTCGTCGAGTACTACCCGCGGCTCGTCCGGCTGGCCTACCTGGTCCTGCCACCCGGGCTGGGCCGCAGCCGCCGCGTCCTGACCGCACACTCCCTCGTCCAGCGGGCGCTCCCCCGCAACCGCACCCCCGCCCCGGTGATCCCGGCGCAGTCCACCGGGCGGGACGGCGACCCCGGCTACACCCTGGTCCGGCTGAAGGTGCTGCGCACAGCGCTGGAGGCGGGGCTGCCGCTGAGGGCGAAGGCCTGGCCCAAGCGGGCCCAGTTGCCGCCGCTGCTGCCGCGCGTGTGGGGTCTGAAGCTGTTCCCGCGCTCCGGCGGCGCCGACGAACTCGCCCTGGACCAAGGGCTGTCCACCCTGTCCGGCCCGGCCCGCGCCGCCTACGCGCTGCGCGGCCTGGAGCGGCTCACGGACGACGGGGTGGGCGAGGTCCTCGCCACGGTGGGCGTCGCCGACCCGGAGGGCGCGGTGCTGGAGGCCGGCGGGATCCCCGCCGAGTACGGGCTGCTCCACTCCCCCGAGTTCGACCCCTGCTCGCTCCAGGCCCGGCCCACCGACCTGATGCGCCGCCGCCAGCACCTGAAGGCGGCGCTGGCCGCAGGTGCCGCCCTGCTGATGTGCGGGGCACTGCTCGGCCTGCCCGGTGAGGGCTGGGGCCCGGAGGGCGCGGCGGCACCCCCGTACGCACGGAACCCGGCCGCGCAGGCCGCGCTGGACCCGGCGAAGCTGACCCGGGTGCCGCCCACCGCGTGGCGCAGCTCGGCGCGCACCGACTTCTCCGTGTGGCCGGCCCGCGGCGACCTCACCGGCGACCGGGCCCTGCTGCGCCGCGCGCTGGCCGTGTGGGCCCGCCCCGGCGAGACGGTCCAGGTGTCGGTGACCCCCGGCACCCTCTCCGGCGGCCCGGCCGGACCGCCCCAGCTGCTGTACGCGGGGACGCTCGACGCGGCCCGCGTGGTGATCCTCTACGACGGTCTGCGGATCGCCCGGTACGCGGAGCCGGTGGACGGCACACAGGGCGCCGCCCTCGACTTCGCCCGGGTCGACGGGGCCGGGCGGGCCGAGGCGAGCGCGGTGGTCCTGGGCCGGTCCGACGGCAACGTCCGCTACCTGCTCGCCCCCTGGGTGAAGAAGGCCGCCGAGCGGGACCTGATGAAGCCGGGCTCCGGCGCGATGGACCTCACCCTCACCGACGGTGTGACCGCGCCGCTGGCCAGCCCGGCCCTGCGGTCCGGCCCGTGCACCTCGTGGAACGTGCTGCAGGTGACCGACGGCGGCCGGACCCGGATGCTGACCGACCTCGGCGAGCTGGTCCCGGCCAGGCTCACCACCGGACGGCCGGGCTCCCCGGGCGAGGTGTCGGGGGCTTCGGCGCTGCGCACCTGGCAGCCGTTCGCCTGCTCGCTGGGCACGATGCGCTCGGCGGGGGTGCGCGGCGTCAACGCGTGGGCGTTCAACGAACAGCCGCTGCCCGACGCGAGCGGCTCGGCGGCGTGGGTGTGCACGCGGGCCGAGACCTGGCGGGGCGGCGGGGCGCGGGTGCTGGCGCAGTTCCACACTCCCGGCGGTGCGTACGGGGCGGCCGCGGCGCAGGCCGAGAACGTGCCGGCCTGCGGGCCGCGTGATCCGCATGTGCTGGCCGGAGTGTTGTGGAAGTCGAAGGCCGGCGACTGGTACCTGCTCGCCGCCGGCGGCCGGGACACGGCGTCGGTCCGGGCGACGGGCGGAGTGAACGGGCAGGCACGGAGCAGTCTGCTGACCGTGCCGGCCGAGCAGGGGGCGCAGGCTCAGCTCAAGGGGACACTGAAGGACGGGCGTTCACTCCGCGGGCTGCGCTGACCGGGGCGGATTCCGGGCCCGTCCGGTGCGGACGGTGGGACCGGGTGATCGATCCGGCCCGTTCGAGGCTGGAATCGATCGGTAAGGTGTTCGTATGACTACCGGGGTTCGCCGCAGAATGGGAGTCGAGGAACGGCGGCAGCAGTTGATCGGCGTCGCCCTCGAACTGTTCAGCCGCCGCTCGCCCGACGACGTGTCCATCGACGAGATAGCGTCGGCCGCGGGCATCTCACGCCCGTTGGTCTACCACTACTTCCCCGGCAAACTCAGCCTGTACGAGGCCGCGTTGCAGCGGGCCTCGGACGATCTGGCGGCCCGGTTCGTGGAGCCCCACGAGGGTCCGCTCGGGACGCGGCTGCTGCGTGTGATGCGCCGCTACTTCGACTTCGTGGACGAGCACGGGCCGGGTTTCTCCGCGCTGATGCGCGGCGGTCCGGCGGTCGGTTCCTCGACGACCAACGCGCTCGTCGACTCCGTACGGCAGGCCGCGTATGTCCAGATCCTTTCGCACCTGGGCGTGACCGATCCGCCCGCGCGCCTCGAACTGGTCGTCCGTTCCTGGATCTCGCTGGCCGAGTCGACGGCGCTGATCTGGCTGGACGGCCGGCGCATCCCGCGCGAGGAGCTGGAGCCGCAGCTCGTCAACGACTTCGCCGCGCTCGCCGCCGTCAGCGCCGCCTACGACGAGGAGATGGCGGAGCTGCTGCGCGGCGCCCTCAAGGACGAGCCGGCCGACGGCCCGTTCGCGCACCTGGTCGGCCGGCTCATGGCCCTGGCGAGCTGAGCGGTCTCAGCTCTCGTACTTCGCGTACGACGCGTCGAGGTCGCGGACCTCGGCGGAGGCGTGCAGGGCGAGACCCTCGGGCTGCTTGAGGTGGGTCCGCAGCAGCTCCAGCGCGGCCTGGGTGAGCCGGGCCTTGGTCTCGTCGGTACGGCCGGCGAGCAGCGCGATGTGGATGTGGACGTGGGCGTGGCCCTCGGTCTCGGGGCCGACCACGATGTCCTCGGTCGGGCGGAACCGGGTCTTGCAGGCGGGCGGCTTGGCGGCCGCGATCTCGACCGTCGCCTCGTGCAGCGCCTTGGCGAATCCGGGCCGGTCGAAGCCGCCGCCGAGGTCGGCGGAATAGTCGACGGTGATCTGCGGCATCAGCACTCCTGTTCCAGGTCGGTGTGCTCACCCTAGCCGCGGGCGGGGCGGGCCGCCGGTCGCAGTCCGCCCCACCCGCACCGGGTGCGTTACCCCGCGGTCCGGGTGAAGACCGCGACCGTGCGCGCCGGCACGGTGAAGGTGCCGGACTCCTGCGCGTAGGCGGAGGACTTCACGGTGGCGTCCGCGCCCGTCGCCTGCACGGGGTGCAGGCGGTAGCCGGTCCCGGCGAGTGCGGACACGCGCTGCTCCTGCCGCTCGGGCGTGGCGTTGAACACGACGACCAGGTCACCGAGCCGCATGGTGATCACGCCGGGTGTCTCGTCCGTGCCGGACAGCGGGAAGGAGAGCCGGGACTGCACCTGTGCGGCCGTGCCCAGGGAGAAGTCCTTCTCGGTGCTCCGGATCCGCAGCAGGTCGCGGTAGGCGGCCGAGGTGCCCTCGATCTGCTCACAGCCCACCTCGACCTTGGTCAGCAGGGGCTTGGCGTACGGCCACTTGTCGGTGTTGTCGGCCGCCATGGGCAGTCCGCGGCCGAAGCCGTTGCCGTCCTCGCACCGCCAGTGGACGGCGTTGAACCAGTCGCCGCTGTCGTAGGAGTTGCGGTCCAGGGACTTGGAGCGCAGCAGGTCGGTGCCCGCCTGGGAGAGGGCCGGGCCCTGGGAGAGGGTGGCCGTCGCCATGGCGAGGACCTGCATCCTGGCCCGGTCGGACGCGCTGGTCGTGGCGGGCAGTTTGAAGGCCAGGGCGTCGAACAGGGACTCGTTGTCGTGCGCGTCGGCGTAGGCGAGGGCGTCGCCCGGGGCGTCGGCGTATCCGGCGGGGGCGCCGTTGTAGTCGACGTCGGAGCCCTTGACCTCCTTGCCGGCGGTGTCGGTGAAGCGGTACCCGGCGAGATTGCCGGAGAGGCCGACCTTGATGAGGTCCTGGTAGTGCAGGAGCCGGGCCTTCTGCTCGGCGGGGGTGCCGTTGTTCCCGGAGGAGTTGGGGTCGGTGTACAGGCCGGACGCGAAGCCCTGGACGCCGGGGTCCTCGTCGAAGGGACCGCCGCCGCGCACGGCGTCACGGGCCCGGTCGGAGAAGGTGGCGATGCCGGTGCCGGCCATGTTCTTCTGCGTGGCCTGGACGAACCGGGCGTCGTCGGCGACCTCGCCGAAGTTCCAGCCCTCCCCGTACAGGATGATCTTCTTGCCGTCGACGCCGTCCTTGGCGGGGGTGAGCGCGTCGAGGGCCTCGCGGACCGCGAGGATGTTGGCCTTGGGGTGGTGGCCCATGAGGTCGAAGCGGAAGCCGTCGACCTTGTACTCCTTGGCCCAGGTGACGATGGAGTCGACGACCAGCTTGCCCATCATGGCGTTCTCGGTGGCCGTGTTGGCGCAGCAGGTGCTGTTGGCGACCGAGCCGTCGGCGAGGAGGCGCTGGTAGTAGCCGGGCACGATCCGGTCCAGGACGGAGGTGCCGGCCTGGCCGCTCGCGGCGGTGTGGTTGTAGACGACGTCCATGACGACCCGCAGGCCGTCGTCGTTGAGGGCCTTGACCATCCTGCGGAACTCGACCGTGCGGGCGGTGCCGTCCGGGTCGGTGGCGTAGGAGCCCTCGGGGACCGTGTAGTGGTACGGGTCGTATCCCCAGTTGTAGGCGTCCTTCGCGGCGATCTTGCCGACGCACTCCTGCTGCTTGTCCGAGTCGGCCGGGAAGGATGCCAGGTCGCAGTCTGTCTTCGCCTGGTCGGCCTTCCTCTCGGGGATGGTGGCGATGTCGAACGCGGGCAGGAGATGGACGTAGGAGGTGCCCGCCTTCGCCAGTTCGCGCAGGTGTTTGCTGCCGTCGCTCGCCTTGTCGGTGAAGGCGAGGTAGGTGCCGGGGTGCTTCGCCGTGCGGTCCTCGACGGAGAAGTCCCGGATGTGCAGCTCCTGGATCTGCGCGTCCCGCAGCGGCACGGCCTTGGGCTTGGTGTACGACGACCACCCGGACGGCTTCAGCGCCTTGTCGTCCAGGTCGACGACGAGGCTGCGCTCGGAGTCGGTGGTGAGGGCGAGGGCGTAGGGGTCGGTGACCTTGTTGGTGACGACCTTGCGGACGCTGGGCGCCCAGACCTTCACGGCGTAGCGGTAGGGCTTGCCCTTCCAGGACGGCGGGCCGGTGACGGACCAGACGCCGGTGGCGCTGTCGCGGCGCATGGCGACGGTCCTGCCGTCGAGCTCGAGGGCGACGGACCGGGCGGTCGGTGCCCACACGGACAGGGTGGGGCGGCCCTGGGAGAAGGTGGGCCCGAGGTCGGCCTTGGTGGCGCCGGGGTACAGGTCGTCCAGGACGCCCGCGATCTGCACGCCGGTCGCTGCGAGCACGGCGCCGTTGGCCGCGTGCTGGGTGGCGACGACCTGGCCGCGCAGGGCCTCACGGACCCGGTCGCGGTCACGGGGGTCGACGGTCCAGGCGTCGTACGTCTTGAGGTGCGGGAACGTCGCCTTCTGGGCGTCGGTGAGCTCCCCCTTGGCCAGGCGCAGCCACTGGGCGTCGCCGGTCAGGGTGCCGTCCTCGGCCTTGATCGAGCCGTCACGGGAGTACAGCAGCTGCGTGGAGGCGGCGGCGTCGGAGCCGTTCCAGGCGAGGGTGTTCCGGTCGATCCAGACCGCCTTGGAGGTGGTCAGGTCGAGGGCGGCGGCACTGCCCGCGGGCTGCGGGAGCAGATACTTCTCCTGGCCGTTCACCAGCCACACCTCGTGGCCGTTCGCCTTGAGGTCGAGCGACTGGTCGGTGGGCAGGTCCTTCTCGTCGCCCTTGTGGAGGATGTAGCTGAGGCTGGTGGCTCCGTCGGTGAGCGGTACCTCGAAGACTGCGCCATAGGCATCAGTCTTGACCGGCTTCAGGGGGTTCGACCAGTCGGTGGGGTTCGCGGCGCCGGTCCAGACGTGCAGTCCCCAGCCGTCGTAGTTCCCGTCGGCCCGGTGGTAGTGCAGGACGGCCTTGGTCTTGTCGGGCGCCGGGTGGTCGGGCCGCTCGGTGGTGACGGTGTCCTTGCCCTGCTCGATCCAGACCTCACCGGTCTTGGTGACGTCGATCGTCCGGTCGGCGGAGACGTCCTTGGTGCCGTCCTTGTCGATGACGAGGAAGCCGACGTTCGAGGCGCCGGGCTTGAGCTTGACCCAGGCGAAGGCGCCGTAGGCGTCCCGGCCGGTGAAGGGGTGGCTCTTGGGCCATTCGGTGGCCTCGCCCTCGGCGAGGTCGCCCCAGGCGTACAGGCCCCAGTCGGCGTAGTCGCCGTCCGTGCGCTTGTAGTGGACGATCGCGTAGTTGCGGGAGGACGCGGTGGGCGGTTCCGGGGCGGGCGGGGTGCCGGTGGTGGAGGCGGCCAGGGCGCTCGCGGTGCGGCCGGCCGAGTCGACCACGACGGCCTTGTAGCGCAGGGCCGTGCCGGGTGCCACGTCGTTGCCGAGGGTGTGGGTGACCTTGTAGGGGGCGTGGTCGGCGGAGCCGAGGACCTGCCACTTCCCGTTGCCGGTCTGGGCGGCGAAGACGACCCGGTTGAGCTGTCCGCCGTCGACGTCGGCGGTGAGGTCCACCGTGCCGGTGGCGCCGGCCGCGGGGGCCTTCAGGGTGAGCGTCGGGGCCGTGGCGGGCTTCGCGGGCTTTCCGGACGCCTTGAGGACGATCGCGGAGCCGGCCGGGACGGTGACGGTGACCTTCTTGTCGCCGTCGCTCTTCAGGGTCGCGGCGGTGCCGTGGATGCCCTTGAAGGTCATGCCGGCCGAGCCCGTCGGGAAGGTCGCGGTCTTCTTCTCGCCGGCGTTGTTGAAGGCGACGACGTACTCGGTGCCGGTCTTCGCGTCCGTGCGGGAGAAGGCGTAGACGCCCGGGCCGTCGGCCGCGTACCGCTCCTGCTGGACGCCGTCGGTGAGGGCCGGGTTGGCCTTGCGGAGCTTGGCGAGGGCGCTGATCTGCCGGTAGAGGGGCGCCTTGGAGTCGTAGGCGTCCTCGGCGTGGGTGCGGTCGGTGCCGATGCGGTCGTCGTCGAGGTAGTCGGCGGTGCGCGAGGCGAACATGGACTGCCGGGCGTCCTTGTCGCCGCCGGGGCCGGTGAAGCCCTGCTCGTCGCCGTAGTAGACGACGGGGTTGCCGCGGCTGAGGAACATCAGCTCGTTGGCGAGCTCGTCCTTGGCGAGGAGCTCGGCGCCCGTGGCCTGGGGGTTGTCCTGCTTCAGGAACGACCCGATGCGGCCCATGTCGTGGTTGCCGAGGAAGGTGACCTGCTCGTAGGCGTTGGCCTTGCCGGTCGTGTACTTGTAGTCGTCACCGAAGACGCCGGCGAGCTTGCGGGCGCTGCCGCCCTGGGAGGCGTACTGGCGGGCCGCCTCCTGGAAGGGGAAGTCGAGGGTGGCGTCGAGCCGGCCCTGGGTGACGTACGGAGCGGTGATGTCCGTGTCGGCCGAGTAGACCTCGCCGAACATGAAGAAGTCGTCCCGGCCCCGCTTGGCGGCGTAGGCGTCGAGGGCGGTGGCCCACTGCGTCCAGAACTGCATGTTGACGTGCTTCACGGTGTCGATCCGGAAGCCGTCGACGTCGAAGTCCCGCACCCAGCGCCGGTAGATCTTCTCCATGCCGTCGACGACCTCGGGCCGCTCGGTCCACAGGTCGTCGAGCCCGGAGAAGTCGCCGTGGGTGGAACTCTCACCGGCGAAGGTGGAGTCGCCGCGGTTGTGGTACATCGTCGGGTCGTTGAGCCACGACGGCACCTTGTTCTTCCTGGTGACGACGGGGGTGCGCGGGAAGGAGTCCCGGTCGACGGCGGGGAAGGCACGCCGCCCGTCGGCGTAGTCGGTGTCGTCGAAGGGCACGCCGTCCTTGGTCAGGTACGGGAAGGCGCCCTTGGAGAGGTAGTCGTAGGACTTCTCCTCGTAGTCGACGACGTCCGCGGTGTGGTTGGTGATGACGTCGAAGAAGACCTTCATGCCCTTGGCGTGGGCCTTGTCGATGAGGGTCTCGAGGTCCTTGTTGGTGCCGAAGTGCGGGTCGACCTGGGTGAAGTCCGTGATCCAGTACCCGTGGTAGCCGGCCGAGGCGTTGGCCCCGGTGCCCTGCACGGGCTGGTTCTTGAAGAGGGGGGCCATCCAGAGGGCGGTGGTGCCCAGGCCCTTGATGTAGTCGAGCCGCTTGGTCAGGCCCTTGAGGTCGCCGCCCTGGTAGAAGCCCTTGTCGGTCGGGTCGTAGCCGGTCGACAGGCGTGAACCGGTCAGGCCGCCCTTGTCGTTGCGCGGGTCGCCGTTGGCGAAACGGTCCGGCAGGACGAAGTAGAACTGCTCACGGGTGGCGTCGTGCCGGGCGGGCTGGGCGGCCATCTTGGCGTCGGAGGGGGGCGGAGGCGGTGTGCCGGCCCGCGCCGCGAGGGGCTGGACGAGCGCTGCGGCCAGCGCGGTCACGGTGACCGCAGCGACCCGTCCGGCATGGGTGGTTCGGCGCCTCGACGGCGTCGGCCATCTCGGTATCACAGATGGGCTCCTTGCGATTACGGCTCTTCGGGTCCGACCCCGCGCGACCGTATCGCCGCCGCAACACTTACAGCAAGAGGCTTGAAACCACCGGAAAAAACTTTCAGGCGGCCGCTCAGCAGCTGGACTTGCCCGCGTGGACCGCCAGGGCGGTGTTCGCGCCGAGGGTGGCCGTGAACTGCCCGCTGGAGTTCACCGTCACGGTCCTGTTGTTCTGCACATCGCAGTACGTCCCCGCCGGCAGCGACGTCTGGTACGCACGGCTCAGCGATCCCGATTCGTGGTTGATGGCCACGAAGCCCTTGCTGCCCCGGCCGAAGGCGATGGCGTCGCCGCCGTTGTCCCACCAGTTGGTGACGGCCTGGCCCCGGGTGGCGTTGCGGAAGCCGACCATGGACTTGATCTCGGGCCAGTTGTGCTGGCACTTCCAGCCGTCCTGCCAGCAGGCGTTCACCCGGCCCCCGTTGGGCGGGCCGGCGTCCTGGTCGGTGAACTCGTAGCCGGAGTTGATGTCGGGGGCGCCGTAGGGCCAGGCCAGCATGAAGACGTTGGCCAGGGTGTAGGTGGCGCCGTCCTTGTAGCTGAGGGTCGAGCCGTTGCGCTCGGTGTCGTGGTTGTCGACGAAGACGCCCGAGACACCGCTGTTCATGTAGCCCCAGCCCTCGCCGTAGTTCTTCAGGTAGGCGAGGTTCTCGTTGTTGAAGACCCGCTTGAGGTCGTAGGCGTAGCGGAACTCCTGGACGTCGCCGTTGCCGGTGTACTCGGTGGGCTGGACGGCCTCGCCGGCGCCGTGGATGGCCTCCTGCTTCCAGTACACCGACGGGTTGCTCAGCCGGGACTTGATGTTCGCGAGGTCGGCGGCGGGCATATGCTTGGCCGCGTCCACGCGGAAGCCGTCCACGCCGAGGGAGAGCAGGTCGTTCATGTACCCGGCGATGGTCCGGCGGACGTAGTCCTCGCCGGTGTCGAGGTCGGAGAGGCCGACCAGTTCGCAGTGCTGGACGTTCCAGCGGTCCTGGTAGTTGGTGATCTGGCTCGTACAGTCGTCGAAGTCGAACGACGAGTACAGGCCGGGGTAGGTGTACTTGGTGTACGACGATCCGCCGGTGCCGGTGCCGCTGCCCGCCGCCATGTGGTTGACGACGGTGTCGACGACGACCTTCACCCCGGCCGCGTGACAGGTGTTCACCATGTTCTGGAAGGCCGTCCGGTCACCGAGCCGCCCGGCGATCTTGTAGCTGACCGGCTGGTACGAGGTCCACCACTGCGAGCCCTGTATGTGCTCGGCGGGCGGGGAGACCTGGACGTAGCCGTACCCGGCGGGTCCGAGGGTGGTGGTGCACTCGCGGGCGACCGAGGCGAAGTTCCACTCGAAGAGGACGGCCGTGACGTCCTTGGTGCCAGGCGGGGAGGCCTGCGCACCAGTCGGGTTCATGACAATCGAAGCCGCGGCGAGCGCAACGGCGATGGCGAGGTATCTGCGTGCCATGTGGGGTTTCCTTCTTCGTTGAAGGTTCTTGCTGCAAGGTTCAGAAACCTTGCGGTGACGCAGATAGTAGAGGCCCGCCGCCCGAATGGGCAGCGGGCCGTGCGAAATTCAAAGGAAATCAGGCGCGGGACTCCGCACGCGCGGTGGTCCACCACACCGTGGTGTCGGCCGGCACCTTCGCCTCGTCGTCGACCTGCACGATCTCACCGCTCGCCACCAGCACCCGGCCGTACGCGGGCATCGCCACCGACTCCCCGGTGGTGTTGGCGACGCATACGAACTCCCCGCGGCGGAAGGCCAGCACGCCCTCGGGCGCGCGCAGCCACTCCACGGAGGTGCCGGCGCCGAGGTCGGGCTGCTCGCGCCGCACACGCAGCGCGGCCCGGTACAGCTCCAGGGTCGAACCGGCCTCGCCGCTCTGCGCCTCGACGCTCAGCTCCCCCCAGCCGTCGGGCTGCGGCAGCCAGCTGCCGCCGTCGCCGAAGCCGTACGACGAGCCCGTCCGGGTCCACGGGATCGGCACCCGGCACCCGTCGCGGAAGCCGTCCTGACCGGCGCCCCGGAAATACGCCGGGTCCTGGCGCACCTCGTCCGGCAGGTCGACGACGTCGGGCAGACCGAGCTCCTCGCCCTGGTAGACGTACGCCGAGCCGGGCAGCGCCAGCATGAGCAGGCTCGCGGCCCGGGCCCTGCGCAGCCCCAGTTCGCGGTCGCCGGCCAGGCGGATCTGGGTGCCGAGGCCGGGCGGGTTGGCGAACCGGGTGGCGTGCCGGGTCACGTCGTGGTTGGACAGCACCCAGGTGGCGGGGGCGCCGACCGGGCGCATGGCCTCCAGGGTGCGGTCGATGACCTCACGCATCTCGGCGGCGTCCCAGTGGGTGCTGAGGTACTGGAAGTTGAAGGCCTGGTGCAGCTCGTCGGGGCGGACGTAGTGCGCGGTGCGCTCGATGGTCGGGGTCCAGGCCTCGGCCACGAAGATGCGCTCGCCCGCATACTCGTCGAGGATCAGCCGCCACTGCCGGTAGATCTCGTGCACACCGTCCTGGTCGAAGAACGGCATGACATCGTTGCCCAGCAGCTTCACCTGGTCGTGGGATCCAAGGTCGGGCAGCCCCTCGGCCTTCACCAGGCCGTGGGCGACGTCGATGCGGAAGCCGTCGACGCCCATGTCCAGCCAGAAGCGCAGGATGGAGCGGAACTCGTCGCCGACCGCCGGGTGCTCCCAGTTGAAGTCGGGCTGCTCGGGGGCGAAGAGGTGCAGGTACCACTCCCCGGGCGTGCCGTCGGGTTCGGTGACGCGGGTCCAGGCCGGGCCACCGAAGATCGACTCCCAGTCGTTGGGCGGCAGTTCGCCGTTCTCGCCCTTGCCGGGGCGGAAGTGGTAGCGGTCCCGCAGCGCGGAGCCCGGGCCCTCGGCGACGGCCCGCTTGAACCACTCGTGCTGGTCGGAGGAGTGGTTGGGCACCAGGTCGACGATGATGCGCAGGCCCAGCGCGTGGGCGTCGCGGATCAGGGCGTCGGCGTCCAGGAGGTTGCCGAACATGGGGTCGACGGCACGGTAGTCGGCGACGTCGTAGCCGGCGTCGGCCTGTGGCGAGGCGTAGAAGGGGCTGAGCCACACGGCGTCCACGCCGAGGTCGCGCAGGTAGGGAAGACGGGTACGGACACCCTCCAGGTCGCCCATGCCGTCGCCGTTGCTGTCGGCGAAGCTGCGCGGGTACACCTGGTAGATCACCGCGTCCCGCCACCAGTCGCGGCGCTTGGCGACGGCGACGGCGGACGCGGGGGTGGGGGCAGGTGCAGCTGAGTGCTGGCTCATGTCGTCCTTGATGCGTAACAGGAAAGCGGTCATGGAAGGCGTGGGTGGGCGGTGGGGCGGCCGTGGCACAGCGGGGTCGGATGGGCACCACGGCCACCCCACCCACGCCCCCGAAGGGGCGCGGGACTCTGACGGTCTGCGGCTCCGCCGCGTGGCGCGAGCGACCACGACGGCGCCGCGGCCGATCGCTCGGCGGGGGTCACCCCTTGGTGCCGCCGGCGGTGAGCCCGGTCACCAGGTTCTTCTGCACGAGGTAGAAGAACGCGGACACGGGTATCGCGATGAGCACCGCGGTGGCGGCCATCAGGTTGCGCTGGGCGTCGTGCTCGCTGATGAAGCTCTGCAGACCGACGGCGAAGGTGTACTTCTCGTCGTCCAGCATGAACACGGTGGCGAAGGCGACCTCACCGAAGGCGGTGATGAAGCTGTAGAAGGCGGCCACCGCCAGACCCGGCCGGGCGAGCGGCAGGATCAGCCGGAAGAACGTGCCGAAGGGCGTCAGTCCGTCGACGCGGCCGGCCTCGTCGATCTCGAACGGGATCGTGTCGAAGTAGCCCTTCAGCAGCCAGGCGCAGTAGGGCACCGCGGTCGAGCAGTAGACCAGGATCAGGCCGAGGTAGGTGTCGACGAGCTGCAGGCTCGACAGGATCTGGTACATCGGCACGATCAGCACGGCGATGGGGAACATCTGCGTGCACAGCAGCACCCACATGAACTTCTTGTAGCCCGGGAAGCGCATGCGGGACACCGCGTACCCGGTCGTGGCGGCGATGACCACTCCGACGAGCGTGGTTCCCAGGGAGACGATCAGCGTGCTCTGGAGCCAGTGGAAGAAGGCGGTCTCCTGGAGCACGAAGCTGTAATTGTCCAGGGTCATCTTCGACCAGATGCCGCCTGGGTGCAGGTAGTCGTCCTTGTCCGGGCCGAGGGACAGGTAGACCAGCCAGACGATCGGGAAGAGCGCGATCAGGCTCGCGAGGATCAGCAGGCCGTGGGAGACGATGCTCCCGGCCGCGCTCCGCCGGCCGCGCCGGCGCGCGGGGGCGGATGCGGGGGCGATCGCGGGGACCGGAGCCCCGCCCGCGGACTGCTGGACGGTCGTGGTGCTCATGGGGACTCCTGCCTCAGATCGCGAGCTGCTGCTCATCGCGGTTCAGCCAGCGGCGGTAGAAGGAGGTGAAGACGATAAGGATGCCGAGCAGCAGGATGCCGTAGGCGGCCGACTGCGCGAAGTCGCGCGGCTGCTGACCGAAGCCAAGCTGGTAGGCCCAGGTCACGAGGATCTGCGCGTCCGGGGCGGTGTTGCCGAACAGCAGGAAGATGATGGCGAACTGGTTGAACGTCCAGATCACGCCGAGCAGCACCACGGTGGAGCTGACCGACCTCAGGCCCGGCAGGGTGACGTAGCGGAACTGCTGCCACCGGCTGGCGCCGTCCATCTCGGCGGCCTCGTAGAGGGAGGAGTCGATGGACTGCAGGCCGCCGAGCAGGGAGACCATCATGAACGGCACACCGCACCAGGTGTTGACCATGATCGCGGCGAAGCGCTGCCAGAAGGTGTCCTCCAGCCACGCCGGGCTCGGCAGGTGCAGGGTCTCCAGGGCGGAGTTGATGATGCCGGAGTCGGCGAGCATGAAGCGCCAGCCGAAGACCGTGACGAAGGTCGGCACGGCCCACGGCAGGATGAGGATCAGCCGGTAGAAGGTGCGCCCGCGCAGCTTCTGGTTGAGCAGCAGCGCCAGGCCCAGGCCGATGGAGTAGTGCAGGGCGACGCACAGGGCCGTCCACACGATCGTCCAGATGAAGTGCGACCAGAAGCGGTCGTAGGAGGTCTCCCCCCACAGGATGTCGGCGTAGTTGTCGAAGCCGATGAACTTGTAGGTGGCCTCGATCTCGTTGACGCCGATCGTCCGGGCCGTGTTGAGGCTGGTCGCGTCGGTGAGCGTCAGGTAGAGGCCGTAGGCCAGGGGGTACAGCACGAGGACGCCGAGCACGACGGCCACGGGCGCGATCATCGCGTAGGCGTACCAGTGCTTCTGGTAGCTGTGCTTGAGGCGCCGGCCCAGCCCGGACCGGGGACCGCGGTCACCGCTCCGCTTGCCGGTCGCTCGGTCGATGGCGACTGTCATGTTCGACAACCTTCTTCGCGAACTGGAGATCAGCTGGAGATCAGGGGGTACGGCACACAGGCCGATGGCCGCCGGATCCTTCCCCCTCTGTGCTGGAGGATCCGGCGGCCACGCGGGCCTACTTGCTGTAGTCCGGGAGCAGCTTGGCGATGGAGGTCTCGGCGCTCTTCAGCCCCTGGTCCAGGGACTTCTTGCCCCCGGCGATCGCGAGCAGCTCGTCGTCCAGCGGAGTCCACAGCGAGCTGTACTCGGGCAGCTCCGGCCGCGGCTGGGCGGCGGCGAGGACGCCCTGGTAGCCGGCGATGCCCGGGTCGGCCTTGACCTGGCCGGTGTAGGCGTCGTCGCGCGTCGGCAGCGTGTTGTTCTTCAGCGCGATGGTCTCCTGGGCCTTGGCCGAGGTCATGAACTTCACGAACTTCAGCGAGGCCTCCTGGTGGGCCTTGTCCGAGCCCGCGTACACCGAGAGGTTGTGGCCGCCGGTCGGGGCGCCCGCCTTGCCGGAGGAGCCGGCCGGGACGGTGGCGATGCCGAGGTTGGCCTTGTCCTTGAACGCCGAGCCCTTGTAGAAGTTCGTGATCTCCCACGGGCCCTGGACGATCGAGGCGACCTTGCCGCTGACGAACGCCTCCTGGATGTGGGCGTAGGCGTCGGCGGTCGTGTCGGCCTTGTGCAGGCCCTTGCCCTTGAACAGGCTCAGCCAGGTGCCGTAGGCCTTCTTCGCGGCGGGCGAGGTGACGGTGATCTTCTTGGCGTCGACGTCGACGGTGTCGGCGCCCTCGCCGTAGAGGAAGGAGTGGGCGTAGTAGGACTGGGTCGAGCCCCAGTAGCCGTCGACGCCGGTCTTGTCCTTGATCGTGGCCGCGGCCTTCTTCAGGTCGTCCCAGGTCTTGGGGGCCTCGACGCCGGCCTTCTTGAACAGGGCCTTGTTGTAGACCAGGGCGAGGGTGTCCGTGGTGAACGGCGCGCCGTAGGTCTTGCCCTCGTACTGCGCCTGCTTGATCAGGTTCGGCTTGAACTTGTCCTGCTCGGCGAGGGCGTCGGTGCCGTCCAGCGGCAGGAAGAAGCCCTTCTTGGCGAAGGCGGGCGTCCAGCCGACCTCGGAGCGCAGCACGTCGGGAGCACCCTTGGAACCGGCGGCGGTGTCGAACTTGTTCTGTGCCTGGTCGAAGGGGACGTTGACGTACTTGACCTTGACGCCCTTGTTGGCGGCCTCGAACTCCTTGACGAGGGCCTGGTAGGTCGGCGCCTCGTTGGTCGCGTTGGAGGTGTCCCACCACGTGATGGTGACGGGACCGTCGGCCTTGTCGCCGCTGTCGCTTCCGCCGCACGCCGTCGCTGCCAGGGCGAGGGACGCCACCAGCGCGGTGGCCGCTATGCCACGCCGCATGAGTTCTCCTTGAGGGTGAAGCCCGTTTCGTGCTGCCGACTGCGCCGTTGGCCGCCGGGCGTCGGTGACATTAGCCGCGCTGCAACGAGTTGCGAAAGACCTTGCAGCAAAAAGTTGCAAGGGGTGCGGATGGTTATCCCGCCGTGACCTCCCTTCGATCGCCCCGAGGCCTTGATTTCCGCCTGCTGGGCGGGCAGTCGCACGGTTGTGCAAGACTCTGCAAGCACTTGCCATCCGTGTCCGCCGGGAGAATCATCCGTTGCGGATCGGACGCCGACCACGACTTTTGAGGGACCGCGATGACCAAGCCACCCGCAGCGGGCCGTGCGACGGCGCGCATCAGGCGTCCCGTCGGTGTGCAAGGAGAACCCCGGCCGCTACAGTCCAGTGCTGTGACCACACGGCTTGCGGACATCGCGTTGCAGGCGGGGGTGAGCGAAGCGACCGTCAGCCGGGTCCTCAACGGGAAGCCCGGCGTCGCCGCCACCACCCGCCAGTCCGTACTGGCCGCTCTCGACGTCCTGGGCTACGAACGCCCGGTGCGCCTGCGTCAGCGCAGCGAGGGCCTGGTCGGCCTGATCACCCCGGAGCTGGAGAACCCGATCTTCCCGGCCCTGGCGCAGGTCATCGGGCAGGCGCTGACCCGGCAGGGCTACACGCCGGTACTGGCCACCCAGACCCCGGGCGGCTCGACCGAGGACGAGCTCACCGAGATGCTCGTCGACCGCGGGGTCGCCGGCATCATCTACGTCTCCGGGCTGCACGCCGACACCACCGCCGACATGCAGCGCTACGACCGGCTGCGCGCCCAGGGCGTGCCCTACGTGCTGGTCGACGGTTTCTCGCCGAAGGTGCAGGCGCCGTTCATCTCCCCCGACGACCGGGCGGCGATGAGCCTCGCGGTCACCCACCTCGCGTCCCTCGGGCACAACCGCATCGGTCTGGCCCTCGGGCCCAAGCGGTTCGTGCCGGTGCAGCGCAAGATCGAGGGGTTCGTGCGTACGATGCAGGACCAGTTGGGCCTGCGCGCCGAGATCGTCGAGTCGGAGCTTGTGCAGCACTCGCTGTACACCCTTGAGGGTGGTCAGGCGGCGGCGACGGCGTTGATCGACCGCGACTGCACGGCCGTGGTGTGCGCCAGCGACATGATGGCGCTGGGGGCGATCCGGGCGGCCCGGCAGCTCGGTCTGGACGTGCCGAAGGACATCTCCGTGGTCGGCTTCGACGACTCTCCGCTGATCGCCTTCACCGACCCGCCCCTCACCACGATCCGCAAGCCGGTCCCGGCCATGGGGCAGGCGGCCGTGCGCACGCTGCTGGAGGAGATCGGCGGGACGCCCGCGCCGCACAGCGAGTTCGTCTTCATGCCCGAACTGGTGGTGCGCGGTTCGACCGCTTCGGCCCCTGGGGAACGTGGTCGTTCCTGAGGTCCGCGGCCTGAAGTCGCCGTAGGACATGCGGTCCGGACGGGGCCGCGGGATGATCGGTGCAGAAGTCCTTTTCTGGCAGACTCTGCGCCTATGGGTGAAACGACCGTAACGAAGCCGGAGGGCCTGGAAGCCGCCCTCCCGGACCCCGTTGCGGCTGATGCGGGGCGTGGCCCGCTGCGCCGGCTGCGCGCCCCGCGCCGGCCCCGGTTCTGGTTCGAGATCCTGCTGGTCGCGGTGAGTTACTGGACGTACTCGCTCGTCCGCAACGCCGTCCCCGAGCAGAGGACCGAGGCGCTGCGCAACGCCGACTGGATCTGGCGGGTCGAGCACCATCTGGGCATCGCCGTCGAGGGTGCGGTCAACCACGCGGTCAACTCGGTGCATTGGGTCATCGTCGGGATGAACTACTACTACGCGACGCTGCACTTCGTGGTGACGCTGGGTGTGCTCGTGTGGCTGTTCCGTCGCCACCCCGGCCGTTACGCGGCGACGCGCCTGGTGCTGTTCGCGACCACCGCGGTCGCCCTGCTCGGCTACTACCTGTATCCGCTGGCGCCCCCGCGGCTGATGACCGGCGGCGGCTTCGTCGACACGGTCATGGTCCACCAGACCTGGGGCTCGATGGCTTCGGGCGACCTGAAGCACATGTCCAACCAGTACGCCGCGATGCCGTCCATGCACATCGGCTGGTCCGTGTGGTGCGGGCTGACGATCTTCGCCCTGGCCACGGTCCCGTGGGTACGGGTGCTGGGGTTGCTGTACCCGGCGCTGACCCTGGTGGTCATCGTCGCGACGGCCAACCACTTCTGGCTGGACGCGGTGGGCGGCGTGCTGTGCCTGGCGTTCGGGTTCGCGGTCGCGCGGCTCTGGTACGGACGGCAGCCGTACGCCCTGCCGAGGACGGCACCGGAGCGCCGGCGCGACGGGTCCAGGTCCCCGGCCAGGACATGAGTCCCCGGACCCTCGGGGGTCCTGGGGCCTGTTGTTTGGATCATGGCGCAGGGCATCGGCAGCACCTGTGAACGCCGGTGAGCGGGGCCTGGTGCGTGCGGCTGCAAGGCGGAGGAGGGAGTCGATGCGGAGCATCGGCGAGTGACGACAACGCGGCAGGTACGCGTGCCAGGCCCCGCGTCTGCGTCATGATCCAAGCGACAGGCCCTAGCGCTCGGTGCTGCCGTAGAACCGTTCCTCCACCACGGCGCGCGCCCGGCGGGCCGTGCGCCGGTACGCGTCCAGCATGTCGCCCGCGTGGCCCGGGCCGAATCCCAGGTACCTGCCCACCGCGGCCAGCTCCCGGGGCTCCGTCGGGAAGGTGTCGCCGGCCCGGCCGCGGACCAGCATCACCGCGTTGCGGACCCGGGTCGCGAGGACCCAGGCCTCGTCGAGGATCGCCGCGTCCTCGTCCGTGATGAGCCCGGCGGCGCGGGCGGCGGCCAGGGCCTGCCGCGTGCGGGTGGTGCGCAGGCCCGGCTCCGTCGAGCCGTGCCGCAGCTGCATGAGCTGCACGGTCCACTCCACGTCGGACAGGCCGCCCGGCCCCAGCTTGGCGTGCAGCTTGGGGTCGGCGCCGCGCGGCAGCCGCTCGGACTCCATGCGGGCCTTCAGCCGCCGGATCTCGCGCACGGCCTCCTCGGCGAGCCCGGCCGCCGGGTAGCGCAGCGGATCGATCAGCTCGATGAAGCGACGGCCGAGGTCCTCGTCGCCGGCGACGGGCTCGGCCCGCAGCAGCGCGTGCGACTCCCAGGTCTGGGCCCACCGGCGGTAGTAGGCCTCGTACGAGGGGAGGGTGCGCACCAGCGGCCCGGACTTGCCCTCGGGGCGCAGGTCGGCGTCGATGAGCAGGGGCGGGTCGGCGCTGGGGAGCTGCAGCAGGCGGCGCATCTCGGAGACGACCTTGTTGGCGGCCCGGGACGCCTCCCGCTCGTCGACGCCGTCGCGCGGATCGTGCACGAACAGCACGTCCGCGTCGGAACCGTAGCCCAGCTCATGGCCGCCGAACCGGCCCATGCCGATGATCGCGAACCGGGTGGGCAGGTCGTCGCCCCAGCCGTCGCGCACGACCGCGCGGAGCGTGCCGGCCAGGGTCGCGGCGGTCAGGTCCGAGATCGCGCCGCCGACCCGGTCCACCAGAGCGCCCTGGTCGGCCTCCGCGGGCTGCTCCTCGGTGCCGTAGGAGCCGACGATGTCCGCGGCGGCCGTGCGGAACAGCTCGCGGCGGCGCACGCCGCGGGCGGCCGTGACCGCCTGGGTGACACCGTCGGCGCGCCGCACCGCGGCGAGTATCTCCTGCTCCAGGTGGTCGCGCGGCCGGGGGTCCAGTCCGCCGCCGTCCCCGTCGCCGAGCAGCGCGACCGCCTCCGGTGCGCGCATCAGCAGGTCGGGCGCGAGCCGGCCGGCGGACAGCACCCGGGCGAGGTTCTGCGCGGCGGCGCCCTCGTCCCGCAGCAACCGCAGGTACCAGGGGGTCTTGCCGAGCGCGTCCGAGACCTTGCGAAAGCCCAGCAGGCCCGCGTCCGGGTCGGCCGAGTCGGCGAACCAGCCGAGCAGCACCGGGAGCAGGGTGCGCTGGATGGCGGCCTTGCGGGTGACGCCGGAGGCCAGGGCCTCCAGGTGGCGCAGCGCGGAGGCGGGGTCGGCGTAGCCGAGGGCGACCATGCGTTCCCGGGCCGCCTCGGTGCTCAGCCGGGCCTCCCCGGTGGCGAGCTGGGCGACCGCGTCGAGCAGCGGCCGGTAGAAGAGCTTCTCGTGCAGACGGCGTACGACGCCCGCGTGCCGCCGCCACTCGCGGTGCAGGTCGGCGACCGGGTCCTTGCGCATGCCGAGGGAGCGGCCGATGCGGCGCAGCTCGGCCTCGTCCTCGGGGACGAGGTGGGTGCGGCGCAGCCGGAACAGCTGGATGCGGTGCTCCATGGAGCGCAGGAACCGGTAGGCCTCGTCGAGCTGGGCGGCGTCCGCCCGGCCGACGTACCCCCCGGCGGCGAGGGCCTCCAGCGCGTCCAGGGTCGTACCGCTGCGCAGGGAGGTGTCGGCCCGGCCGTGCACCAGCTGCAGCAGCTGTACGGCGAACTCGACGTCCCGGAGGCCGCCCGGTCCCAGCTTCAGCTGGCGGTCGACCTCACCGGCGGGGATGTTCTCCACGACCCGGCGGCGCATCTTCTGCACGTCGGGGACGAAGTTCTCGCGCTCGGCGGCCTTCCACACCAGGGGCTGGACGGCGGCGACGTACTCCTCGCCGAGGTCGAGGTCGCCGGCCACCGGGCGGGCCTTGAGCAGTGCCTGGAACTCCCAGGTCTTGGCCCAGCGCTGGTAGTAGGCGAGGTGGCTGGAGAGGGTCCGCACGAGGGGGCCGTTGCGGCCCTCGGGCCGGAGGTTGGCGTCGACGGGCCAGATGGAGCCCTCGACGGTGGTCTCGGAGCAGATCCGCATCATGTGCGAGGCGAGCCGGGTCGCGGCGCGTACGGCCTTGGTCTCGTCGGTCCCCTCGGTGGCCTCCCCGACGAAGATGACGTCCACGTCCGAGACGTAGTTCAGCTCGTGGCCGCCGCACTTGCCCATGGCGATGACCGCGAGGCGGCACAGGGCGGCGTCCTCGGGCGCGGCCGCCTCGGCGATCCCGAGGGCGGCGCGCAGCGTGGCGGTGGCGAGGTCGGCCAGCTCGGCGGCGGATTCGGCGACGCCGGTGGTGCCGCAGACGTCCCGGGCGGCGATGGACAGCAGGCAGCGCCGGTAGGCGACGCGCAGGGAGACGGGGTCGGTGGCCTCCGCGAGCCCGGCCTCGAACTCCTCCACCCCGGGGTGCAGGTCGTACGCCTCGTACATGACGAGGGCCTGCCAGTCGTCCGGGTGCCGGGCGAGGTGGTCGGCGAGGGCGGTGGACGCGCCGAGGACCCCGAGGAGACGGTCGCGCAGCGGCTTGGAGGAGATCAGCGTGTCGAGCAGTTCCCGGCGGGCGCCGGAGCTCTGCTGGGCCTCCAGCAGCCGGGCCAGCCCGAGCAGGGCGAGATCGGGGTCGGCGGTCGCGCCCAGCGCCTCCAGCAGGACCGGGTCGTCGCGCAGGGGTGCGAGTTCGGGGCTGTCCAGGAGCCTCTCGGCGGCGGAGGCGTCGGTGAAGCCGTGCCGCAGCAGTCGTGTGAAGGTGCTGCTCCTGCGCCCCGGCACCGCCGTCATCCGGGCCTCCCTCGCACTGTTCCTCGGACATGCATCGGATACATCGGATCAAGGTCCTACGGCTTTGAGCCTAACCGCCCGGGCCGGGGGAAGCGCCGGGGAGTTCGGCAGGCGGACGTGCGGTGCACGAGCTGGGCCGTTGCTTGGGCCGGGGCGGTTAGGCCCAAAGCCGTAGGACCTTGATC
>NZ_JAKEIO010000050.1 GCF_021474405.1 [Streptosporangium] indianense
CGTCGTGTGCGGGTGGCCCCTGCGGGGCGGCCTCGCCGTCGGCGGCCGCGGGCTCGGGGGTGGAGGGTTCTTCGGCTGCGGTTTGGGCGGCCGAGGGCGTCGGGGCAGCGGATTCGGGGGTAGCGGGTTCGGCCGCGGGTTCGGCCGCGGGTTCGGGGGTCGTGGATTCGGCGGCTGCGGGTTCGGGGGTGGCCGGTTCGGCCGCCGCAGGTTCGACGGTCGCGGGCTCGGCGGCTGCGGCGGGGGCCTTCTCGGGCTTCGTCGCCTTTACCGTTGACCCCTTCGCCTTCGAGGTCTTGGCTGCCCTCGGCTTCGACTTCTCCCTCGTCTCGTCGGTCTCGGCCTTCGGCTCCGGCTCGGGCTGCGCCTCCTCCGCCGGGGCTGCCGCAGGCTTCTCCGGTTCCTCCGCAACCGCCGGTTCCTCCTCGGCGGTCTTCTCGGCAACCGCCGGCTCCTCGGCCGCTGCCTTCTCCTCAGCCGCCGCCTCCACGACAGCATCGGATTCCTCAGCCGCCGCCTTCTCAGCCGTCGGCTCCTCAGCCTCAGCCGCGGCCTTCTCCGCAGTCGCCGGTTCCTCAGCCGCCGCCTTCTCCGCAACCGTCGGCTCCGCAGCGGCAACCGGCTCCTCAGCGGCAACCGGCTCCCGGTTCGCCGCCACGCCCCCGTCGTCCTCCGCGGAGCGGGTCGGCCTCGGGACCGTCACGTTGTCGAAGGCCTCCGAGACGAGGTCGTGCTCGTCGGAGGGGGACGTGCGGGGTTCGGGGACGTTGGCCGTCGGCGTGGGCTTCGGCTCGGGGGAGGGGGACGGGACCTTCGGGTCCTTGGCGGAGGCCTGTGCCGATGCCTGTGCCGATCCCGGTGCCTGTGCCGGCGCCTGTGCCGTGTCGGGCGGCGTGAGAGCCCCGTCGTGTCCGGTGTGCTCGGCGGTCCGGTCCTCGGTCCCGCTGGTCTCACCGGCGGTCGCCGTACGCGCCGCACCCTCCGCCTCGGCGGTCCGTGACTTGCGTGACCGTCCGAACGCGTTCCGCAAGAGAGTGAGAATGCCCATGTGCGCGCAACCCTTCACGTGAGTTGAAGCCCGTCAATCCCTGGCCAGGACGGACACGTAAGGTTAGCGGCCCTCCTGTGTGATCTTGGGCAGGGTTGCCTGTGCCAGGCCTGCCCTGTCAAGGGGACATCCGGTCCGGGCAGGTGGCGCGGGGCTGAATCGCCACAACCCCCGTACGGCAGCCGGGGGTTCATTCGTTGTTCACTCGGGCGCCCGATCACCGCACATACGTGCCCCTACGGTCGCGAAGACACCAAGGGCATCCATGGGGAGAGTAAAGTGCGCAAGCTGCTGCCGTTGATCGGAACACCGTCCGGTTCGCACCCCGGCGGCCGGTCCGCCATGACCTGTCGTTTCCGCTGTGGTGATGCCTGCTTCCACGAGGTGCCCAACACCAGCTCCAACGAGTACGTCGGCGACGTGATCGCCGGTGCGATCGGACGCCGGTCGATGATGCGCGCCGCGGCCGTGGTGACCGTGGCCGCCGCGGGGGCGGGTGCCGCCGGTGTCGTCCAGGCCCCGCGGGCCGCGGCCACCCCGGCCGCCGGTGCCCCGTCCGCCGCTGTCGCCGCCGCGGCCGCCGGGCGCAAGGGCAAGGGCGCGCGTGGGCTGCGTTTCACGCCGGTCGCGCCCAACACCGCCGACGCGGTGACGGTGCCGGAGGGGTACCGGCAGAACGTCGTCATCCGCTGGGGCGAGCCCATCCTGCGCGGTGCGCCCGCGTTCGACCCGGAGAAGCAGACCGCCGAGGCACAGGCCGGACAGTTCGGGTACAACTGCGACTTCCTCGCCCTGCTGCCGCTGCCCGGGGAGCGCGGCCGGCAGCTGCTCGTCGCCAACCACGAGTACACCGACGAGCTGCTGATGTTCCGCGGCTACGACGCGGCGAACCCCACGCGGGAGCAGGTCGAGGTCGCCTGGGCCGCGCACGGGCTGTCCGCCGTGGTCGTGGAGGAGGACCGCAGGAGCGGCAGGCTCACCGTCGTCCCCCGGCACCAGCTGAACCGGCGCGTCACCGCCACCACCGCGTTCCGCCTGACCGGGCCCGTCGCCGGGTCCGAGCTGGTGAAGACCTCCGCGGACCCGACCGGCACCAAGGTGCTCGGCACTCTCAACAACTGCTCCGGCGGCGTCACCCCCTGGGGCACGACCCTGCACGGCGAGGAGAACTTCAACCAGTACTTCGCCAACAGCAGCCGCGCGACCGACAAGCGGTACGGGATCGGCACCGGGGCCAGCGAGCGCAAGTGGGAGAGGTTCGACAAGCGGTTCGACGTCGCCCAGGAGCCGAACGAGGTGCACCGGTTCGGGTACGTGGTGGAGTTCGATCCGTACGACCCCACCTCCACGCCCCGCAAGCACACCGCTCTCGGACGGTTCAAGCACGAGGCGGCGACCGTGCGGCTGACGCACGACGGCCGTCCTGTCGTGTACTCCGGGGACGACGAGCGGTTCGACTACTTCTACAAGTTCGTCGGCAGCAAGCGGATGAAGCACGGCCACAGCCGCGCCGTCCGCGAGCACAACCTCTCCCTGCTCGACGAGGGCACGCTGTACGTCGCCAGGCTCACCGGTGACTCCCCCGCCATCGAGATCGACGGCACGGGCAGGCTGCCGGAGGACGGCGAGTTCGACGGGGGCGGTGAGTGGATCCCGCTGGCGACCGCCACCGCGAAGGGTGCCGTCTCGCACGTGGCCGGGATGAGCGCCGAGGAGGTGTTCGTCTTCACCCGGCTCGCCGGTGACAAGGTGGGCGCCACCAAGATGGACCGGCCCGAGGACATCGAGCCCAACCCGGTGACCGGCAAGGTGTATGTCGCGCTGACCAACAACAGCAACCGCGGTGTCGGCTCCAACGCCAAGGCGGACGAGGCCAACCCGCGCAACGCCAACAAGCACGGGCACGTGCTGGAGCTCACCGAGCGGTGGAACCGGCCCGAGAGCACCCGGTTCGGCTGGTCGCTGTTCCTGGTCGCCGGTGACCCGGACGACCCGGCGACCTACTTCGCCGGGTTCCCGAAGGACTCCGTCAGCCAGATCTCCTGCCCGGACAACGTCGCCTTCGACCCGCACGGCAACCTGTGGATCTCCACCGACGGTGCCCAGCTCGGCTCGCACGACGGCCTGTTCGGTGTGGCGACCCGGGGCGAGCGGCGCGGGGAGCTCAAGCAGTTCCTGACCGTGCCGAAGGGTGCCGAGACCTGCGGTCCGATCGTCCAGGACCGGCGCGTGCTGGTGTCCGTGCAGCACCCGGGGGAGGTCGACGGCGCGTCCGTGGAGAAGCCCGCGAGCAGCTGGCCCGACGGGCCCGGGTCGTACGTCCGGCCGGCGGTGGTGGCCGTGTGGCGTGCCGACGGGCGCGACATCGGCGTCTGAGTCCGCCGGGTGTGACATCGGCGTCCGAGCCGGTGTCGTGCGGCGTCGGGAGCGCGTCAGGGAAGGGCCGGGCTCGGGGGTCTGAGGGGACCGCCGGGTTCCAGCCAGTCCGGTGGGTGCCAGTCCCGGTAGGCCGGTGCCTGCCGGGCCACCTCCCGGTACGCCTCCTCCAGCGCGGGGTAGACGCCGTCCAGGTCGGTCTCCGTGCGGGCCGCGGCGAGCAGCCGTACGCCGAGCGGGTCGTCCTTCAGGCGGCGCACCGCCATGTCGGGGCCGGGGGTGCGAGTCGGCTGGCAGACGGTGACGACCTCGCCGGTCGCGACCAGGGCGTCGGCCGTGTGGTAGTCGCCGTGCAGGACGTGCGGGCTGACGCCGGCCTCGCGGAACATCCGCTGGACCGCGTCCCATTCGCCGTCGACGGTGGGGTCGATCATCCAGCGGTCGCCGGCCAGGTCGGCCAGTTCGACCTCCTGCTTGGCGGCCGCCGGATGGTCGACGGGCAGGGACACGCACTGCGGTTCGCGCTCGACCAGGACGCGCAGCCGGAGTGCGGCGGGGATGCGCAGCGGGCAGCCCTCCACCTCGTGCACGAAGGCGACGTCGAGCTGTCCGTCGGCGACCATGCGGAGCAGGGCGTTCGGGGAGACGTTCATGTGGAGGCTGGGGTTCTGGCCGCGGGCGCGCAGCCGCCGCAGCCAGCCGGCCAGGGCCTTGCTCGCCGTGGAGCCGATGCGCAGTTCGGTGCCGCCGGTGGCGGCCGCCCGGGCCTCGGTGACCAGCAGATGCAGTTCGGCCATGAGCGGGCGGGCGCGGCTGAGGACCAGGCGTCCCAGCGGGGTGGGGTGGCAGCCGGTGTGGGAGCGCAGGAACAGCGGGCCGCCCAGCTCCTGCTCGATCCGGCGCAGCTGTGTGCTCAACGACGGCTGGGCGACACCCAGTTGCCGGGCGGCGCGGTGCAGACTGCCGGTGTCGGCTATGGCGCACAGCGCGCGGAGGTGCCTCACCTCGAGCTCCATGCTCTGTGAGGCTAAAGCGGAATCGCGGCGTTAACCAGCCACATAATTCAGCGCTAAACCAGGTGAATTGGGCAGTCGATAGCCCCGTCCTATCCCTGGTTGCCATCATCACAGGCGCCGCACAGGCATCGAGACTCACCGGTGAGACTCAACCCCCACCCGAGGAGTCCTTCGATGCGAAAGTCCCTGTCCTCCCTGGCGGTTCTCGGCCTCGGTCTCACGATGGCCGGGCTCGGAACGGCCGCCCCCGCCGCGGCGTCCCCGGCCGCCGAGCCGCACGCCGGGTTCGTCGCCGGGTCCGCCGGGTCCGCCGGGTCCGACGCGAGCAGAGCCTTCTTCCAGGCGGTCCTGAAGTCCGTCGCCGAGAAGCGCGCCGCGAACCCGAGTGCAACCGCGGCCGTCACCGTCGTCTACGACGCCTCCCGGGCGCCCTCGTTCAGCGCACAGATAGCGCGCAGCACCCAGATATGGAACAGCTCGGTGTCGAACGTGCGGCTCCAGTCGGGCTCCGCGTCGGCGGCCGACTTCAGCTACCGGGAGGGCAACGACTCCCGTGGCTCGTACGCGTCCACCGACGGCCACGGCAGCGGCTACATCTTCCTGGACTACCGGCAGAACCAGCAGTACGACTCCACCCGGGTCACCGCCCACGAGACCGGGCACGTCCTCGGTCTGCCGGACCACTACTCGGGTCCGTGCAGTGAGCTGATGTCCGGTGGCGGCCCCGGCCCCTCCTGCACCAACGCCGTCCCGAACGCGACCGAGCGCTCCCGGGTCAACCGGCTGTGGGCGAACGGCTTCGCGGCGGCGATGGACAAGGCCCTGGAGAAGTCGGCTCGTTGAGACCCCCATGCGGATGCGGCCGCCCTGCCACGAGGGGCGGCCGTATCCGCGTGTGCGGGCGGTGCGGACCGGGCGCGGGTCAGCGGCGCCGGTGCAATGTGAGGTCCGTGACGACCGCCCGGTGGTCGGTGTCGGCCAGGTCGAGGACGCGGGTGCGGCGGGCGCCGAAGTCCCGCGAGACGAGGACGTGGTCGATCTGCGCGCCGAACGTGGGTGCCGTCCGGGCCGGCCAGGTAACGGTGCGGTCGCCGCCGTTCGTGCGGGAGGCGTCGGTCAGGCCGGTGTCGAGGATGCGGCGGAAGGCCGCGTGGTCCTGCGAGGCGTTGAAGTCGCCGGCCAGGACGAGGGGCGTGCCCGGGTCGGCGGTCGCCGCCTCGCGCACCGCGCCCAGCTCCCGGCGCCAGAGGTCCACCTGCCCGGGCAGCGGCGGCATGGGGTGGGCGAGCTGGAGGCGTACGGCGTGCCCGTCGACGTCGGCGACCGCCCCGGGCATGCCCATCGTGGCGCGCACGCCCTCGGTGGGCCGGAGCGGGTAGCGGCTGAGGATGACGGAGCCCTCGGATCCGCCGCCCTCCACGGCCCGGCGGTGCGGGTAGTCCCGGGCGAGGTCCCGCTTCAGCAGCGCGTCGCACGCGTAGTCGCACTCCTCCACGAAGACCACGTCCGGTTCCTCCCGGCGTACGGCGGTGACGAGAGAGCCGGTGCCCTGGCCGAACTCGACGTTGGCGGTGAGGACACGCAGGTCGGCGACGGGGCGGCCGACGGGGTCGCCGACCTTGCCGTAGGGCTCGATGAACCAGGCCAGCAGGCCGAGCAGGAGCACGCCCCAGACCGTCCCGGTCCACCAGCGGCCGAGCAGGGCGAGCAGCAGGCCCGCGCCGGTGGGGACGAGCAGCCAGGGAAGGAAGGCGAGCAGCTGGGGGACGGGGGTCATGCCGTCGCTGTCGGCGATCCTGAAGCCGACGACCACGCTGACCGCGGCGAACAGCAGGCCGGCGCACCCGGCGCCGAACCGCCGTCCCGACGGGTGGTGCTCTCGCCCGTCGTCCCTGGCGGTCCACTCGGCAGCGGAGGTGTCCAAGGCCCGGCCTTCCGTTCTCGGGATGGGGTGCTCGCATCCTCCCTCAGAGACGGGGCGGGGCGTGGGAGGGTTGCCGGGCGTCGACCCGCGCCAGGAACTCCTCCAGTGCCCGGTCGAACTCCTCCGGGCGTTCCAGGTTGGGCAGATGTGCCGCCCCTTCGATGACGCGCAGCTGCGCGTCCGGGAGGGCCGCGTGCATCGCCCGGGCGTCGGAGACCGGTGTGAAGGTGTCGTCGGCTCCCACGACGACCAGGGCCGGGGCGGAGACCCGCGGCAGCAGGGCGGTGTAGTCGGGGCGGCGGGCCCGGGCGCGCAGGGCCGCGGCGGCGCCTTCGGGGGCGGTGGCGGTCATCATGCCGTGGACGTGCGCCTTGACCTCGGCGGACGCGTACGGGGCGACCATCCGCTCCAGGACCTCGTCGGCGTATCCGCCCATGCCTTCGGCGAGGAGGCGGTCCGCCATGGCGTCGCGGGTGCGCACGCCCTCGGGGGTCTCCGCCGACGGGAAGGTGTCCGCGAGGACCAGGCCGCGCACGCGCCCGGGGAACAGCCGGTAGCAGTCCATGACGATCTGCCCGCCCATCGACAGGCCCGCCAGCACGAACGACTCCACCGCCAGCTCGTCCAGCAGCGCCTCGACGTCCCGGGCGAAGGCCGAGAAGTCCGCGACGGCCGGGGTCGTCGGGGAGGCGCCGTAGCCGCGCAGGTCGGGGGCGACGACCCGGCGGGTACCCGGGAAGCGGTCGAGCTGCGGTGCCCACATCGTGCGGTCGAAGGGATGGCCGTGGACGAGGACCAGCGGGACCCGATGCGTCTCGGGGCCTTTGTCCTCGTATGCGAGGAAGGGTGCCATGGCGTCGACCCTAGGGCGGCTCAACTACTCAGTGCAATAAGATCTTTGCTCTCGGTGCAATCCAAGGGGGAGACCGGCCGATGAGTGACTACCGGCGCATCGCCGACCGCATCGCCGACGACATCGCCACCGGACGGCTGCGGCCGGGCCAGCGGCTGCCGCCGCAGCGTGCCTTCGCCCGGCGGCGGGGCATCGCCCCGTCGACGGCCGGGCGGGTCTACGGAGAACTCGTGCGGCGCGGACTGGTCGTCGGGGAGGTGGGGCGCGGGACCTTCGTACGGGCCGCACCGGCCGGGCCGGCCGGGCAGGCGCTCGTCGAACCCGGGCTGCCCGGAGCCGCGCCCGTCAACCTCGAACTCAACTACCCCGCCGCGCCCGGCCAGCCGGAGCTGCTCGCCCCCGTCCTCGCGCCGCTGCTGCGTCCCGACGTGCTGGCCGAGGCGCTGTTACCGGCAGCCGCCACCGGCACCCGGGCCGCGCGGGAGGCGGCGGCCGCACTGCTCACCACCCCCGGCTGGCGGCCCGCCCCGGAGCGGCTGCTGTTCACCGGCAACGCCCGGCAGGCCATCGCCGCCGTCCTGGCCTCACTGGTCCGGCCGGGCGGCCGGGTCGGGGTGGAGCAGCTGACGTACCCGCTGGTCAAGGAGATCGCGGTACGGCTCGGCATCACCCTGGTGCCCCTGGCCGGGGATCCGGCCGGGCTGCTCCCGGAGGCCGTCGCCGCCGCGCACCGCACCTCGCCGCTGTCCGCCCTCTACGTACAGCCGACCCTGCACAACCCGACGTCCCTGACGACGAGCCGGCCGCGGCTGCTGCAACTCGCCCAGCTGGTCCACGACCTTGACCTGCCGGTCGTGGAGGACCGCATCTGGTCCTTCCTCCAGGAGCCCGGTGATCCGCTCGCCGTGCACGCCCCGGCCCTCACCCACGTCGTCGACGGGCTCTCCAAACGGGTCGCCCCGGGACTCACCGCCGGGTTCCTCGTCGTGCCGCCGCACCGGGTCGCCGCCGTGGCCGACTCCGTGCGCTCGGGCGGCTGGAGCGCGGGGCGGTTCGCGCTGGAGGCGGCCGTGCGGTGGGCCGCGGAGGGGACGGTCGCACGGCTGGTGGCGGCCAAGCGGGCGGACGCGGCACGGCGGCAGCGGATCCTCGCCGAGGAACTCGCCGGGTTCACCGTACGGTCCGGCCCGTCGTCCTCCTTCGCCTGGTGGGAGCTGCCCGCCCCCTGGCGCGCGGACACCTTCACGGCCGCCGCCGCGGCGCACGGCATCGCCGTCACACCCGGCCCCGCGTTCGCCGTCGCCCCCGGGCACACGCCCGACGCCGTCAGGCTCGGGCTCGCGTCGGCTCCGGAACCGGATCTGCGCCGGGCACTGCGGACCCTCGCGCACGTCGCCGCGCGGCGAGCCGGGGACCGTACCGGCCCGTGACCCAGGCGCCGGCCGCCACCGCCAGGCCCAGCGCGCACAGCAGCCAGGAAACCGTGCGCAGGGTGACCGTCAGGGCGTCGTAGACGGCGCCCGCGGCCGGGCGGTGCAGGGTGTCGGGCAGGTCGGCGAGGGTCAGGCGGCGGCCGAGCGCGACGGCGAGGACCAGCAGCGCGCCGCCCAGGGCCGTGCCCAGGCCGAGGGCGGTGAGCGCGCGGCGCCGGCACGCGGCGACGGTGATCCCGGCGACCGCCAGGACGGCGGCGGCGAGCGGCAGCCAGAAGGCGGCGGTGTCGAGCACGTGGTACCCCTTGCGCAGTCGGTCGGTGTCGTCGGCCGGGAGCACCGGGATCCGCGTGTGCGGGACCGGGATGCGGTGGGCGAACGGCACGTGGTCGTCGGCGAGCTGCCGCTTGACCCGGGCGATGACGGGGGCGGGGTCGACGGTGACCGGGGTGCCGCGGGCGCCGTCGTCGCGCAGGGCCCGCAGCACGGCCCTGTGGACGGCCCGGTTCGCCGCGTCCCAGGCCGTGCGGTAGGTCTGGGTGCGGGTGAAGGAGCGCGCCGCGTCGCGCACGAAGGGCTCGACCGCCGTGGGCAGCGCTCCGTTGTCCGTCCGGCGCCCGGTCTCACGCAGGACGCCGTCGCCGACGGCGTCCGCGACCGCGCTCCGCACGTCAGGATCGTCGGCGAGGGGCGCCATCGTCCGCACGTAGCGGCCGGTGTCGGTCAGCCCGTGGGCCGCCCAGGAGGCGAGCGCCCCGACGGGCACGAGCAGGCACGCGAGGACCAGCGAAACGGCCGACAGGACGTTCCGCGCTCGTGGGGGCGCCTTCCCGGCTACGGGCGCCCGGGCGTGCTCGGACACCCTTCCAGGCAACGGCCCCCGGACCCGGCCCGCGAACGCTGCACCACCGTCCGGCCGCCCGGCCGCCGGGCCGCAGCGCGCTCCACCTGCGAGAAGCGCTGACCGGGGCCCGCCGCCGGGCTCCGCCGAACGGGTGTCCCTCAGCCGATGCGCCGGCCCTGGGCGTCCTCGTGCGTGTAATAGCGATAGAACACCATCGCGAGGACGCTCGCCCCCACCACCAGCCCCAGGCCGGCGGAGCTGTACACCGACGCGCCGCTCTGGCTGTACAGGAAACCGGCCGCGCAGCCCGAGAAGACGAACCAGCACAGCGCGTGCAGTTCGCGGGGCAGCTGTGGGGCCAGCGCGCACACCGCGGCGAACACCGCGGCGAACACCAGCGCCGTGACGAAGCCGAACAGCAGGTTCCAGCCGGTGATGGGCCCGGCGTCGCGCCGGATGGCGGCGGCCCAGTAACCGTAGGTGAGCCCGAGCACCAGGGGCAGGCCGATCTTCACGGCGAGGTGGACCCGCGGGCCGAACACGTCGGGCCTGCGACCGGGCATGCTTGTCGTGGGTGAGGCGGGTGCCGCATGAGCCATGACAGCTCTCCTCTCTGTCCCTGCCCCTGGATCCAGGGCACACCTGGGGACAGCCCCTGGCAAGTCGGCGAGCGCCCGGAACGGGATGCGGCCGGTGCGGCCCCGTGTTTCGCTGGGGCCGTGAGCCGCCACCGCGAGGGGCACGGCCCGCCCGTGAGGCACCGCCCGCACGTCCGGCCCGGCCCGCTCGCCCGGTACGCCCGGGCCGGGCGCCCCGACGCCGTGCGGCGGCAGGAGCTGCTGCGGGTACGGGGGCGCAGCGTGGCCTGGGTGCCGCCGCTGCTGCTGCTCCTCGCCATCGCGGTGGCCGACTACCACACCATCGGCGAATTCCGCATGATCTCCTGGATCGTGCTGGTGCCGGCCCTCGCCGCCTCGCTCTGCGGAGTGTGGGGCACGGCCCTGTTCGCGGTCCTCTCCCTGGCGACGTACGTCGTCGCCGACAGCGCCTGGCCGCACGAGTACCGGGCCGGACGCGCCGACTTCGTCCTCGTCGCCCTCGGCGGCATCCTCGCCACCCTGGCCTGCGCGGTCCGGGTGCGCGACGAGAACCGTGCGCTGCACCTGAGCGACGTCACCGAGACCGTCCGCCGCACCGTGCTGCGCCCGCTGCCGCCCGGCTGGGGCGGCCTCGACCACGCCGGCGTCTACCTCACCGCCGACGCCCACGCCCGCGTCGGCGGCGACTTCTACGACATCCAGCCCGGCCCGCACGGCACCCGTGTCCTGGTCGGGGACGTGCAGGGCAAGGGCCTGGGCGCGGTCGAGGCGGCGGCCGCGCTGCTCGGTACGTTCCGTGAGGCCGCGTACCACGAGGCGGACCTGGCGACGGTCGCCGAACGGCTGGAGACACGGATGATCCGGCACCGCGGGCACACCGTCGCCCTGGGCCGCTCGGACGGCGACCGGTTCGCCACCGCCGTGCTCCTGACCTTCCCCGACGACGAGGAGGAGGCGGTGGACGTGATGCTGTTCGGGCACGAGCCGCCGCTCGCCGTCGGGCCGGGCGGGGTGCGCACCCTGGCGGCCGGGCCCGGACTGCCGCTCGGCTTCGGCGAGTTCGCAGCCGGGCCCCCACGCCCGCGGCGCTGGCGGGTGGCCGCCGACGAGACACTGCTGCTGGTGACGGACGGGGTGACCGAGACCCGGGACGGCAGCGGGGCGTTCTATCCGCTCGCCGACGAGGTGGCCCGGGCCGTCGCCGAGGACCCCGGCACCGCCGAACCGGCCCGCCTGGCCGCCTTCGTACGGGACGGCACCCTGCGGCACGGCGGCGGCCGCCTCGCCGACGACACCACCGTGTTCGCCGTCCGCAGGAGAACGGGGCGCGATGCCCCCGAAGGCGGACGTTTGCGGTCCTGAGGCCCACCTTTGCAGCCGCAGCGGTTACGGTGCTGACGTACGTGATCGACACAGGGGGTGGGGCCATGCCCGGAACCGTGCTGCTGCTGGCGGCCTCGCCGGTGGGCAGGGGGCGCCTCGTGGACGCCGCCTCCGTGCTCCCCGTCCTCGCCGCCGTACCGCCCGCCGTGCTGTCCGGCACCGACACCGCCAACGTCGTCGAACTCGCCGACCCGCTGGAACCGCAGGCCGTCCTGACCCGGCTGCGCGCCGCCGCCGCGGCCCCCGGACCCCTCACCGTGTACGTCACCGGCCAGCTCCAGCTCGACCGCCGACAGCGCCTGCCCCACCTCGCGCTGGCCCGCACCACCCCCGCCACCGTCCGCTACACCGCCTTCCCCTGGCACTGGTTCCGTGAGGAGCTGCGCCTCAGACCCGCCGGTGCCACCACCCTCCTGCTCGACCTGCACGCCGACCCCGAGACCTGGCAACTGCTGCGCGGCACCCCGCTGGACTCAGGCCGCGGCAACGCCGTGCACGGCCGCATCGCGCCCCCGCCGTCCCGACGCGGCATCGCGCAGCCGACGTACATGAAGGCCCTCGCGACGATCCTGCGCAGCGGATTCCGGCCGCCGGCCGAGCAGTTGCACCAGCAGGCCCTGACCCGGATCGCGCCGGACAGCGCGGGCACCGACCTGGTGCTGAGCACGCCCGGTCCCACGGGCGGGGATCCGCACGCCGCCATCACCGCCGCCGTCCAGTCCGGCCGGCACACCGACGCCGACGCGCTCGCCGCCCGGCACGAGCAGTCCGCCGTCGCCGCGCACGGACCCGCGTCCGAAGAGGCCCTGCACTGGGCCGAGGTACGGGCCGACCTGGCGATGTTCGCCGGGGACGCGGCCCGCAGCTGCCGCACCTGGCTGACCATCGCCGGCGCCCGCCTGAACGCCGGGCAGGCGCCGGACGCCCCTGCTGTCGAGGCGGCGGTGGACCGGGCGCACCACCAGTGGGGGCAGGTCCGCGACCCCGCCCCCGCCCGCGAACTGGGCGCCGCCCTCGCCGCGTTGCGCGAGCGGGTGCCCGGACGCCGCGAGGGGGCGCTGGACCATGTGCAGCGCCAGATGCGGCAGTTGCAGACCCAGGGCTGAGACCCCTGTCGCGGTTTGGGGTACCTTCCCGGAGCACGGTTCCCGCCCCAGCTGTCACCCAGCGTGCAAGCTCACGGAAAGCGAGCCAGAACCGCAAGAAGTGAACGAAGCCACGTGAGCAGCTCGCCGAGCCCCGCCGGAACCGGACCACGAAATCTCAGGCGGGGCGTCGTTCACCGGATTTACTGGAAACGAGCTGCCCGGCGACGCCTCGCCGGCGCGAAGGCATCGATCGTTCCCGCGCCCCTGCCCGGTGCGCTGTTCCAGCCCTGGATGCGGTCGGCATGCTTCTTGAGCCGAGGATTTCCGGGCTCGACGGCGATCTGGAAGTGGGACTGTTTCACCGGCTGCAGATGCCCGCCCCAGGCAATGACGCCTTCGCAGTCCGCGAGGATGTCCGCGACGATGATCTGCTCGGCTTCGCTCATGCCGGTGTTCTTGACATCGGCTCCGAGCGGGTAGTGCATGGGCCGGATCGCGATGGCCGTGCCCGACAGGTGATTCGACTCGAATGCCGAGCTGATCTCACGCTCCGTGGTGTGCCCTTGGAGGTCACCGGGCAGAAGCATGTCGACTTCATAGGCGAACCGGCGGGCCACGTGGAGAAGAACTGTTGCGACGTCCCCCTCCGCCAGGGAAACGTCGACGTCGGTGCCTTCGACCCGGAACTTTCCGGCGTGATCGAGGACGGGCCAGCCGTTTGCCGATTCGCGCTCGGTCCAGGCACGCTCGCCGGCGGTAGGGGCGGCCTGTGCCGGGCCGGCGGCCGCGACGGCTATCGCTGCCCCGGCCCCGAGGCCGAGAACCCGTCTACGCGTCAAGCTCGTTGTCATGGGGGACCCTTCTGCGCTGAGAGCGGTTGATGAGTATCAGGGTGAAACAGACGGTGGCGCAGGCCAGCCCCGCGAAAAGCAGAGGCGTGACCCAGAACGACACATCGTTGGTGCTGTATCCGCTGCTCCAGTGGCAGGTGACGGACGGGGGGAAATGGTGGACGGTCGCTGACGTCAGGCTGTAGTCCCGCCCGGAGTCCACGTAGTCGCCACTGGCGGTCTTCGTCGCACAGAGGTCGAGTGGGTTCGTGTAGGCGAGACCGTAGAAGGTTCCGGCACCGTAGGCGGCGAGAGCCGCCGCGCTCCCGACCGCGGCCAGACGGGCCGCCCGCGAGGGCTTCTTCCTGGTCACCCACAGCGCGTACGGAAACACTCCGATGACGAAGAGGAGGAGCGTGATCGCGGGCGGGCCGAAGAGCGCGAAGAGGGTCATGCGTCCCGACGCTACTTCGCTCCGAGGAGACGCCGCTGGTTTGCCTGGTACTGCGCTCGCCGGAGCGTTTCCGTGGAGGCGTGCTGGGCGAGGTTGTTGCCGAACGCGTTGCACCACGCGTTGAGCTGGTCGGAAGGAAGGAGGTGCGGCATCAGGGTGGGTATGCCGCCGAACTTCTGGATCAGGCTCGCGCGGCCGCCCACCAGGATGACCCCGTCCCCGCTGGCAGGCTCGTCCGTGAGGATCTTCTTCGCCTGAGCGGCTGCCTCGCTGATGGTGCCGCCAAACCGTTGCTTCAGGTAGTCCCTGAACCGGGTGAGACCGCCGCTGCCCTGGTAGTGATCACGGACCGCCTCGACGATGTTCTTACCGCCACGCACGGCCTGGGCGATCAGGTATCCGTCGGCGTCCTCGACGAGGTCGGTGAAGCCGAAGCTGGACGCGACGCCGATCTTGCCCATTTTGTCGTTGATGTAGGTGGCGCCTGAGGCGTAGGTGTCGTGGTCCCGCCGCCATTCGCCGTACAGGGTCATCAGGTCACCGCCCCAGCCGGCGACGTCACCGAGACTGATGTCCCCCGCCGGGTTGGGTTTGACGAACTGGCCGTTCGCCGTGGCCATCAAGTGCTCGATTCCGAGGTGCTGACCGGTGAACGGATCCTTGAACTCCGGCCAGATACTCAGGTTGCGGCTGTTCACATAGGAGACGAAGCCGCCGTCCACTTTCCCGATCAGAGCCCGCCACTGGTTGTCGTCGTACGCGTCGCTGCGCAGGTATTCCATGACGAGCTGGTTCGGGTTGCCCTTGCCGTATGCCTTGGCCAAGTCATAGAGGGACTTGATGTAGTTGACGAACTCATCCGCGGGTGACGACGGTCTGTTGACGCTGCTCTGGCCGGGGTCGCTGCCGATGCGGTGAGCGTCCCGGTCGAGCCAGAAGGTGTCTGTTCCGTTGGTGACCTGGTATTCCTTGATCTGATTGAAGGACCAGTTCGCCGGCAGGGGATAGCCGAGGTTGCCTGAGAATCCCCAGGACATGCCGGACACGAACGAGTAGCGGGCGTAGGTCTCTTTGGTGACCTCGGCGCATACGTGTCGAGAGCCGTACACACCGTGCACGTACCGCTTGCCCTTGCTCCCGAGTCCGGCCGCGACGCCTCGGAAGTACTCGAGGATGGCCGGCATATCGGCGTCGGTGGCGTCGTAGTCGACGGCGAAGTAGATGATCGTCCCTCGGTTGAAACCGAAGTGCACGGCCTGGTCGTGGGCCTTCTTCGCGTGGGTGTAACCGTTCCCCCAGTAGTACTCGGACAGGGACCTGCCGTTGTCCTGGAAGATCGGGAATATCCGAAGTCCACCACTGAAGATGTTGGCGATTTCACCTTCTTCGAGCATCTTCGAACCGCCGCCGGAAGACGCTTCGTTGAGGTACCTGCCGACATAGCGGTACCCATCGCTGTACATTCTCTTGGCGCGTGACGCCGTGATCGTGTAGGCGGTGTCGGAGGCGGTGACCGGTCGGTCCGGGTCTCCCATCGATACGAGGAGTTGAGCCCATGTCGCATAATCGCCACGGCCGTTGGCGGATATCTCGGAGAACCGCTGGAAGGTGGTGACGAAGCTGGTCAGATTGCTGTCGAACGATGTCTTGAACACCGTCTTCGTCTGAACGGTATCGCCGTTTGCGTTCACGGTGACGATCGGCTGGTTGAAGACACACGCGGCGGAGAACAGCTGGACGAAGATTCCGGACGAGCCTTCCGACACGCCGGCCTTGGCCTTGATGCCGGCTTGCGTTCCGGCCCCGAAGTTGCCGGTGGCGTCCGCTTCGGCGATGCCGATTTCCAGCTGGAGTGCCTTCATCAGGTTCTGCTGGACATTGCGGGAGTAGTGGCCGTCGGCCGGGCCGATGTCGACCGTCTTCTTCTTCCAGTAGCGGCCGTTCAGCCACTGCTGAATGGAGCGGACCTCTTCCGACCCACCCGCAGTGAGTACGTAGGCATCCATGTTGAGCAGCGCCTTGAATACCTTCGCCTGGAGGCTGCCGCTCTGCGAGAGGCCCATGTTGCTCTGCATCTTCTTGACGGCAAGCTCGATGTCCGGGTCGTAGAAGCCGGTGTCGGAGTACCCGCCGGTGTAACCCTTGCAGAACAATCCGTATCGGATGATCTTCACGATGTTTTTGTTCTTTGCCCAGCCGCTTCCGAGTTCGCCGAGCGCTGCGAGTTTGGAAACGGTGCCGTCGCCGAAGTTCGCCACGACGGGACTGATGCCCAGTTCCTTCTGCAGCCCCATGATGAAGGAGTACATCGTGGGCCAGCCGACCTTGCCGTCTTCTGGGCACTTCTGGTAACCGGGCACGCTGGCATAGGTCGAGTTGACCCACTTCTGCGCTTCGAGGACTTTCTCGTCGGCCATGCCGGATCTCCTGGACTGCTTGACGGGTTGGAGCGCGGATGCAGACGACGCCGGCCCATGGCACGAGACGTCCTGCCCGCGGCGTCCTGGGCTGTCGTTGTCGTGATCGAAGGGCGTCGACGGGTGCGTTGCGGCCACTGGCCGGCCCGGCTACTGGCCGGGCGGCAAGTCGCGAGGTGGGCGCCGATGCGAAGGCCGACGGGGCGAGCTCAGGCGTTCCTGCGTTGTGCCTGCTGTTACGTCAAACCCCTTGGCCCCGTGACTCGAAGGGTGAACCAGCAGGGGGTGCGCTTACTGCCACTGTCGGTGATCTTCCGGGGCCGTGGCGCTGGGTGCCCGGACCCGCCCGCAGTTGGGGGTGCCGCGAAAGACGCACGCTGGTACGCGGGCGCCCGGAATGGTCAGTCGCAGGGGGCTACGTACTTGGCTCGGTCGATGATCGCGACGCCGCTCGACCACATGATGGCGGTCACTCGGGAACAATTGTTCCAGCCGGCGTCGCGGTTGCCCTCGCCTTTGACCGGCCCTGCGTACTGTGAGTAGGTTCCCTCGTCCACCTTGCAGGCCACGCCGGCTTTGTTCGGGCACAGCTTCAGCTTCATGTGTTTCGCCGTGCCGAGGTTGTTGTCGAACACCGCGCAAGCCCCCGACACGCTGGTCGTGGATCGCGTGTAGGTGAACAGGGTGCCGAATCGGCGCGCGTCCGGGAGTTGCTCGGCGGCCTCGAGTTCGTACCCGGATCCGCACAGTGTCGCGGTGGCGCTGACAGCGGCGGGGTTCTCCGCCGCGATCGCACGCGTCCGGGCGTCACGGGCTCCGCTCTCGGAGAACTCGACACTGGTCCCGGGGACGCGCATGCTGCTGCCCGAAGGGCCGTGGTCATCGGCCATGGCCTGCGGGGTGACGGCGAGAACGGAGACGAGTGCGGCCGCCGGAGCAGTGAAACGTATCAGCGTGCGCATAAGTCAGGTGCTCCTGTTCGAGGGAGAGCTGATTCAGGACCATATGCGTCATCTCGCAGACGCTCCGCCGGGGATGGGGCGCAGGTGCAACCGGCGAGGGACCACCACAGGTCACATCGGTGTGCACGAAAGGCAGCGACAAGGCATGAGCGATGTTTCCCCCTGGTGAAGCTCCCGCTGGTCGGGCGGTCGCCTGGTGGGGCAGTTCGGTCGTGCTGCCCCGTGCAAGTAGCGCAATAGGCATCGAACGTAGCCGAAGTGCCGACATGTAGATCGTTCAGTTCGAGGAATGGCCTGAACGTTTCATCGGGGTGGAAGCCGCTCAGCTGACATGTCCCCTGTGCAGCCGGGCAGTTGAGACCCGTGTGACGCATGTGAAGCACGAGGGACACAACTGTGGTGGGGCGATCGCTCAGTTGGCTGATTCCCGCCCCGAGCGACCGGCATCCGGCCCGTGGGATACGCCCCCACAGTCGGGCACTCGCTTCGAGCAGTCCGCCCCGTGTTCGCCACCGGCAAAGAGGCCGGCTGGCTCCACGAGGGACCCGGGCACCCACCGTGCACGGGCCCCTCAGCCGCGTGTGCCGTGTGCGCGTGGCGTGAGGGGGGCGTGCAATCGCCCGCGCAGGTCACGTCACGGGACTGCCGCCGGAGCCTGACCCGGTGTCATGATGTCGGACATGACAGAGGGGGACGAAGTGGCTGTCTTAGGCGTGCGCGTACGGCTGGGCGCCGGCGCGACCATGGACGATGTCAGAGCTCTGAAGACGTGGCTGGAGCGCGACGAACCGCTGGAGGACCTGGTCTCCCGGCGGCACCTGCGCATCGACGCGAAGCCCGGCACGGACGGACCCCCGGGACGGCTCGGGCCCGACCTCGACCTGGTGCTGGAGATCCTGGGTGACGTCGTGACCGTCGCGGCGCTCACCGAGTACACCGCCCGCGCGGTGAAGACCTGGACGAACAACCGCCGCCGGCTGCAGGGCGGCGACCCCGAGCCGCAGATCCGCCCGCTGGATTCCGACGGGGAGTAGGCGGTGAGCCGCTTCGACCCGCGCGGCAAGGCGAACCGGGCGCTGCTGGCCGGTGTGTCCGAGTACGACCACGTCGCACCGGATCCCCAGGGAGTGAACGGTCAGCTCCCGGCCGTGCGGCACAACCGGACGTCCCTGGAGGACGCGCTGCACCGGGGCGGCGTGTTCGGCGCGGGTGAGGTGAGGGCCCTCGCCTCACCGACCCCGGACGACTTCACGGGGGCGCTGCGCCGCGCCTGCCGCGAGGCCAGGGGGCTGCTGCTGCTCTACTTCGCCGGGCACGCCGTCACCTCCACCTCCGGCAGCGAACTGCACCTGCAGATGCGCACCGCGCGGGTGCTCCTGGGCCACGGGCTGCCCGGCTCGGTGCGTTTCAGCGAGGTGCTGGGCGAGCTCGCCGAGAGCCACGCCGAGCGGGTGGTGGTGATCCTCGACTGCTGCTACGCGGGCAACGCCGCCGGAATCTGGCACCACCTCGACGATCCGAAGCGCAGGAAACACAAGATCCAGCTGCTGATGAGCGTCCAGCCCAACCGCTGCATCCTGGGCGGGGACGCCGACGCGGCGACACCGTTCACCCGCGAACTCACCGCCGTTCTCGACGAGGGCGGCGACGTGTGGCTGTCCCGGCTGTACGCGGCGGTGAAGGAGCGGATGGCCGCGGCGAAGTACAAGGCGGAGGACGACGATCCGCAGCGGCCGCAGGCCCTGGCTCCCCCTTGGGACCCGGAGGCCGACGTGCTGCTGGCCGCGGGCCCCGCGGTGCTCCCGCCTCCTCCCCCGGGCGTCTCCTGGCCGCGTCGGCTGTGGGAGCTGCTCACCCGCGCCCGGAAGGCCGTCACCGGGTCCGGCCGTACGACGCTGGCAGCGCTGCTAGCCCTGCTCGCCACCGGCGCCGGCGGCTACGGCATCCTGGCCCTGACCGGCGACCCCGGTCCCTGCGCACCGCCCCTGGAACTGCGCGTCCTCACCGACCCCGACCTGGAACCGCCGGTGCGGGCGGCGGCGGACGCCTACGTCACCTCGGACGCCAACACCACGGGCGACGGCTGCCGGCGCAGCGGCGTCACCGTCAACAGCGCGGGTGCCGCGGCCGTCGTGACCGCGCTCGGCAAGCGGACCGACTCCTGGCAGCAGCCGCGCGAGGACGACAACCCGCAGCGGGACATCGGCCCTCAGCCTGACGTATGGATCCCCGCCACCCGCGCCGACCTCGACCGGGTCAACATGGCGGCGGCGCGGGAGGACCGCCTCTTCGCCCGGCTGGAGGCGGCGGCCGAGCCGATCGCCTACTCGCCGGTCGTGCTGGCCGTACCGAAGGCACTCGGCGCGGGCCTCGAACCCACCGGGCGGTCGCTGTCCCAGCTGCGCACCGACCTCGAACGGGTCGACGGCAAGGCCGAACTGCACCGCCCCGCGCCGGAACTGACCGACGCGGCGCTCCTGGCCACCATGGGCCTGTACGGCGAGGACGCCGACGCGCGCGCCGCCGAGCGGCGCCTCGCCCGGGCCGGACGGCCCGAGCCCTCGGCCGCGCGGCTGCTGTGCGCGCTGCCCGCCGAGGACGCCGTGGACCGCCACGCCGCGGCGCTGGTACCGGAGTTCCTGCTGAAGAGCGGCATCGGCTGCCACTCGGTCACTCGCGTCCCGCGCGTCGCCGCCTACCCCGACGACGTGCCCGGTCTGGAGCCGGCGTTCGTGCGGGTGCGCTGGGAGGACGGCGACCGGGACGCAGACGCGCGGGACGACGCCGTGGACCGTTTCCGCGCCTGGCTGACGGGCGACGGCGGCCGTGCGGTGCTCGGCGAGCACGGTTTCCGGTCGGCGACCGGTGAGCGCGGCCTGCTCGCCGCCCAGGAGCCACCTGCGGGTCTCGCCGGGTCGGTCCGTCCGGCCAAGGCCGCCGACCCCTCGGAGATGGACCTGACCCTGGAGCGCTTCGGCAGCGCGCACGGCCCCGGCCGGGTCCTGTTCCTCCTCGACAGCTCCGGCTCGATGGCCGGGCGCTGGGACGGTTCCAGCGGCGGCCCGGGCATCCTGAAGCAGACCCTGCCCGGGCTCGGCGGGGAGGACGAGTACGGGGTGTGGGCGGTGCACGGCACGGGCGGCCGCACCCACACCGAGCTGCTGGGCTTCGGCACGCACGAGCGCCCCGACGCCGAACGCGCCCTGGGCCGCGCCGGGGTGCGGGACGCCGAGGCCGATCCGCACGGGGCGCTGCTGGACGCGCTGGCGTTCATGCGGGAGCGCGGCACCGATGACGAGCAGCCACAGCTGATCGTGTACCTCACCGACGGCGAGGACGACGGCCGCCTGACCGGCAAGGCCCTGGACGAGGTCCTCGACCGGGCCGGCGGCGACGCGGGGGTCCCGGTCGTCATGGTGTCCCTGCGCAACTCGGGCTGCGACCGGGGCCGTCCCGCCACCCGCATCGCCGCGGCCGGCCGGGGCCGCTGCCTGGACGTCGGGGACGACCTGGTGCCCGCCCTGTACGACGAGGTCGCCCGCACCGGATCGGGGGTGGAGTGATGGCCCGCCGCCTGACGGCCGCCGTCGTTTCGCTGGTGTCCCTTCTCGCCCTGCTCGCGCTCGCCTCCTGCACTCCGAGGGACGCGCGGGAGCAGCAGCCGCCGGGCGCCGAGCCGCCGCGGATCGTGGTGGCCAGCGGCCAGGACGTCACCGGCAAGAACGGCATCCGCCAGCAGCTCATCGACGCCTGGAACGCCAAGGAGGGCGAACGCGGCTACCGGGCCCGCCTGGTGGAGCTCCCCGGCTCCGCGGACCAGCAGCGCAGCCAGCTGCTCGGGGCGCTCCAGTCGGGCGGCGCCGAGTACGACGTGGTGAACCTGGACGTGACCTGGATCCCGGAGTTCGCCGCCGCCGGGCTGATCCGCCCGCTGACCGGCAGCGCGGTGAAGTCGCCCCGCGACATCATCCCGTCCGTCGACCGCACGGCGTTCTGGGACGGCGAGCGGTACGCGGTGCCCTTCAACAGCGACGTGGGCCTGCTGTACTACCGCAAGGACCATCTGCGCAGCATCGGCACCTCCCGCACCGACCTGAGCGGCGGCGTGACCTGGGACGACCTCCGGGACCTCATCGACACCGTCAACGACCGGCCGAAGCCCGCGGGGTACAAGGACGGCTGGACCACGCAGCTCGCCGCCTACGAGGGCCGCACGGTCAACGCGATCGAGGCGTTCGCCTCGGCCGTCCCGGACTTCGCGCTGACCGACGAGGACGGCCGGTACGCCGCCGACGATGAGCAGTTGACGGCCGGCGTGACCGAACTGCGGGAGCGCACGGCGTCGGCGTACCTGCTCGGGGAGGCCTCGGCCTCGCGCGAGGCCGAGTCGCTCAGCGCCTTCGCGGAGGGCCGCACGACGTTCCTGCGGCACTGGCCGTACGTCTACCCGGCCCTGTACGAAACCTTCAAGGGGAACCTCGGGGTGACCCGGCTGCCCGGCAAGGCCGTGCTCGGCGGCCAGAACCTGGCCGTCACCTCCTCCACCTCCGAGCAGCGCGCCGCGAAGGCCGCCGAGCTGATCGCGTTCCTGACCGACCCGGACAGTGAACGCTGTCTGCTGCGCGCCGGGTTCGCCGCGACGCGCACCTCCGCCTACCAGGCTCCCGGCACCACCCCGGAGTGCCGGCACGCCTCGGCGTACTCCCGGAACGCCTCGGCGTCGCCCACCGGCGAGAGCGCCGAACTCAAGGCACCCGACCTGCTCGCGGGCGGCGTCAGCTACTCCCGTGACGTCCTGCTGCCGGCCCTCAGCGAGGCCGTCCAACGCCCCCGTACACCCCTGTACGGAGCCGTCACACAGACCCTCATCACCCAACTCGACGCCCTGTGCGGCCCCCGCCCGCCGGGCGCCCCCCGACCACGGGACGCGCAGGTGGCGAGGCGCCTTGACGAGGCGTTGAAAAAGGTGTTGCCCGGTCGATGAGGCCTGCCGCGCCGCTGCCGATGCCCAGGACCGCGCAGACACCGGTACCGGCGTATCCCTGATGACAGCACCCCGCAGGTCGCCGTCACCCGAAGGCGATCGGCCGTGTCACGGTGTCCGGCTCGCTCGGCTACCTCGAGAATCCAGGACCCGTCGACGTGCAAGATCACGCGGCGGCGCCGGGTTGCGGATCTCCGAGGGCGAGGACCTTGATCGACCCCAGAGGGCCGTCACTGCGAGGCGGCCGGTGCCTTCATGACGGCCTGGTGTATTGGCGATCCGGGCACGAACAGCTTTTGCAGGAGCTAGGGTGGCGCGCATCACACCGGGTAAGTGGCGGGGGACTCGATGCCCGAATTGCTGAGGGTGCCGCTGGAAAGCGGCGGTTCTGTACTGGTGGAAGTCGACAACGGGCCACAGGCGGTGGTCAGGGTTGCCAGGCCCGGCGGGGTGGTGGCTGAAGCAACCGAGACGCTGGAGCGCGGTCTGGAGAGTGTGCGCGAGGCCGCGCATGCCGTGCTCGCCAAGGTGGCCGACCTGCCGCGGCAACCAAACAAGATCACTCTCCAGTTCGGACTGAAGCTGTCGGCGGAGGCGGGCGTCTTCCTCGCCAAGACCGCTGGCGAGGGGTCACTCACGCTCACCATGGAGTGGGACAGGCAGCAACCGGAGCTTTTGCCGATCACCCAGGCAGTCGCCGATCGCCACGAAGCCGTGGCGGGATAAGGGCGAGGGGACTCCAGCAGTGCCCGGACCGGTGCCCAACCCCGGGATTGCCCGCCTGTGGTCGCGCGGTGCGTGGGCCACGCCACAGGGGGCCGGCTTTCTGGCTGCCCCCAGGATCGTGCTTACGTGCGCGCATGTGGTTTCGGCCGTCGCCGCAGAGCAGGAGGGGAGTCCCCTTGCTGCGGGGCTCACCGTCGATGTGGATTTTCCCCTGGCGGGAAAAGCAACCCCCCGACAGAGCGCGCGGCTCATCACGCACATACCTGTCGCGGAGGACGGCTCTGGTGACATTGCCGTCCTCGCGCTTGATCAGGATCCGCCCGTTGGGGCAGAGCCTGTGCGACTGCTGGACGTTGAGACAGTGCGCGGCCACCCGTTCCGGGCATTCGGCTTCCCTGCCGGCGACGACGAGGGCGTCTGGTCACTCGGCACGATCGTGGATGACCGCGGACGGGGCTGGCTCCAGTTCGAGAGCACGAGTGCCTGCGAAATCCGACAGGGCTTCAGCGGCACGCCACTGTGGGATGAGCACTTCAAGGGGGTGGTTGGCATGGTTGTCGCCACCGACGGGAGGTTCCGTCAACGGGCGGCCTACGCCATCACCGCCAGTGCCCTGTTGGAAATTCATCCTGAACTGCGTCGCCATGCCGCGCCGCCCTCGCCGTTCCGTGGTTTGGATTCGTTCCGGGAGCAGGACGCCACCCACTACTTCGGGCGAGCCGCGCAGATCAAGGCGCTGACCGACGCGGTCACCACGTCGTCGATCATCCCGGTCATGGGGGTATCCGGAGTCGGCAAGTCATCGCTGATCCACGCCGGTCTTGTACCGCAGCTCCGCAAACGTGGGGACTACAGCATCACCTCTCTGGTCCCAGAGCCCGCGTTGGGAGCGGAGCTCATGCTCGCTTCCGCCCTGCTGCCGTTACTCAACGCGCCGGACGAGGGTGTCGATCCGCTCGACCGGCTCGAGCAGGTCGAACGGCTCACTGAACGGCTTCGGGAGGGGGGGACCGCTCCGGTTGTCAGGGAGTTACTCACCCGCTCCGGAACGACACAGCTCGCCCTGATCGTAGATCAGTTCGAAATGCTGTTCCGCTGCTCACCCGACGCGGCAGAAAAGCTGGTCGACCAGTTGGTGGCCATGACCGACTGGCGCACCGCGGATGGCGGACCGTTGGTGCGGCTGGTCTTCGCTCTGCGACTGGACTTCCTGAAGGCCATGCAGCGTTTCCCCGTTCTGGGGCGAGTGTGCGAGGCGTCTCCGGTACTCGTCGACCGCCTGGCCGAGGATCAGCTCCGTGAGGTGGTGCTGTCCCCGATCGCCTCATTCCACGGGGCCGTACGGTTCGAGGACTCGCTCGCCGAGCGTCTGCTCTCAGACGCGGGCCGCAGCCCCGGCGCGCTGCCCCTGCTCGAGTTCACCCTCACTCTGCTGTGGGAGCAACAGCGTCAGGGCATCCTCGCGCATGCCGCCTATGAGGAGATCGGCGGAGTGGCGGGCGCTCTCGCTTCGCATGCCGAGCGAGTCGTCAAGGAGCGGCTGGACGACGTGCAAGACGAGGTGCGGCGACTGTTCGTACAGCTTGTTCGCCCAGGCGAGGGAGGCCTCGACAACCCGGTCGACACCGGGCGCACCGCACGCCGCACGGAGCTGGACCCCGCCTGTTGGAAGGCCGCACAGTTATTGGCCGTGCAGCGTCTGGTGCACCTCGATCACGCGTCTGACGGCATGGAGACGGTCGCGCTCGCCCACGAAGCGCTACTTGAACACTGGCCCGCGCTGCGCTCGTGGGTCGACGCCGACCGCGACTTCCGGGTCTGGCAGGAACACGTGCGCGAGCGCATCGTGCGCTGGGAGCAAAGCGGCCGCGACCATGCCCTGCTGATGCGGGGCTCCGAACTCAAGCAGGCGCTGGAGCAACTGCGCGACCGGTCGCAAGACGTCCCCGAGACTGAACGCCGATACCTTGAGGCGAGCCAGGAGTGGCGTCGGCGCCGGCGGTCCCGCAAAGCGATCGTCGCGGCGGCGGTTACCACGGTGCTCGCAACCCTGGCCGGCTTCGGGGTGTACTCGGTACGGGGCAGCAAGGCCGCGGAACTTTCGGCCGGCCTCGTGCAACAGGCCCAGGGACAGGCGGGCTCCCATCGGGAAGAGGCCGCATTATTGTCCGTCGCCGCCTGGAGCACCGCGCCGACTCAACAGGCACACGACAACCTGTTCACCCGCTATCTGGCTGACGCCCCGTACGACGCCATTTTGCCTGCGGGCGGGGAGGTCGCGGAGACAGTGCTGGACGACTCCGGCCAGGTCGTCGCGGTACGCAACGTTGCGGGGCGACTGTCGGTATGGCATGTCGGAGCCGCCGGCCCCTCCCTGATGGTGCGCATGGACGATGTCTCGGCCGTCGCGGTCAGTCCCGACGGCACACGACTGGCCCTGGGCGGCGACGGCAACCGCATCAAGATCTGGGACCTGCGTGAAAAGAGGACCTTGCTGACCCTGCGAGCCGCGATGAGCACCACCAGCACGGCCCGGGCCGTGGACGAACTGCGTTTCGACCGCACGGGACACCGCCTGCTGGTCCACCCTCCAGAGGACGACAGAGCCCAGATATGGGACCTCGACCGACCCACCGCCGCCCCCGTCACCCTGAAACCGCTGCTCGAGGGCTCACCCAATGACTTCGTCTTCTCCGCGGACGGCAAGCACGTCGTAGCCTCCGGGCCAGGAGTCCTGTCCCAAGGCGTCTGGGACACGCGCTCCGGACGCCTGACGGCTGTCCCCGGATTCGAAGAACCCGAGTTAGTCGCCGGTCCCCGTCCGGTGGCCGCGATGTGCGCCGACGGCAAGTGGCGGCTGACCCACGCCTCCGCCAACAAGCCCGACCCCCGCCTCTTCCAGCGCCTGCCTTGCAGCACCGAAGACGTGAGGATCGGCGAGTTGGCCGGCATCTCCGACCAGGTCGTGCTGACGCGCGACGACGGAGCTGTGACCGTGCACGATGCCGCCACCGGACAACGGCTTCTCGTGCTGGCCGAAGACGGTACCAAGGGCCGCTACACCCGCTATGTCCTGGCCGGCGCGAGCCGCCGCATAGCCTTCGCTCGCGGGACGGAAGTACTGGTCGCCACGGCGCCGGCGCCCGGTTCGCTTCCAACCGCCGACATCTTCAGCACCGGCAACGACGACGAGGCTGCGCACTTCTCCCCTTCCGGCCGCTATCTGGTCACGGTTGGCGCCGGCGGGGAGGTCGCGCTCTGGAATCCGGTGACCGGACGGCGGATCGCGGCCAAAGGCCGGGGCGGTTACCAGCCGACGTACACGCGGCTTGCATTCGACGCCGAGGAGAAGACGCTGGCCGTGAGCGAGAGTCCTGCGGAGTCGGTCACGCTCTACAAGCTGCCCTCCCTTGAGGTACTGCGGCGGATACGCGTCGATCCACCCCTGGGGTCCGCGCCCCAGGACCCGGAGCTCCGTGGCATGGGATTCACCCGGCACGGCCGCCTGGTCACCCTTGGGGGAGGCGCTGTCTCGCAGTGGGACGTCACAGCCGGCCGCAAGGTGGCTGAGACGCTGCTGTTCCGGGAGAACTCCGAGGTCGACCGGAACCGGTACGCAACCAATCTGTCAGCTGACCCAGCGTCCGAGCGGATCGCCGTGACCACCCCGGACCTGCGCGGCGTGGAGATCTGGGATCTTCGGGACCGGCGGCGGGTCACCGTCGTCACACCCGGCTTCCGCGCTCCGCTCGCCGATCAGGACGCCGTGCTCTTCAGCAGCGACGGTCGGCGTCTGCTGCTGACCGGCAAGGACGGGAGTGCGGAAGTGTGGGACACCGAGGGTGAGCAACGTGAGACCACCATCCCTCCCGACGGCACCCGCGCCACGAGGTTCCTCTCCCACAGCGCCGAGACAGTCAGCGTAAGGCGGGGCTTTGTGGAGCGGTGGGGCCCCGACGGGCTCATAGCCCAAACCCGAATACCCTCGGCCGCTCACGTGCGGACCGTCGTGCCCTCCCCCGACGGTGAGCACCTCTTGCTGAGCGTGCCGGTGAGCACGACCCAGGGAACCGATACCGACTTCGGGACGACGGCGGCCTTCCAACTGAGACAGGCCTCCGCAACCACCTGGGCGGCCGATCTCTGCTCACACGTCACACGCAACATCTCACAGGAAGACCTGAACACGATGCGGTACGGAATGCTCGAGCGTGTCCTTCTGGGGGTGACGGCGTGCAGCGAGCGCTGACCTTTTCAGCCGCAGCGGCGGTGCTCTGCCTGACGCTGGTAACGGCCTGCGGAGCATCTCCGGACAAGGATCAACCAGAGTCACACCCGTCCGCTTCACTGTGGGACACCGCGGGCCCGTCCGCAGCGAATCCGTCAAAGGACGCAAAGGAACCCTTCGACGTGGACCGGGCGGTACTCCGCATCAAGCGCCTGGGATACACGGCCGACACCAAGGCCAGCACTCTGAAGAACCTCCGCGGACCCCTGCGTGCGATCCACGCTCACTGCACCAGCAGCGTCGACGGGAAGTGCGTTTCCGTGTTCTTCTTCTACGGCAACGAGGACGCCGGTTACGACAGGACCGCGGCCGCTCAATCAACGATCAAAAGCCAGGACGGAAAGACGGTCACCCTGTCCTACCCCATTTACCTGCCGACGGATCCGCAGTGCTGTCATTCCGGCGGCGAGCGTGAGTACCAGGCGCGGTGGAAGGACGGCAAGGTGAGCTTCGCACCACCGCTGCCCGAGAACCCGAACTACCAAGACGAGTGACCTCGACCGCCGTATCTGTGCGGCCGGTCCCACCCGCCGCACCCGCCTGCACCTGCACACGGCGCCGGGATCACGGAGTCAGCCCGGGCGCTCATCGCCCGGGCCTGTTCAGCCGATAACGGACCGGGCGAACGCGACGGTGCCGGCGAAGGAGCCCCCGGCAGCCAGCACCGCGAAAGCCCATGCGTTTCCTGCCAGCACGGTCAGCACGCCGACGCCAACCGCGATCTGCGTGGCCAGCATCAAGATGACCGCGGCCCGTACGGTCATCAGCGGCTCCTGCGACCGGTCGGACGGCGTACTCACGGAAGCTCCCGGCAGATGATCTCGCGCCTGCGCCATTCTTCGGCGACGCGCTTCAGCTTGCGCCGGTCGTGCTCTCCCTGCGCCTCATCCTGCTGTACCGAAGCGGGCGCCTTGGTCCACGGCATCGGATGTTTCTCCGCTCGAACACGGAGCACGGCCTGTTCCTGCTCGTCGAACCGGCCGACCACGGCCAGTGGCTTGAGGAAGTCGCTCATGCCGGACACGAAGGAAGCCGAGTCCACGACGGCCGGCAGGCTGCCGGAGTCGAAGACTGCGTCGTCATGCAGCGGGAAGACACCGTGGTGCAAGTCGAGCGTGTCCATCGGCGTCGCGAGTCCGCCGTCGCCGTCGCCCGATTCGCCGAGAGCCTCGGTTTCGGGCAGGCCGTGTTCTTTCGATGAGAGGGCGAGCGGTGCTTCGGACGGTTCTGCGGCGGGCTGCTGAGCAGCGTTCTCGGGTGCCGAGTCCGGCGTTGAATCCGCAGGCATCTCGGGCCTCCTTTGTTGCTGGAGTGAGTCTGTTCACCTACCTGCGACGGGAGAGAGCTGATCCGATACTCATTCTCCCGACATTGCCTGTGATTCACGTCACACCACGCTGTCTGGCGTGTTCCCCATTCGCTGACTGTGGACGCGCGGATGTGGGAGGCAACGCCAGATACCGGGGGCGGAGGATGTCCCGCAGGCGGCTCCAGGAGATGACGCGGCCGGTCTTGCCCTCGTACGCCCCGACGCTCAGCGGGAGTGGGCGACAGCCTGCGGGCCGGGCTGTGGGGTCTCGGCTCGGGCCGGGCCCGCGTTTGCTGCCAGGAGGAGGGTCGCCACCGCGACGAGGGCGGCGGTGAAGCCTCGGGCGTACCGCTCGGTGGTGCGTGTGCGTTCGAGCACGGCGACCTCGCAACAGGGGCGGCGACTACGGCGGCAACGTATTAAGCGAGTTCGACAAATCCCGCTTAACGCTCCGTTTAACCTAGGGGCAGTCCAGGGCGAACGGCAAGAGCCGCAGGGGGAGTTGGCGTGGGGGAGCGTGACGATCCGGGGACCATCGGCCGTCGGGTGCAGCAGCTGCGGGTGGAACGCGGTCTGACGCAGCGGCAGTTGGCGGAGCCCGTGTACACCCCGGCCTATATCTCCACCCTCGAGTCGGGCCGGGTGCGGCCCTCCGACGACGCCCTGCGGCATCTCGCGGAGCGGCTCGGTGTCGCCTTCGAGGAGCTCGCCGGGGGACGCTCGGCCCGGCTGGTCACCGGACTGCGGCTGCGGCTGACCGAGGCCCAGCGCACCTTCGCCGTCGGCGACGCCGAGGCGGCGGCCGCGCAGTACGCCGAACTGCTCGCCGAGGCCGAGACGCACTCCCTCGCCGCCGAGCGGTCCGCCGCCCTGCTCGGGCTCGGCGAGTGCGCCCTGGAGACCGGCGAGCTCGTGGCCGGCCGGCAGTACTTCGAGCGGGCCGAGCAGTGCCTGGCCGGCGCTCCCCTGCCCGCCCGTGTCCCGGCCCTGCGCGGCCGTGCCGTGGCCCACTACCTCGCCGGTGAACTCCGGTACGCCGTCTACCTGCTGGAGACCGCCCTCGACGAACTCAACCGCGGCGGACTGCACGACCCGGACGCCCTGCTGCTGCTCTACGCCAGCGCCATCGGCCCGTACATGGACATGGGCGCCCACGCACGCGCCGCCCAGGCCGCCGAGTTCGCCCTGGCCCTCGCCCCGCAGTCCGGCGATCCCGCCCTGGTCGCCCGCATGCACCGCTCCGTCGCCCGCACCCTGGTCGCCGAAGGCCGCCTTGCCGAGGCCGACGCCTCCCTGGCCAAGGCCGCCGAGCTCTACCGCGGCCTGCAGCTCCGTACCGAACTGGCCAACTGCCACTGGATGCGCGGCTACGTCTACGCCCAGGAGGGCCGGCTGGAACGCGCCGAGGAGGAACTGCGGCAGGCCCTCGGCATGCTGTCGGCCCAGCGCGCCGCCCTCTACAGCAGCCAGGTCACCGTCGAGCTGGCCGACGTGCTCCACCGGCGCGGCAGGTCCGAGGAGGCGGCTGCCCTGCTGCACGCCGTACTCGGGCAGCTGTCCCCCGAACGCGGCGCCGTGCACGCCGCCGCCGCGCACCGGCTGCTCGGCATCATCGCCGAGGACGCCCGCCGCACCGAGGACGCCGAGGAGCACTACGTCCGTGCCCTGAGCCTGCTGGAGCGGGCCGGTGCCGCCGGTGACCTGGCCGACCTGTGCCGGCTGCTGGGCGACCTGCTGCGGCGGTCCGGGCGGGTGGAGGCGGCCCTGGACGCCTACCGGACGGGCCTCGGACACCGCACGGCCCCCGGCACCACCACCCTGGGGCCCGCGCCCGCACAGCCCCCTCTGTGAACAACGCCCAGCCTTTCCTCTGATCCAGCGTTCTCTGTGCATCAGTCTTCTCTGTGAACCGACCTCCGCAGTGATAATCCAGGTCCTCGCAGCGGGGACCGGGCGGTGGCGAATCCCCACCCGGTCGATACGCACGAGAAACGCCGAGGCCGTACCCCGCGCCGACCCCTGCGGGCAGGTGTTTCGTGGCACGTGCAACGGGTAGTCGGGGCACGGTTTCCGATGAGTCCGGGCCCGGTGCGCGGCGGGCACCGGGCAGAAGAGGACGGTCGTCCGCACCACGGCCTCGCAGGGCGCACGCGGCCGGCTCCGCCGTGGCCCCGCCCCGGAAAGCGGTGACGCGGCGATCCGCGGTGAGCGAAGGAGGCGGTGGTCGTGCGGCCCAGGGACGATCCCGGAGACGCCCCCGACGGCGACCCGGGCCCTGGCCGCGCCGGGGGTGGCGGCCCTGACCCGGACGGAGCCCGGGCCGCCGACGCCATCGCCCGGAGCGTCCGGGGCGCCGAGCCCGGTGAGGTGCCGGGGCGGCTGTGCGAGGTGGCGGTGGAACTGCTGCCGGTGATCGGCGCGAGCGTGTCGCTGCGCAGCGAGGGGATGCCCGTGCAGCTGAGCGCGAGCAGCGAGCAGGCCGCGCAGCTGGCGCAGATCCAGGCGACGCTGGGCGACGGGCCGTGCCAGAGCGCGCTGGAGGACGGCGCGCCCGTGCTCGCCTGTGATCTGACCACGGGCCGGGACGCCGGGCGCTGGCCGGTCTTCGCCCAGCAGGCGACGGAGGCCGGGGTGCGGGCGGTGTACGCGGTGCCGCTGGGCAGCGGCCCGGTGTGCGTGGGCACGCTCGACCTCTACCGCGACCGGCCGGGCGGGCTCACCGACCGGCAGCTGCACATGGCCCGCGTCGTGGCCGGTGTCATGACCGTGGCCCTGATGGCGCTGCCGCACGGCGACGAGCCCGAGTCACCGGACGGGGAGGACTGGCTGAGCGGACTGGCCACCGAACACGACGAGGTCTACCAGGCTGTCGGCATGATCATGGCGCAGCTGGGCGTGACCGCGGACGACGCGCTCGCGCGGTTGCGGGCGGACGCGTTCGCGCACGGGCGCACGGCCCTGGACGTGGCGCGGGACGTGATCGCCCACCGCACGCGGTTCGACCGGTACTGACCTGCTCGGGAGCGGGGCCTCGGATCTGTGCCCTGGCCGGGCGGAGTGTCCGATAGCGCCTTGCCCGGGAGCGGGTGTCTGGTCTGTGCCCTGCCCGGGAGCGGGTGTCAGATCTGTGCCCTGCCCTGCTTCCTGATCTCCGTCAGGCGCTGTGCCCCGAGCTGCGCGGTCTGCTGGGTGACCTCCGCGTACACCTCGGCGAGGCCCGCGTGGGTGAGGGTGATCGTCTCCTGGCCGACGCGGACGGCGGCGATGTCCATGGTGAGGTAGGTGAGTTCGCCCTCCTCCGTCTCGCCGGCCAGCATGACCCGCAGGGCCTGCCGGGCGTCCCCGACCGGCGGCAGCGGCAGGTCGCGGACCTCCACGTCCTGGATGCCGCCGCGGGTGGTCGCGGCCGTGAACCCGCCGCACCTGCCGGGCAGCGACTTCATCCAGTCCAGCGTGCGGTCCACGTCCGCCGGAGGGTAGGCGGCGACCCGGTAGCGCAACTGGGCGTCGGTGTCGTCGTCGTCGAGCGCGGACGCCGCCTGCGGGCCCTCGGGGGTGCCGAAGGGCTCCTCCGTGTAGAGGACGTCCAGGAGCCGCTGGCAGTCCTGGTCCTCCGTGGACGCCTTGAGCAGCCCGTCCCGCCAGGTCCGCGCGCCTCGGGACGGCACCCACGGCTCCCCAAGGTCGGCCTCGGTGACCAGTGCGGCGTGGGCCTGTGCCTCGGTGAGGGCGGCTCCGGAACCGGACGGCTGCTCGACGGCGGGGGACGCGCCGGAGGCGGACGCGGAGGCGGAGAACCAGCGGGGCCGCGGCTCGTCGTCGACCGAGCAGCCGGCCGTGGCCAGCAGGGCGGTCACGGACAGCGCGGAGGCGAGGAGGGCACGGGTGGCCGCGGGGTGGGTCATCGGGTGCCTCCTGCGGGGGCTCATGGAGGCGCCTGCGAGCGGGCCGCTCTCCAAGATCGGGTACGTGCTCCTACGGCACCACCGCGACCGCCCGGCCACCAGCGATACGGGCCGTCCGGGTGAGCTGACGGGGACACCGGCGACCCCTGGGGACTTCTCAGTGCTCCGGCCCTGCGGACCCATGGGACACGGGCGGCCCCGGCGGGCCCACGGGACACGGGCGGCCCCGGCGGGCCCACGGGACACCGGCGGCCCCGATGGCCCCCCAGGGCGCCGGCTCCCGTCGGCGTCGGCCGCGTGCGGCCCTGCCGAAAACCCGTCGCGCCGCCCCACGCGGCCCGGTTAGCGTCGCGCCCATGCAGCGCGTCCAGCCGTTCCCGTCCTCCACGACGACGCCGGAGAGTGTCCCGGCGCGCTGACAGCTGACCAGATGTCCGAAGCCCCGGGGCGAGTGCCCCGGCGCTTCGTCGCGTGGTGCTCGCCTTCCCACCGCGAGGAGTCACGCCATGCACGACCACCGCCGACTCGGCCGTGAACTGGACCTGTTCGACACCGACCCGCTGATGGGCGCGGGGCTGCCGTACTGGCTGCCCGACGGCGCGATCGTGCGGCACGCCCTGGAGGAGTACGTCCGTGACGCGGAACGCCGGGCCGGCTACCGGCACGTGTACTCACCGGTTCTCGGCAAACGCGAGCTGTACGAGATCTCCGGGCACTGGGACCACTACGGCGACGACATGTTCCCGCCGATGGACCTGGGCGCCGAGCAGGTGCTGCTGCGTCCCAGCCTGTGCCCCCACCACGCCCTGATCTACCGTTCCCGTTCCCGCAGCTACCGAGAACTGCCGCTGCGCATGGCCGAGTTGGGTGGCATGTACCGCTCGGAGCTGTCCGGCGTCCTCGGCGGCCTGACCCGGGTCCGGGGCATCACCCTCAACGACGCGCACATCTTCTGCACCATGGAGCAGGCCGTCGAAGAGGCCCGGGCCGCACTGGAGCTGATCGGCCGCGCCTACGCGGACCTGGGCATCCGCGCCCACCGCTACCGGCTGTCCCTGCCCGGGGAGGGCGGCAAGTACGTGGTCGACCCTGAGCTGTGGCGGCGTGCCACCGCCCTGCTGCGGGAGGTCCTGGACGACTCCGGCATCCCGTACGAGGAGGCCGAGGGCGAGGCGGCGTTCTACGGCCCCAAGATCGACGTGCAGATCACCGACCCGGCCGGGCGGGAATCGACCCTGTCCACCGTGCAGATCGACTTCCACCAGCCCGAGCGCTTCGACCTGCACTACATCGGCCCCGACGGGGCGAAGCACCGCCCGGTCATGGTGCACCGCAGCGTCATCGGCAGTGTGGAGCGCGCGGTCGCCCATCTCGTCGAGGAGCACGGCGGAGCCTTCCCGCCGTGGCTGGCGCCGGTGCAGCTGGCGGTCCTGCCGGTGGCGCAGGAGCAGAGGGAGGCCGCGGACGCCCTGGCCGCACGGGCCCGCGCGCTCGGTCTGCGTGCCGAGGTCGCCGGGCCCGGGCAGGGCACCCTGGCCGCCCGGATCCGCGCGGCCCGGCTGGTGCCGTACCAGGCGGTGATCGGCGGGCGGGAGGCCGCCGCGGGCCTGGTGGCGGTACGCCTGCGCGACGGCAGCCGGCTCGACGCGCTGCCCGCCGCCGAGCTGCTGCGGCGGATCGGCGACCGGGTCGCGGCCCGCGGCACCGGGCTGTGGGACCGGCCGTAGGGCGGGGTCAGAACGTCCACCGGGTGTGGCTGTAGACGCCGTTGTCCCGGCCGAAGCCGTAGGCCGTGTCCGGGGCCACCGCGAACACCACGACGTCGCCGCCGCGGAACGCGTCGCCGATGCCGTGGAAGGTGCCCTCGGGGGAGGTGATGTGCGGCCCGTACTTCGTCTCGTACGCGGTGATCACCTCCTCCAGCAGGGCCCGGTCGCCGACCGGCTCGGCGGTGCCCTCGACGACGAGGTCGAGCCCGTCGGTGAGGGAGTTCGCGCCGGTGGTCAGCGCGCAGTGCGCGTCGTGTGCGAGGTTCTTCGCCTTCTGTTCGGTGCGGCCGGTGGAGAAGTACAGCACCCCGTCGTGCCAGGCGGCGATGCAGGGCGTGACGTGCAGCCGGCCGTCGGGCCGCACCGTGGACACCCAGAAGATCTCGGCGGCCGCCAGCCGCTCCTGGGCCTCGTCCCAGGCGGTGGCGGTGACCTCCGAGGCACCCGGGCGGGGGGTGAGCGCGGAGCTGTAGCGGGCGTCGAGTTCGGTCGTCGGTCGCTGTGCGGGCATGGCGGGACTCCTTCGTCGTCTCCTGCCCGTAACGACCGTCCCGCGGCGCCGGAATCATCGCCGCGTCCGTTCGTGTGGCCGGGCGGCACCGGTCAGGGCGCCGTCCAGGGGCGGAGCTTGCCGGGGTTGAGCACGGCCCAGACGTGCTGGCGTACCACCGGGCGTAGGTCTCCTGCACGACGTCCTCGGCCTCGGCGAGCGAGCCGAGCAGCCGGTACGCGAGATTGATCAGCTGCCGCCGCTCGCGCGTGATCACGTCCAGGTCGCCGGACGGTTCGGGCGGGGTGCTCATGGTGTGTCCCTCGGTCGCAGGTGCCCTCATCCGTACGACGAGACAGCGCACCGGAATGTGAGGCGACGCGCCCGCCTCACATTCCGCGGGGCTGTGTCGTCGTACGGATGAGACCGATCCCCGCGTCCGACATCTGGGCCTCTTTCCCTTCAGGAGTGATCATGACCACCGCGACCGCACTCGGTGAACTGACCGGTGACTACGTCCTCGACACCGCCCGTACGCGCATCGGCTTCGCGGCCCGTGCCGCGCTGGTCAGCACAGTGAGGGGACGCTTCGACGCGTGCGAGGGCAGCGCCCGGCTGGACGGCGGCAGCCCCTCGCGGTCCACCGTCCGGCTGACGATCCGGGCGGGAAGCGTCCAGACCCGCAACGCCAAGCGCGACGGCCATCTGCGCGGCGGCGACTTCCTGGACGCCGAGTCCCATCCGGACCTCACCTTCACCTCGACCCGCGTCGAGCAGACCGGCGGGACCCGCTTCCGGGTCACCGGCGATCTGACCGTGCGCGGCGTGACCGGGCCGGTCACCGTCGACTTCGAACTGACCGGCACCGACCGCGGCCCGCAGGGTGCCCTGTGGGCCGCCTTCACGGGCCGGGCGGCCCTCGACCGCCATGACTGGGGCGTCAGCGGGGCCCGCGGCATGGTCGGCCGGAAGGTCCTGCTGGAGTTCGAGGTCACGGCGCTCCGCCGGTCCTGACCCTGCCGGGAGAGGGAGCGGGCCGTCGTCCGGGCCGTAGGGTCGCTGCTGCGGAGCTTTGCCGCGAAGCCACTGGAAGGAGTCAACGCCGTGACGGACGGTCAGCCCATCCCGGTGATCATCGACTGCGACACCGGTGTCGACGACGCTCTCGCCCTGCTGTTCGCCGTCCGGCACCCGGCGCTCGACGTGCGGGCGATCACCTGCGTGGCAGGGAACACGGACGTCGACGGCGTCGTGCGCAACACCCTGACCGTGCTGGAGCAGGCGGGCGCTCCGCCCATCCCCGTCGCCCGGGGCGCCGAGCGGCCGCTGATCGAGGCCCCCCGGTCGGCGCAGCACGTGCACGGGCGTGACGGCATGGGCGACCTGGGCCTGCCGGAACCGTCCCGAGGGCCCGCCGACGTCGACGCGGTGACGCTGCTGCGGCGCGAGATCCTCGCCTCCCCGCGCCCGGTCACCCTCGTCCCGACGGCACCGCTCACCAACATCGCGCTGCTCCTGCGCACGCATCCGGAGGTGGTCCGCAACATCGAGCGGATCGTCTTCATGGGGGGCGCGGCGGCCGTCGGGAACGCCACGCCCGTCGCGGAGTTCAACGTCTGGCACGACCCGGAGGCGGCCGCGATCCTGCTCACCGCCGGGGTGCCGATCACCATGTACGGGCTGGACGTGTTCAGCCGGGTCGTGGTCCCCGGGGCGGACGTGCGCAGGCTGCGGGCGAGCGGGGAGCCCGGGGCGCGGCTGGCCGGGGAGCTGCTCTCGTACCGCCCGGCCCATCCGGACAGCCGCCCCGACGACCCGGCCGAGACGTCCGGCGGTCTCGGTGACGCGGGCGCGGTGTGCGCGGTCGCCGACCCGGAGGGCCTGACGACCCACCGCCTCCCGGTGGACGTCTCCCTCGCACCCGGGCCCACGCGCGGGATGACCATCGTGGACCGCCGCCCCCGGCCCGGCGAGTCGGAGCTGCACGAGGGCACGCGCGAACAGCCGCTGGTCGACGTGGGGTTGGACGTGGACGTGGAGCGCTACGTGAAGCTGTATCTGGCGACCGTGGAGATGTGATCCGCCGCGAACGACGGCCGCGGCCGGTGCGGGAACGGCGTGCGCCATGCTGATGCCGGTCATGCGGAGCCCGCTGCCCACGGCGACGGGCCTGCGGAGCGAGAGGGCCGCGGTGGTCTGAGCGCGGGGCACGACAGGGACCGGTGTGCTGTCGCCGCCGGACGACAGCACACCGGGCCCTCTTCGGCTGCGTGTGTCCTTACGCGCCGCGCTTGGCCGTGCGGCGGCGGGTCACGACCACGAGGGCCGCGCCGCCGGCCAGCAGGGCCGCCGCGCCGAGGGCGATCGGGCCGGTGCTGCTGTCGGCGCCGGTCTCGGCGAGGTCGCCGCCACCGCCGTTCGGCTTGGGCGCGACGGGCGTCGACTCGGAGGCGCTCGGCTTGGGTGTGTCCGTGCCGGAGGACGGCGGCGTCGAGGGCTCGGCCGGCTCGGACGGGGACGCCGGGGGCGTCGTCTGCTCAGCGGGCTCGGACGGGCTCGCGGGCGGCGTGGAGGCGGGCGGCTCCTCCTCCGCCGGCGGCGGGGTGGTGCAGTCCTTCGTGCCGCCGTTCCAGGCCGCGATCAGCTTGTCCTTGATGACCGGGCGGTCCGGGCCCTTGGGCAGGTCGCCGTGCTCGAAGCCGTCCTTGGCGTCCGTCTCGCCGTCGAACTTCACCGCGCCGCGGTAGAGGTCGATCTGCCCGAAGCAGCCCTTGTCCGGAATGGCGATGTCGAGCGAGTCGGTGCCGCCCGGCTTGACCGTCACCGTGTCGAAGTCGACGAACACCTGCTCGCCGGAGGTCGCGAACGTCGCGCCGTGGGCGAGGTAGGAAGCGAGCGAGGCCGTGCAGGTGGCCGCGTCACCGGCGGTGCGCACCTTGATGTGGACCTTGCCGTCCTCGGTGGGCTTCAGGTTCTGGTCGTCGACCTTGACCGAGTCGTGGAAGGCGGTGCCGTCGAGTGAGAACTGGCAGCGGTCGGTCCCGGTCTCGGTGCCCGCGCCCGTGCCGGGCTTGTAGCTGCCGCCGGACGACCAGCCGTCGCCGCCCGGCGCACCCTGCGCGAACGCGGTCGTGGCGGAGGCGGCGCACAGGACGAGGGCCGCGGCGCCCGTCCCCAGCAGGCGTCGCGCGGTGACACGTCTCCCTATGGACATGCGTATCCCATTTCTTGGCGTGTTCAGGGACCCGGGTGACGGCATGCGGGCAGCGCGCGGCGCGCGGCTGCCGGGCCGCACCGGGAGGTGAGTGGTCTGAGAAACACTGGGCTCATTGGTCACATGTGCCTCAGTGGCCCCATCGTGGCGGCGCCGCAGCACACTGTCAACCTGCGGTGATGCAAAGGAAGTTGGGCTGCCATCACACTTTCGTCACAGCAGGAATGGATCACTCCGATCAACCCGATGGTTCCTTTTTCCGGCATTCTGGACAGATTCAATGCTGTCGCCCGTATGCCCTGCGAAGGAGACCGCGTGACCGATCGCTCGACCCTCGACCTGTCGTCCCGGGACCCCGACTGGTGGCGCCAGGCCGTCGTCTACCAGATCTATCCCCGCAGCTTCGCCGACGCCGACGGCGACGGACTCGGAGACCTGCGCGGCATCACCCGCCGCCTCACCCACCTCGCCGCCCTGGGCGTGGACGCCCTGTGGCTGAGCCCCTTCTACCCGTCCGAACTCGCCGACGGCGGCTACGACGTCGCCGACCCGCGGGGCGTGGACCCGCGCCTGGGCACCCTCGACGACTTCGACGACCTGGTCGGCGAGGCCCACCGGCTCGGCCTGAAGGTCATCGTCGACATCGTGCCCAACCATTCCTCCCACCGGCACCCCTGGTTCGAGGAGGCCCTGGCCGCGGGGCCCGGCTCGGTGGCCCGCGACCGCTACGTCTTCCGCGACGGCCGCGGCGAGCACGGCGAACTCCCGCCCACCGACTGGCAGTCCGTCTTCGGCGGCAGCGCCTGGAAGCGGGTGCCCGACGGCCAGTGGTACCTGCACCTGTTCGCCCCCGAGCAGCCCGACCTCAACTGGGAGAACCAGGAGGTCCGCGCCGACTACCGCACCACCCTGCGCTTCTGGTCGGACCGCGGGGTCGACGGGTTCCGTGTCGACGTCGCCCACGCCCTCGTCAAGGACCTGAGCGAACCGCTGCGCGACCTCGGCCGCCCGGAGCTGAGCCGCGAGGAGGCACTCACCGCGCTGCCACCCGGCACGCACCCCTTCTACGACCGTGACGACGTGCACGAGATCTACCGCGACTGGCGCAAGATCCTCGACGCCTACCGGCCGCCCCGCATGGCCGTCGCCGAGGCGTGGGTGCCGGGGGCCCGGCGTGCGCTGTACGCCCGCCCGGACGAGCTGGGCCAGGCCTTCAACTTCGAGTATCTGCAAGCCGGCTGGGACGCGGAGGAGCTGAGGCAGGTCATCACCGACTCGCTCGCCACGGCGCGGGCGGCGGGCGCATCGGCCACCTGGGTGCTGTCCAACCACGACGTCGTACGGCACGCGTCCCGGCTGACGCTCCCGCCCGGCACGGACCTCAACGCCTGGCTGCTGGCCGGCGGGCACGCCCCGGCCGTCGACGAGGCGGCCGGGCTGCGGCGGGCCCGGGCGGCCACGCTGCTGATGCTGGCGCTGCCCGGCTCGGCGTACGTCTACCAAGGTGAGGAACTCGGCCTGCCGGAGGTGGCCGACCTGCCCACGGAGGTGCTGCAGGACCCGATCTGGGAGCAGACGGGGCACGTCCGCAAGGGCCGCGACGGGTGCCGGGTGCCGCTGCCGTGGACGACGACCGGACCGTCGTACGGCTTCGGGCCCGGCGGTGCGTGGCTGCCGCAGCCGCCCGGGTTCGCCGCGTACGCCGTGGAGGCCCAGGACGGGGTCGAGGGCTCCACGCTGGAGCTGTACCGCACGGCGCTCAGGCTGCGGCGCAAACTCCTCGACGGTGAGGAGCTGACGTGGGCGTCGGACGTCCCGGCGGGCGTGCTGCGGTTCGACCGCTGCGAGGGGTGGCGGTGCGTCACGAACCTGTCCGACGTGGCGGTGGGACTGCCGGCCGGGGAGGTGCTGCTGAGCAGTGCGCCGTTGGAGGACGGCAGGGTCGGGCCGGATACGACGGTGTGGCTGGGGCGGTGAGGGCGGTGCCGCTGGGGGTGGGGGCGCCGGGTCGTTCTTCGGCTGCGGCGCCGTAGGGGCTGGTCGCGCGGTTCCCCGCGCCCCTTTGGGGCGTGGGGTCTGCCGTGGGGCCGATCGTTCAGCTCCCCGCGCCCCTTTGGGATGCGGGGTCTGCCCCGAGGCCGGTCGTGTGGTTCCCCGCGCCCCTTTGGGACGTGGGTCGTGGCCCGGGTGGTGGTCAGTAGCGGACCGCCCGGGCCACCTCGGTGCGGGGCTCGGCGGGCAGGTCGTGGGTGCTGCGGGCGGTGGCTGTCGCGGAGTGGCCGGGCTGTACGTGGTCCACCGTGACGATGACCGTGTCGATCAGCTGCCCGTCCGCGTCCCGGAAGTCGACCTGGACGGCGAAGGAGCGGGTCGAGTCGTCGGTGTTGCGGGCGGTGACCTCCGTGCGGACCCGGCCGTCGGACTCGGTGACGGGCGGGCCGGTCGTCACGTCGTTCTTGACGTCGATGCCGTCCTGGATGTCGTCGAGGCGCCGCCCGGCCTCAGCGGTCGCCGACTCCACCGCCCCGGAGGCCTCCGAGGCGATCGAGCCCACGGCGGACTCCGCCTTGCGCGCGGTGTCCGAGGGGCTGTCGTAGTCGCTGCACCCCGCGAGCACGGCGGACAGACCCAGCGCCAGGGCGGCCGCACCCGCCGCCCGGCGTCTGCGGTGACGGGCGGTCGTGCCGCCTGCCCGGGGCCCGCCGGGGCCGCGCGGGGTCATGTGCGTCCGAGTCCGCCGCCGCCGAAGGATCCGCTGGATCCGGGCGACCAGCGGCGCGGTTTCTGGTCCTTGCCGGTCCTGGTGCTCGCCCGGTGGAGCTCATGGGGCAGGAGCCGCTGACCGTCCCGGGCCACGACCGGCACGTCGTCGGGCTCCCGCATCTCCCGGGTCTCGCGGACCGGCCCACCGTCCGGCAGGTGCGGCTGCTCCTCCGGAGCGGGGTGATGGGTGTCCGTGTCCATGACCCGCATCCCGACCCGCACGGCCCAGATCAGCGCGCAGGCCACGATCAGGCCGCAGACGAAGGCGATGGTCACGGCGACCGCGTGATCTGACGACGCCGCCAGTTCTGCATACGTAGCCGTATTCATGCCCCAAGTATCACCGACGGAATGTAATAAAGCGCCCGGAATGTACCCTCGCAGGCCGGCAGGCCAGCAGGCCGGCCCGCGGACGGCGACTACGCGAAGCGCCCGGGCGGAGCGGCCCGCCGCTACGACCAGTCGCTGTGGCTGACCAAGGGCTTCCAGGGCGGCGGGCGGTGCGGGCGGCACGTCCGGACCCCGTACCGCCCCGCGGGATACGGTGCGGGAACGGAGGGTACGCGGACAGTGGCCGAACCGGTCTTCCGGCCCCCTCACCCGGTCCGCAGCAGGAGCCCCCGATGACCTCCGCCTCCTCGTCGACACCATCGCCCCCGACACCCCCGACACCCCCGGACGTCCGGCTGCGGCTCGCCGAGCCGACGCGCTACGGCCGGACGGCACGCCGTATCGACGGCGCCTGGTGGCCCCGGTCCGATGACCTGACCGAGGAGCTGACCGGACTGCTGGGCGTGCTGCCGCCCGCCTGGGGGCGCATCGCCAGCGTCCTGGTCCACGGGGACACCTGGCCCGACTGCCCGGAGCAGATGACCGTCGCCGGGCAGCCGGTGCACGTCGGCCACGACGACTCGCCCACCGCCCCCCACACGGTCTGCCTGATCGCCCCCGGCCGGGGCCGCTACGACCTGCTGGTGGTGCCGCCCGGGACGGCCGAGGCCGAGGCGGACCGGCTCATGGAAGGGGCCGTCGCCGGGGACGCGTGACGTCCCGCCCAGCCGCTCAGTGCGCGGCCAGCACCAGCGCCAGGGCGGCCAGCGCCGGGACGGTCTGCACGAAGAGGATCTTCCGGCTGGCGGTGGCGGCACCGTAGACGCCCGCGACCGCCACGCACACCAGGAAGAACACCGAGACCTGGAAGCCCACCGGGTCGGACGCCACCGCGCCCCAGACCAGACCGGCGGCGAGGAAGCCGTTGTAGAGGCCCTGGTTGGCCGCCAGGGCCTTCGTCCCGGCGGCGAACTCGGCACTGGTGCCGAAGGCCGCCCGGGCCCTCGGCGTGGTCCACAGGAACATCTCCAGCACCAGGATGTAGGCGTGGAGCGCGGCGAGGGCCAGCACCGCGAGCGTGGCGACGGTCGACATGCGCTCATCATCACAGGCGCACCCCGTCCGCCCTCGTTCGGGCCCTCCCGGGAGGCGCCGCGGGGCGCGGGCTGGCAGATTGCGGCCAGAGGAAGGCCGGACCCGGCCGTCGCGTCCCCGCGTGTGCCGCTCGGGAGCCGGGACCGGCCTTCCCGCTGCCGCGCCCGGTGACGGAGCCCGAGCGCCCTCCCGTTCCCGCCCGCCGCTCGGCACGTCTGTTCCCGTACGGCCGTTCGAAGCGACGCTCCGGGCCGGCGCGGAGCCGTGCGCCCTCGCACCCCGGGCCGGCGTCGCCCCCGGCCGCACGGAACACCCCCGACTCCCCGCCCCGCGGCCGGTTTTCGATCATCCCCCGGAACGATGTGAGGAACGTCCCGAGCCCAAGACGATGACCCCGACCTGTTCGAACACACACCGTCGAAAGCCGACGCACTCGAACACCAGGGAAGGGGCAAGCAGTTGCGCATCGTCCGGCTCCTCGGAACCGTCCTGGGCACCACCTTGCTGACCACCACCGCACTGCTCGCGGCGCCCGCGCACGCCGGCACCACCGGGACCCCGGAGGCGGTGTCCCTGGACGGACCCGCCCTGCGCGGCTCGCTGGACGCCGTCCATGAGGCGGGCCTGTACGGCGTCTTCTCGTCGGTCCGGGACGGCCGCGAGCGGTGGACCGGCGCCTCCGGTGTGGCCGACACGGCCACCGGACGGCCCGTCACGCCGGACATGCGGCAGCGGGTGGGCAGCATCAGCAAGACCTTCACCGCGGTGGGCGTCCTGCAGCAGGTGGAGCGCGGCCGCATCCGGCTCGACGCGCCCGTCGGCGACTACCTCCCGGACCTGATACCCGGGGAGCGCGGCCGGGAGATCACCGTCCGCATGCTCCTGAACCACACCAGCGGCATCGGCGACTATGTCCTGAGCGCCTTCCCCTCCCTCGCCCAGGGCTCGGCGGCCAGCCTCGAAGAGGAGCGGTTCCGCTCCGTGCGCCCCGTGGAGCTGGTCCGGATGGGTCTCGCCGCCCCCGCCACCGGACGCCCCGGCGCGGTACCCGGCTCGTACTCCAACACCAACTACGTCATCGCCGGGCTGCTGCTGGAAAAGGTCACCGGCCGGAAGGCGAGCACCTACCTCACCCGGCACGTCATCGACCGGGCCGGGCTGCGCCACACGTACCTGCCCCGCACCCCGTACATCAAGGGCCCGCACGCGCGGATGTACGAGTCCTGGTTCGGCCGGCTCGACCCGCCGCGCGACTTCAGCGTCTACGACATGTCCTGGGCATCCACCGCGGGCGCCGTCGTCTCCACCACCGACGACCTGAACCGCTTCTACCGCGCCCTGCTCGGCGGGAAGCTGGTCGGCAAGGCCTCCCTCGACGAGATGACGCGCACGGTCCCCGTCTCCGGCATCGACTACGGCCTCGGCATCTACTCTCTCGAACTGCGCGGCTGCGGCCGCTTCTGGGGCCACGACGGGGCGGTGTTCGGCGCCGGCACGATCGCGCTGTCCAGCCGCGACGGCAAGCGCCAGGTCGCCCTCGCACAGAACCTGATGAAGTATCAGGAGCTCGACGAGAACGGCAGCCCGAAGCGGCACCCGATCGACGACGCGCTCGCCGTCCACATCGTCCGCGCGCTCTGCCCGGATGTCCCCGCGTCCGGAATCAACCATTCTCGGTTGACCAGGACTCTCAGGTTTGATCAGCTGTCCCACTAGTCATGTTCGATTCTGATCGAGCACTTCATGGCTCCCTGGGGGGGAGCTTGTGACGAGTTGGGGAGTTCCCTTGATGCATCACGGTTCCGCCGTGGCGCGCCGCGCCGGTTTCCGGCGTGGCGCCGCGGCCCTGACCTTCGTGGCGCTGGCCGCCGGCACCGCCCTGACGGGTGCGCCGGCCGCCACGGCCGTCGGCGGCCAGGCGCCCGCCGGGAAGGCCTGCACGCCGACGGAGGGCTTCTCCGGCTGCCGCCTGTTCCTGCCCGCCAAGGGCGACCAGGACTTCACGGTGCCGTCCGGGGTGACGAGCCTCGACGTACGGGCCTGGGGAGAGGGCGGCGCGGGCAACTCCATGGCGTACGGCGGTGCGGGCGGCTTCGTCGCCGGCGCTCTGAAGGTCAGCCCCGGAGAGGTCCTGAGCCTCGCCGTCGGCGGGCCCGGCTTCGGTGACGCCCTCGCCGGCAAGGGCGGCAGCAGGGGTGGCGAGCGCGGCGGCAACAGCAGCGCCGTCCGTACGAGCGGCGGGACACCGCTCGTCGTCGCGGGCGGCGGTGGCGGCGCCGGCGGCGACACGGCCCATGGCCAGGCCGGTGCCGCCGGGGGCGAGAACGGCCAGGACGGCTCCGAGAAGGACCGCGGCGGCAAGGGCGCCGGCGGCGCGAAGGGCGGCGCGGGCACCGGCAACGGCGCCGCGGGCGCCGACCGCGCGAAGGGCGGGGCCGGCGGCGCCGGCGGCACGGGCCGGTACGGCGGTGGCGGCGGCGGTGCCGGATACGCGGGCGGCGGTGGCGGCACGGGCGCCGAGACCGGCTCGACCACCGGCAGCAACCCCGCCACCGGCAGCGGTGGCGGGGGTTCCAGCTACGCCGAACCGGCCCGGGTGGACGACACCGGATCGTCCTGCAGTGGCGTCAGACCCCCGCGACGGACCGGCTGGTCCAGGTCTCCGGCACCGACGCCACGACCCAGCCGGGCACCGACGTCCGGCCGCTGGCCGTGGTGGCCCGGGACAAGGACGGCAAGCCGGTCGCCGACACCTCGGTGACCTTCACCGTCGAGGACCCGGACGGCCTGAAGCCGCTGTTCTACCTCACCGGCGGCCCGGACGACGACGAGACCGTCGTGGCGACCGACGCCCGGGGCCGTGCGCAGACCCCGTGGATCGGCCTGGGCAGCCGCAAGGAGGGCTCGTTCACCGTCCGGGCGACGACCCTGGGCGCGTCGACGGCCTTCACCGTGCGGGTCACGGAGTCCCCGTACACGGTGAGCGCCGTCGGCGGCAACGAGCAGAAGGCCGAGCAGGGCCGGGACTTCGCCGACGCGCTGCTCGCCCGGGTGCTCAGGTCGGGCCGGCCCGTGCCGGCCGGCACCGAGGTGGAGTTCCGCGTCGAGGACGGCGACGAGGGTGCCCCCCGCTTCGGGGGCGAGGAGCGTGTCGTCCGGGTGAGGACCGACGACTCGGGCACGGCGACCGCCCCGGCCCTGACCGCCGGTGAGGGCACGGGCACGTACACCGTGGCCGCGTCGGTGGGTGCCGCCATGACCCAGTTCGCGGTCGAGGTCGTCCCCGGCGACGGCACGCAGGAGCCCGGCCCCGGCGACGCGTCCGGCTCCCCGTCCCCGAGCCCCACGGCCGACCCGAGCCCGTCCGCCGAGCCGAGCCCGTCGACCGGCACCTCCGGCACGACCGGCGGTGACGGCACCTCGACCACCGGCGGCGGTACGTCCACCGCCCTCGACGGCGGCAGCCTCGCCTCCACCGGCGCGGGCGGCATCGGCCTCCTCCTCGCGGCGGCCGCGGGCCTGGCAGCGGTGGGCTTCGCGGCCTTCCGTCTCGCCCCGCGCCTGAAGCTCCGCTCGCGTGACGGCGCCTGACGGCGCGTCGCACGTCGTCGCGACGGCCCGTACCCGGTCTTCCGGGTGCGGCCGTCGCCGTTTCGACTTTGCGGAACCTTTGCCCGGGGCCGGGCGTTGGAGGGGGTGTGCGCGCGTGAGCGCGGGTGCGCCAGGTGATGCCGACTAGTACCGAGGTGACGTCAATGGCAGTGTGGGACCGGCTCAAGGACCAGGCCAAGGCTCTCCAGCAAGGTCAGGGGGCGCGGGGTGCGACGACCGGTGGGCACGGCGGCGGGACGAGGCCCGGCGGTGGCGGCAAGGCCCAGCTGGTCGGCCTGCTGAAGACGCAGCTCGGCTCGCTGAAGAACGAGTTGAAGAGCGGGGCGTACCGGGACGCGAGCATGGCCATGTGCGCCCTGGTGGCGGCGGCCGACGGGCAGGTCGACCCGGCCGAGCGCCGGCAGGTCGAGTCCATGATCCTCACCAACGACGTTCTGCAGAACTTCCCGCCGGAGCAGCTCCGCCAGCGTTTCAACAAGCACGTGGACCAGCTGACGGCCAACTTCCAGCTCGGCAAGTCGGAGGCGATGCAGGAGATCGCCAAGGCCGCCAAGAAGCCCACCGAGGCCAGGGCCGTGATCCAGACGGGCATCGTCATCGCCGGTTCCGACGGCGATTTCTCCCAGGCCGAGCAGATGGTCCTGCGCGAGGCCTGCGCGACGCTGGGGGTGTCACCGGCCGAGTTCCAGCTCTGACCCCAGCTCTGCCGGCCGTGGTGATGCGGCTTTCTCAGGAGGCCGGGCCGGGTTCCCGTCCACCGGGACGGGGGCCCTCCCCGCACGACTGCGGGAGCGGAAGCGCCCCGCACAGCTTCCCCAGGGGGCGGGGCCCCGGCACGACCGCCGGAACAGGAACCCTCCCCGCACGGCCGCCGCAGCTGGAGCCCCGCGCATGACCGCCGGGACGAGACCCACCCCGCACGACCCCCGGGGCGGGAGCCCCTCCCCGTACCTCCGTCGTGACAGGAGCACCGCGATGACCCTCGACCGGACCGTCCCGTCACGGCGTGTCCTGTTGGCCGCCGCGGCCGTGCTGCCGCTGTCCGCCTGCGACACGGGCGACCGGTCGGCCGGTGACCCGGGCCGGACGCCCGCGCCCACCGGCACGCGCCCGGGCCGGCACTCGCACTCGAGCAGGCCGCCGGTTCACCGCCTCCGGCTGGCGGACCTGGAGCGCGCGTACGACGCCCGTGTCGGCGTCCACGCCCTCGCGACGGGCACCGGTGCCACCGTCGTGCACCGGGCCGGTGAACGCTTCGCGTTCTGCTCGACGTTCAAGGCGCTGGCCGCCGCGGCCGTCCTGCACCACCGCACCGCGAGCGGCCTGGACCGGCGCGTCACCTACACCGAGGCCGACCTGCGCTCGACGACGCCGGTCACCGGCAGGCACGTGAAGACCGGGATGACCCTGCGCGAGCTGTGCGACGCCGCCGTCCGCCACAGCGACGGCACGGCGGGCAACCTCCTGATGCGCGACATCGGCGGCCCGCCGGCACTCACCTCCTACCTGCGCCGGCTCGGCGACACCGTCAGCCGCATGGACCACTACGAGCCCGACCTGCACGACGTGCCGCCCGGCGACCCCGCCGACACCACCACCCCGCAGGCGATCGCCACCGACTTCCGCGCGCTCCTCCTGGGCACCGCCCTGCCCGCCCGGGAACGCCGGCTCCTCATGGACTGGCTCTCGCGCAACGCCACCGACGTCGGCGCCCGCCGCATCCGGGCCGGGCTCCCCGGCGACTGGAAGGTGGCCGACAAGACCGGCACCGGCGACTACGGCCGGGCCAACGACATCGCGATCGTCCACCCGCCGCGCACCGCGCCGCTCGTCCTGGCCGTCATGACGGACCGGACCGGGCACGGCACCGAACCCTCGGACGCCCTGGTCGCCGAGGCGACCCGGCGGGCCGTCGCCGCCCTGAGACTCCCGGGGCTGCCGTCGGCGTCTATAACGGGGCCATGATCTATCACGTCGTACCGCTCACCGTCTGGACCACCGCCACCGGCCGGACGTACGCGCCGGACTCCCTGGCCGACGAGGGCTTCGTGCACTGCTCCCCGGACGAGGCGACCACGCTGGCCGTCGTCGACGCCTTCTACCGGGACGCGCCCGGTCCCCTGCTCGTGCTCGCCCTCGACGAGGCGCGGCTCACCGCCCGGGTCGAGTGGGAGGCGGCGGCCCCCGCCCCGCCGCCCGGGGTCTCCGGCGACGTCCTGTTCCCGCACGTGTTCGGCCCCCTCGACCGGGACGCCGTCGACCACGTCCTGGAGGTGCGGTTCGACGAGGAGGGCCGGGCGGCGGAGCTGCGTACGGCAGGATGACCGGGTGATCGAACAGGAATCCGCCCCCGGCGGCCCCCCTCCCACCCTGCGTCCCGTCCGGGGAGCGGCACGCTGCGCCGTCGCGGCCCTCGCGCTCGCGGCGGTCGCCTGGGTGGTCCGGGCGGTCTGGCACCTCCGGCTGGCCGCCGCGGGCGAGCCGGCGTCCGGCCCGCCCGACCAGGGCGGTGGGGTGCACCGCCCGCTGAACGCCCTGGAGGACTCCTACCACCTGGTCTCCTCGGCGGGTGCCGGCGTCACGGCCGTCTGCGCGATCGTGTTCCTGCACTGGCTGGACCAGGTGCGGGACAACGCCAAGGCCCTGACGGGCGCCGACCCCCGCTACGGCGACGGCTGGCTCTGGCTGGGCTGGGTCGTGCCCGTGGCGAACCTGTGGATACCCCGGGGCGTCGTCGCGGACGTCCACAGCTCCGTCTTCCCCGAGCGGCCGCTGCCCACCGTCGTGAACTGGTGGTGGGGCCTGTGGCTGCTCGGCCTGGCCGGCGGCGTGGGGATCATCTACGCCGACGACACGGACGAGGTCATCGCCCGTGCCTACCACGACGTCGCGCCCCTGCTCACCGCCGACCTGGTGATCGTGGCCGCGGCCGCGGCGGCGGCCCTCATGGTCCACACGCTCACGACGGCACAGCAGGAGCAGATCGCCCGCAAGGGCTACTGACCGGCCCGCACCGGCCGGTACACCGACACGGCGAACGACGCCGTCACCGGCACCGGCTCCCCCAACCGGTCGACGCGGTCCCTCAGGTGCGCGGTCGTGAGGTGATGAGCGGTCGGACCCATGCCCACCAGGCCGGCGACGTCGTCGGCCGTGAGCCGCATGGCGTACTCCAGCGGCTCGGTGCGGTCGAGCCGGAAGAGGGCATCCAGGGAACGGCGCAGACGCTCCTCCTTCCGCGGGTCGACCGCCAGCAGCCCTACGGGCCCGCGCAGTTCACGCAGGTGCCGGTCGGTGGGCGTGACGACGAGCAGCGTGCCGTCCGGGCCGAGGACGCGGTGGAACTCGGGCCCGTTGCGGGGTGCGAACACGTTGAGGACGAGGTCGGCGCAGCCGGTGCGCACCGGCCAGGGCCGCCACACGTCCCAGCCGGCGGCCTTCGCGCGGGCGTGCGCCCGGGCGGCCACGCGCAGGGCGGCGGCGGAGCTGTCCAGTCCCAGCCCGTGGGCCTCGGGGAGGGCGTCCAGGACCGCGGCCAGATAGTGGCCGGTGCCCGCCCCGGCATCCAGCACGGTGCCGTCGGGCGGGGCCAGGTCCGAGGCGAGCCGCGCGAGGGTGCGGGCGAGCGGGTCGTAGTGCCCGGCGTTGAGGAACGCGGCGCGGCTGCGGACCATGCCGGGGGAGTCGGCGCTCGGGGCCCGCCGGTGGCCGGTCAGCAGACTGACGTAGCCGTGGCGGGCGATGTCGAAGGTGTGCCGGCTCGCGCACCGCAGCGCACCGGCGGTGTGTTCGAGGGCGGACGGGCACAGCGGGCAGGTCAGGACGGACAGAAGACGATCGCAAGACAAGGGGTGCTCCTCGGAACGCGACGCGGCCGCGGCGGGGCGGTGCATCGCGTGCGGGCGGCGGACGGTGAGGCGTCGGCGTGCGCCGGCCGGCCACCGTGAACCGGCGGCCGGGGGCGGGTACGCCGAGGACGGCGACGTGACCGAGCACGTCGCCGTCCTCACCGCGGCGTCAGAGGAAGCAGTGGGGCAATGCGTTGCATGCAAGTGCCATACGGCCAGGCTACCGGCGCCACCGGGCCGCGCAGGAGCCGTGGTCCCGTGCGCGCCGACCCGTCGTCCGGTGCCTGACCTCCGGCGTCACCCGCGGCCCCCGCCGGTGCCGTTCAGCGGCTGTCCGACACCGTCTCACGGTCCGTGCCCGGGCGGGACGCCGACGGGACGGGGCGGATCGAGGTGGGGTTGGCGGACGGGGCGCGGCGGGACGGTTCCGCCCGGTCGGTCGCCTCCCCGGGGGTGGGGGTGCCGGGCCTGGGGCTCGGTCGCCTGGGTGCGGGGCGGGGGGGGCGGGCGGGCGACCGGGGGGGAGACGTGTCCCGGGGAGGGGGGGGCACGGCCGAGGGCCGGGCGCCGCGGCCCGGCCCCGAGG
>NZ_JAKEIO010000051.1 GCF_021474405.1 [Streptosporangium] indianense
GAGGAAGTCGCGGGTGGCGGGCGGGCCCCACTGGGCCAGGCCGCTCGCGGACATCGGGGCCCAGCCGGGTTCCAGGTCGCAGTCGAACAGGTCGCCGTCGGCGAAGTGCTCGACCATCAGCCTGTCCGGGTCGCGCCAGTAGTCGAAGAGCTGGCTTCCCTGGATGTGCCGGCCGATGCCCCAGCTGCGCCGGTAGCCGCGCTCGGCGAGGTACTGCCCGCCGGCGGCGATCGCGTCGAGGTCGGTGACCTGGTAGGCGGAGTGGACGTAGCCGGTGCGCGGACCCAGGTGCATCGCGAGAGTGTGGTGGTCGACCGGCGTGCTGCCCTGGTCGCAGCGGATGAACGCCATCGTGGGCCCGCGGTCGCGCCGGCCGTCCAGGAACAGGAAGTCGCTGACGATCAGCCCGAGGGTGTCCAGGTACCAGTCCAGGGCCCGGGTGAACCTCGGCGTCTCCAGCACCACGTGGCCCAGCCGCTGGATCCGGGCGGGTTCGCGCGGCGGGCGCTGGGTGGTGTTGGTCCGGATGCGATGGCCGCCGAAGTTGAGCGGGAGCGGGGGCTGTTCGGGCAGGGCCGGGAGCTGCTCGGTGCCGTGGACGACACGGACCGGGAAGCCGGACGGGTCGGCCAGGTCCACGACCCGCCCACCGCCGAACTCCCCGAGTTCGCGGGCCGGATGGCCGGTGGCGCGGGCCAGGCGGTCCAGGTCCGCGCGCTCGGCGGCCCGGAACGCCGGGCCGAGGAACCGCGAGGTGCGGCCGTGGCGCACTACCACGCACGCCGAGCCGGGCAGGGTGCCGCGCAGATACAGCGCCCGGCTGGTGCGCTCGGCGACGGCGAAGCCGAAGTCGCGGGCGAACACTTCGGCGCGGGCCAGGTCGGGTTTCTCGAATTCCAGCCAGGCCAGGTCCGCCACTTTGATCACGGGCTGCCGGGCGCGGCCGGGGTGTTCCCCGCGCAGCGGCCCGTGCTCGCTGTGCAGGTCCTGGTGTGCGGTGATGGGTCCGGGCGGGCGGGCACGGTCGTCCGACATGGGGGCTCCGTCAATGGTGGCTCGAACGGATGGGCTTCTGATGAGAAGCTCTTAATTGATAGAAGCATCAAACTTGGAGGCCCAATCGTCAAGTGCAGGAGTGATGGAATCATCAGATCTGAATCCGCCTAGACTGGTGCTATGCAGAACCAGCCCGACACCAGCGACGGCCCGGCGACCGCGAACCGCTTCGAACGCCGCCGGGCGCGCACCCGCCAGGCGCTCATCGGCGCCGCACGGCAGATCCTGGCCGAGACCGGCGAGACCTCAGCCAGCATCCAGGAGATCGCCGACCGCGCCGACGTGGGCTTCGGCACGTTCTACAACCACTTCGACACCAAGAACGACCTGTTCGACGCGGCGGTCGGCGACGCCCTGGAGGAGTACGGCCAACTGCTCGACAGTGTCACCGAGGACATCGACGACCCCGCCGCAGTCTTCGCCGCCAGCATCCGCCTCACTCTGCGCCTGGCCGCCTCGCATCCCGAGATCACTCAGATCCTGCGCCTGCGCGGCCTGCCCCACATCAACGGCGCCACCGGGCTCGGCCCGCGCGCCCTCCGTGACCTGGAAGTCGGCAAGGCGTCCGGCCGCTTCACCTTCGAAGACCCGATCGTGGCCCTGTCGGCGGTCGGCGGCGCGCTGATCGGTCTGATCCAGCTCGACTCGGCGCGCGATCTCGACGCCGCGGCCGGTGAGCAGATGGCCGAGATGATCCTCCGCATGCTCGGACTCCCGGCGGACGAAGCCCACGAGATCTCCACCCGTCCACTGCCCGACCTGCCCTGACCTCGGCGGGCCCCGCCGGCCGAACGTCCGTCCAGACCCCCGCGCCGATGCCCGGCGCGGGGGCCCGCTGCACTTCCGGTCACACAGGGCAGAGCGACGACCGACGGATGGACGACCGACGAATGATGCAGTTCACCTGGCGCTCCATCTTCGTCGCCAGTGCCATCACCGCCCTGGTCGCGGGGGCTGCCGCGGCAGCACTGGCCCCCTACACCGAGGACCCCCACCCCACGACCCGACGTCATCGGCGCAACCTGCACGGCCCTCGCCATCGGCTGCCTGGTGTTCGCCATCGTCCAGGGCAACGAACAGGGCTGGACAGAACCCGCCGTCATCGTCCCAGGAACCGTCGGCTGCCGACCGGGGTTCCGTGGCGTGAACTCCCTGAAGGGCACGGGTTGTGCGAGCCCCTCTCCGAGCGAACATCTACCGCGAACGCTGAACGGCGCTCCACCTCAAGCAGCTCCGAACTGGCGCAACCCGGTCGACGAGCTCACTGACCGCCACCACGCCGGAGTCGTCCTGGCTCAAGGCTCTTCTGACTCCGTGAACCCACACGGTGATCGTTTGTCAGACAAGCCCTGGTACGGCAGCGTGGTGCCCGGCAGCGCGTACTCGTCGCGCCGGCCGCACATGCCGAAGCCGCCGAGCCGGGTGGGCGCGGCCCCGTGGGCGGTGGCCTCGCCCAGGTAGGCGGGCTCGCCGGCGGCCAGGGCTTGGAGCTGGGCGCCGGTGCGCTCCGCGGTGGCCAGGGCGCCCTCCCGCCACAGCGCCTGCCAGGTGGGCACCTTGTCGCGCACCAACCGGGCGGCGGCGCGCTGGAAGTCGCGGTACGGGCCGTTGCCGCCGGCGACGAGGGCTTCGCGCAGGACGAGGTAGCCCTCGACGGCGAGGTCCCTGCGGCGCCGGGCGGCCGCGGCCGTCTCCGGTCCGGTGCCGGGCGGCAGGGTGGCCGCGGCGGCGTACTTCTCCGGGTCGGCGAGCACCTCGGGCGGGAAGGTGAACACCGCGTCACCGGCCTCGGGCAGGCCGCTGTTCTGCATCAGCACGGTGATGCGCAGATCGCCGCCCTGCACCATGCGGTGCACGGTGCCCGGCGTGAACCAGGCGATCGAGCCGGCTTCGAGGGGGATGTCCCGGTAACCGTCGGGGCTCAGCGTCTGGACCGCGCCCCGGCCGCCGGTGACGACGTAGGCCTCCGTGCACACCAGATGCAGGTGCGGGCTGCCGCCGCAGACGCCGTCGGCGGCCTCCCAGTCGTAGGCGCTGAGACGGGACAGGCCGATCGCACCGGGCAGCGGGTGCGGAAGACCCGCCGGACCGGGTTCGCTCACCACGGCAGGGCCTCCAGGTGCGTGCCGACGCGGTCGCGGTCCCAGGCTCCGTCGGCGACGACCATGCGGTACCGGTAGCCGAAGGACTCCCCCGGCGGCAGCTCGAACTCCTCGAAGAACGCCCAGGAGAACGCGACCGTCGGGAAGGGCTCGGAGCGGACGAACCAGTGCGACTCGTGGATGGGGGACGTCCCGTCGAGGTTCTCGGGCGCGTGCGCGAAGACCAGGGTGGAGTGGCCGTCGACGTCGTCGTGCTCGGTGGTGAAGGCGATCCAGTGGCTCTGGGTGCCCATCAGTTTGCCCGCGTCGGCGTCGGTGTCCGGGGCGAAGACGCTGGCGCCGGTGAAGTCGCGCGGGCCGCGCCACTGGAGTCCGGTGTAGCCGGCCATGTCACGGCCCGCGGTGGTCGGGGAGCCGAACACCAGCGGTGCGGAGCGGGTGTTGGTGAGGTGGATCGACCAGTCCAGGGCCCAGGAACCGGCCTCCTCGTCCACCGAGTGGACGGTCAGGCCGCGCACCTCGCGCGCCCATTCCTCGCCGCCGTTCTCGATCCAGGTGAGGTTCTCGGTGAAGGCGAGGCGGTGTTCCTCGACGGTGAAGTCGGCGAAGCCGTCGTGCCGCATCGAGCCGACGCGCTCGGGCAGGGGGAGGTAGCCCTGGCCGTGGACGTAGCAGTTGCCGCCCCAGAAGTTCTGGCCGGACAGATGGCTCGCGGTCATCTGCAGGCCCTTGTGCCAGCGGTGGTCGTTCGGGCGGTAGCCGGTGACGGTACGCCCCGAGAGGGTGCGCACGGGGTGGGCGTAGGGCTTGCGGGACTCGAAGGGATCCGGGTCGGGGCGGTAGACGTAGCGGAGGATCTCCGTGCCGCCTGCGGTGACGGCGATGTTCTCGCCGTGCGTGTGGGTGACGCGGATGGTCATGCGCGCTCCTTGGGGGCCCAGTCGGGGTACTCGCCGTGCGTGGCCTCGTAGAACGGGTCGCCGGGGCCGATCTCCCCCGCGTGCACCGAGCGGCCGGTGAACGCCGCCTTGTACAGGGCGGCGGCGAACTCCAGGGTGGCGCGGGCGTCGTGTCCGCTGCCCGGTGGGCGGGTGCCGGCGTCGTAGGCGTCGAGGAGTGCGCCCAGCTGAGCGGTGTGCGAGCTGGGCACGTCGGCCGCGGGGGCGCGCCAGGCGGTGGTGCGCTCGGAGGCGACGTGGGGGGCCGGGGTGTAGGCCCAGCTGTCGTTGGTGTGGCCGTACAGGTGGGTGAGCTCGACCGTGGCGTCCGCGCAGTCGATGCGGATGCGGCTCACCTCGTCCGGGGAGAGGACGCTGTTGACGACGGTGGCGAGGGCGCCGCTCCGGAACCGCACCAGGGCGGTGGAGACGTCCTCGCTCTCGGTGTCGTGGACCAGGCGCGCGGCCATGGCCTGGATCTCCTCCCACTCACCGAGCAGGTGCAGCAGCAGGTCGTACTGGTGGATGCCGTGGCCCATGGTGGGGCCGCCGCCCTCACTGGCCCACTTCCCGCGCCACGGCACCGCGTAGTACGCCGCGTCCCGGTGCCAGGTGGTCTGGCAGTGCGCCACGAGCGGGGCTCCCAGCTCGCCGCCGGCGATCAGCTCGCGGGCATGCACGGCGCCGGATCCGTAGCGGTGCTGGAACACGACCGACGCGTACCCGCCGGAGGCCTCCTCGGCGGCGGCGATCTCGTCGTACTCGGCGAGCGACAGGGTGAGCGGCTTCTCGCACAGCACCCAGGCACCCGCCTTCAGCGCGGCGACGGTCTGGTCGCGGTGCAGGGACGGCGGTGTCCCGATGAGGACCAGGTCGGGCCGTACGGCGTCCAGCATCGCCTCCATCGTGGTGTACCCGGCGACCTGCGCACCGGCCAGCTCGCGGAAGGCGTCGAGGCGCTCCTGGTCGACATCGACGGCGGCCACCAGTTCCACCCGGTCGGCGTGAGCCCGGAGCGCGGACAGATGGCTGCCGCTGACGATGGCTCCGGTGCCGACGACGGCCACACGGCGGCGGGTGGGGGACAAGGACATGCGGCGCTCCTCGGACGGCCGGCGGACACACGCTTTGGAAAGCGCTTGCACTCGGAAGGGACCCTAGGCGCGAGAGAATGTCCGGACAACCCCCCTGTAGTGACCCGCACATGGCCTGCCCGAGCATTGCACCGGCCTGGACGGAGATACAGGTTGCCGCCCCCGCCATGGAAACGGCATTCCCCCGCCGTTTCGCCGACACCCGCCCCACCGTGACGCGGCTCCCGACCCGAGTGACCGACGTGCGCATGCCCGATGCCTCCGACCCCGCGCGGCGTGCCCGCATCGGCACAGCCCCTGACCGGCCGCCTCCGTGAAGTCGCGGCGCCCAGCACTTACAGTGGCTGCCTGTGATCGGAGGGTGACTTCCCGCCGGGCGGGACGAGCCCGTCGCCCTGCCCACCGCATCGGAGTCACCCATGGCCCCGCCCCCGCACGCTCCCCGCAAGCCGCGCTCCGGGCCGTCCGTCCTGCTGGTCCTGATCCCGCTCGCGGTCCTGATCCTGGTGGCCGTGTCGGTGGGGTCGTGGCTGCAGTACACCGAGCGGCAGGCGAAGGACACGGTGCACACGGCCGGATCCCGGGCCGCCGACCGGGTGGACGTGGAGGCCACCGTCCAGAGCGTCGACGCCGCAGCCGGAGAGCTCGTCCTGCGCGTCCGGGTCAGGCCGCGCGGGAGCCTCGGCGAGCAGGACGGGACCGCCCCGGTGTCCGATCTGAGCCTCCAGACGTCCGTGGCGACGCTCAGCGACCTGGCATTCGCGGCGCACGAGCGGCTCGCGCCCAAGGACGTACGGGTCGCGATCACGGGTGGCTCGATCAGCGACTACCCGTTCGACACCTACGACACCGACATCGAGTTCTGGGCCGTGCTGGGCGGCGAGCCCGTGCCGGTGCGGATGCTCTTCTCCAACGCCGACACGCTCTTCTCCGTCTCGGTGACACCCCCGCCCTCCGGGCAGGAGGCCGCCGTGGCGCTGAAGCTGTCCCGGTCGGGCAGCCTGCTCACCTTCGCGGTCTTCATGATGGTGGCGATGTGGGCGCTGGCGTCGTCCGTGCTGCTCGGAGCCTGGTACCTGACGACCCGCAGGCAGGGCCTGGTCTGGCCCGCCCTCGCCTGGATGGCCGCCACGCTGTTCGCGCTCGCGGCGTTCCGCAACACCGCCCCCGGCACTCCGCCGATCGGCTGCGTGATGGACTGGTTCGCCTTCTTCTGGGCCGAGGCCGTCATCGCCGTGTGCCTGATCGTGGTGGTCACCTTCGGTATCCGCACCGCCTTGCGCGCGGCCGACGCACCACCCGTCTGAGGCCCGTCGGCGGCGGCGCGCCCACGACAGCGGCCGGCCCTGGTGGTCACCGCACGGGGGCGGTGACCACCAGGGCCGGCCTGGCCGAGTCAGGACTCGACGATCTTGCGTACGTTCTCCACGGAACCGCACCCGGCCTTCAGCCGGCGCTCCCGCTCCCGCATGAACGCCACACCGAGCTCCTCGCGCCGCTCCATCGCCACGTTCTCCCGCGCACCGTTGAGGATGGTGCGCTCCTCCTCGTCGGCGTGGTGCGTGACGGCCTCGACCAGCTCCTCGAGCTTCGAGTCCCACTCGTCGGAGCCGACCTCCTCGACCTCGAGGAGCTCCAGGAGGGCCTCGTTGCCCTCGTCGTGCTCGTGCTCGCCGTGCTCGACCTCTTCGTCATCGATGTTCTTGTACCGCTTGAGCGCCGGGTAGACCTCGGCCTCCTCCGCCTGCGCGTGCGCGATCAGCAGGTCGGCGAACTCCCTCAGGGCACCCGCGCGGTCGTCCTCGATGCTCCGCATGCGGCGGAAGAGGTCCTCCATGCGCCGGTGGTCCTGAAGAATGAGTTCTACGACATCTTTCGTGTCGGCCATGGAAATGGAACGCCTTTCCCAGGAGAGAATCGGGTCACTTTCTTTTACCCCATTCCTGAAGTTTTTCTCGCCGCGGCTCTACGCCGGTCTACCAGCGGTACCAGCGGCCCCTACGGCCACCACTGTCCGCGCTGCGCAGGACGAAGCCCAGCAGCCAGAGCACCAGCACGATCACCGCGATCCACCACAGGGCCTTCAGCGCGAAACCCGCACCGAACAGAACCAGGGCCAGCAGCAGGACAAGAAGCAGGGGAACCATAGTTATCAACCTCCGCTGCTCCTGTTGCCCTGTCCGCGGACGAACACGCAGCCGAATTCCCTTGTTTCTTCTCAGAAATCCCGGGAACCTGAATCGCTTTGGCCGGGCGGGGGGAGCATGTGACCGGATGGGGGATCATGTGGCCGGGCGAGTGAAGAAAGGGTCGAACGGGACCCGAAGGACCGAGCCGCACCCGACGGAGTACGTGCCCGCGGAGAACGACTGGCGCGGGTGGGTCAACCCACCCCGCCCGGGGGTGCCCTACGGAAGCGGATGCCGGTCGCGGCGACCCGTACGCGTGTTCCTGAACCTCGCGCGTACGGGTCGCCGTTCGTACCGCACCGACTGCGGGGTCGGCTACCGGGTGACGGGCAGCCGGCCCGGCGGATTCCAGGGATAGGTCGTCCTGCGCGACACAGGCACGGCGGCGATCAACGGCTGGACGCTGCGCCGGACCTTCCCGGACGGCCGGCGCATCACCCACCGGTGGGACGGCACGGCGACCCAGAGCGGCTCCGCGGTGAGCGTGGCGGCCGCCCCGTGCACCGCGTCGATCCCCGCGACGGGCTCGGTCACCCTCGGCTTCACCGCCGCCCGCCTGAACGGCGCCGACTGCTCCGTGAACTGCGAGGTGCCGCCGCTTCCCGGGCACGGCGGCACCACCGTCCGTGTGATCCGTGCTACAGCTATGCGGAAAGCGGTTTACGTCGCTCCGCTTCGGTGAGGCGGCGGGGATGTCGCACCGGCACCCCATCGCCGCATCTCCGGCAAGACGCGCATACACCCGTCCGGGTTCCCCACATGCCGCGCGGGAGGCGTGATGAGCGAGGACACCCTGCGCCTCCGCGCGGTCCGGGCCGACGGGACGGAGCGGGCGGCCCCGCCCGCGGTGGAACCGGCCGCCCGCCGGGACGCGTTCTTCGACAACGCGAAGTACCTGGCGATCGTGCTGGTGGCGATCGGGCACTCCTGGGAACCGCTGCGGGACGGCAGCCGGGCGGCCTCCGCGCTCTACATGGTCGTGTACGCCTTCCACATGCCGGCCTTCATCGTGGTCTCCGGCTACTTCTCGCGCTCCTTCGACGCGAGCCCCGGCCGAATCAAGCGCCTGGTCACGGGGCTCGTCGTGCCGTACGTCGTCTTCGAAACGGCGTACACCCTGTTCACCCGGTGGACGGACCAGGAACCGGACCGGCCGGTGAGCCTGCTGGACCCCCTCTACCTGACCTGGTTCCTGATCGCCCTGTTCATCTGGCGGCTGACCACGCCGATCTGGCAGCGCGTGCGGTGGCCGCTGCCGGTCGCCCTGGTCATCGCGATGCTGGCGACGCTCTCGCCGTCCGTCGGCAACGACCTCGATCTGCAGCGCACGCTGCAGTTCCTGCCGTACTTCGTCGTCGGTCTGCTGCTGCGGCCCGAGCACTTCCGGCTGGTGCGGCGCCGTGCGGCACGGATCCTCGGCGTGCCGGTCTTCGCCGGTGCGCTCGCCGTGGCCTACTGGGCAGTCCCGCGGATGAGCGGTGCCTGGTTCTACCACCGCGACAGCGCCGAGGAACTGGCCGCGCCCTCCTGGTACGGACCGGTCATGACGCTGGTGACGTTCGGCTGCTCGCTGGTCCTGGTCGCCTGCTTCCTCGCCTGGGTGCCCGGCCGCCGCACCTGGTTCACCGTGCTGGGCGCGGGCACGCTCTACGGCTACCTGCTGCACGGCTTCGTCGCACAGGCCTCCAAGTTCTGGGGCTGGTACGAGCCGGCGTGGGTGCACCGGCCGCCGGGCGAGCTCCTCGTCACGGTCGGCGCCGCGGTGCTCGTGACCGTGCTGTGCACCCCGCCCGTGCGGCGGGTGTTCCGCTGGGTGATGGAGCCCGACATGGCGTGGGCGTTCCGCCGGGACGCACGCGAGCAGGCACGGGAGCGGAACGCCGTCCGCGCGTGAGCGGACCGTCTCACGGCTCCTGGACGCCCTACCGCTCCTGCCTCGCCGTGCGCGGGGCGGCCCGGCACGAGGCGTGGCGCCTGCCCGGCACGGGCGAACTGCTGCCGGTCCTCGCGGTGCTCACCCCGCTCGTGGCCGGCACGTCCGCAGCGGCGCTGCTCCTGATCGGCGGCCTGCTGCACGTCGCCGACGCCCTCGGCCCCCTGCCCGGATCGCTCGTCGCGGCCGGCTGGACCCTGGCGCTCGTGGCGGCCCCGACCGGCCTCGCCGGCCTGGCCGGGCTGCTGTACACGGGCCTGCACCGCCGCGGTGCGCCCCCGGCCGCCGACCGGGTGGATCACGCCCGGCTGGTCCGGCGGCAGGAACCGCTCGACCGCGGGATGCTCCCCCACCTGCGCCGGCACCCGGGATCGCATCCCGGGACGGCGATCACGCCGTGCTCCCCGCCCGATACGCTCACGCCGTGCCCGGCCCGGGCCAGAGAGGACAGGACACCATGTTCGGACTGAGCGAACTCGCGATCATTCTCATCGTCGTCATAGCCGTCATCGGGATCAAGAAGCTCCCCGAGCTGACCCGCTCGGCCGGCAAGGCGGCCCGCATCCTCAAGGCCGAGGCCCGCGCGGCCAAGGACGAGGAGGCCGGAACGGCCCCGGCGCCGCGGGTGGTCCAGGGCGAGATCGTCCCGCCGGGCACCGGCACGCCCCCGCCCGGCACCCGGCCCGCGGGCACCCCGGACCACCCCTGACACGGCCTGCTCCGGCGCTGACTACAGCGTGCGCTCCAGGCGGTCGGCCACGAGCCTGACGAAGCGCGCCGGGTCCTTGGGCTGGCCGCCCTCGGCCAGCACCGCCAGGGTGTGCAGCAGCTCCGCGGACTCGGCGAGCTCCGTACGGTCCTCGCTCGCCTGGTACGCCTTATGCAGCCCCTTCACCAGCGGGTGGCCCGGGTTGAGCTCCAGGATCCGCTTGGTGCGGGGCACCTCCTGACCCATCGCCCGGTACATGTTCTCCAGGGCCGGGGTCAGGTCGTGCGCGTCGGAGACGATGCAGGCCGGGGAGACGGTGAGCCGCGTGGAGAGGCGGACCTCCTTGATGTCCTCCTGGAGCCGCTCCCGCATCCAGCCGAGCAGCCCGGCGTACTCCTCGGCCTGCTTCTCCCGCTCCTCGCCGGCCTTCTCCTCGCCCTCGGCGTCGAGGTCGATCTCGCCCTTGGTGACGGAGCGCAGCTTCTTGCCCTCGTACTCGCCGACGGCGTCGACCCAGACCTCGTCGACGGCGTCGGTGAGCAGCAGGACCTCGATGCCCTTGTCCCGGAACGCCTCCATGTGCGGGGAGTTCTCGATGCTCTGGCGGGACTCGCCGGTGATGAACCAGATGTCGTCCTGGCCGTCCTTCATCCGCTCCACGTACTGCGCGAGCGTGGTCGGCTCGTCGTCGGAGTGGGTGGTCGCGAACGAGGAGACGGCGAGGATGGCGTCGCGGTTCTCGGAGTCGGTGACCAGGCCCTCCTTCAGGGCGGTGCCGAACTCACGCCAGAAGGTGGCGTAGCGGTCGGCGTCCTTGGTCTTGATCTCCTTGACCGTGGACAGCACCTTCTTGGTCAGCCGGCGCTGCATCATCCGGATGTGCCGGTCCTGCTGGAGGATCTCCCGGGAGACGTTGAGCGAGAGATCCTGTGCGTCCACGACGCCCTTGACGAAGCGGAGGTACGGCGGCAGCAGCGCCTCGCAGTCGTCCATGATGAACACGCGCTTCACGTACAGCTGGACGCCGCGCTTGAAGTCCCGCGTGAACAGGTCGTGCGGGGCGTGCGAGGGGACGAAGAGCAGGGCCTGGTACTCGAAGGTGCCCTCGGCCTGGAGCCGGATCGTCTCCAGCGGCTCGCGCCAGTCGTGGCTGATGTGCTTGTACAGCTCGTGGTACTCGTCGTCGGACACCTCGTCGCGCGAGCGCGCCCACAGGGCCTTCATCGAGTTCAGCGTCTCGGGCTCGGGCGCGTCCTCGCCGTCCTTCGCCTCCGGGACCATCCGGATCGGCCAGGTGATGAAGTCCGAGTAGCGCTTGACGATCTCCCGGATCTTCCATTCCGAGGTGTAGTCGTGCAGCTGGTTCTCGGGATCGGCGGGCTTGAGATGGAGCGTGACGGACGTGCCCTGCGGCGCGTCGTCGACCCGCTCCAGGGTGTACGTGGCCTCGCCGCGCGACGTCCAGCGGGTCCCCTGGCGCTCGCCGGCCCGCCGGGTCACCAGCGTCACCTCGTCCGCCGCCATGAACCCGGAGTAGAAACCGACGCCGAACTGGCCGATGAGCCCCTCGGCCCCGGCTCCCTCCTTGGCCTCCTCCAGCTCCTTGAGGAAGGTGGCGGTGCCCGAGTTGGCGATGGTGCCGATGAGCTGTCCGACCTCGTCGTAGGACATGCCGATGCCGTTGTCCCGCACCGTGAGGGTGCGGGCCTCCTTGTCGACGTGGAGCTCGATGTGCAGGTCCGAGACGTCGGCGTCGAGGGAGTCGTCCCGCAGCTTCTCCAGACGCAGCTTGTCGAGCGCGTCGGAGGCGTTGGAGACGAGCTCCCGCAGGAAGACATCCTTGTTCGAGTAGACCGAGTGGATCATCAGCTGGAGCAGCTGACGCGCCTCTACCTGGAACTCAAACGTTTCGGTCGTCATGGTTCGCGAATCCCTCACAGGTCCCACAGTCGCCTGAACTGGTGACAGTCACTGTAAAACACCAAGTCAGGCCGGGGCCCCGGAAGTCAGACGAGGTGGGCGAAGACGACCAGGTTCTCGGTGTAGTCCCGGGCCTGGCGGTCGTAGGAACCCGAGCAGGTGATGAGCCGGACCTGAGCCCGTGGCGTGTCGCCGTACACGCGGTCGCTGGGGAAGGCGGCCTTGGCGAACGACTGGGCGGCGTCCACGGCGAAGGTCGCCTTGCTGCCGTCGGCCCGCACGACCTGGAACCGGTCGCCCTTCTTCAGCTCGCCGAGCCCGGCGAACACGGCCGGGGACGTCGCGGTGTCCACGTGCCCGGCGATGATCGCGGTGCCGGTCTCCCCCGGTGTGTGGCCCTTGGCGTACCAGCCGACCAGGTTGGTGTCGTTCGGCGGCGGGGGCTCCAGCTGACCCGACGGGTTGATGGCCAGGTCGGTGAAGGGCGCGTCGACCGAGATCTTGGGAATGAGCAGACGGACCGGCCGGGATCGCGGCAGGTGCGGGCCCTGGGGCCGGTCCGGCGCCGCGGACGTGCGCGTGTCGGGCAGGTCCGGGGCGGCCGAGGAGGCGGCCACGGCGGGCGGCGCGTGCGGTGGGCCGGCGTCGTCGGGCGACTCGCCACCGCCGCCCAGCAGCTTCACGGTCAGCACGAGGGCGGCCACCGACCAGACCACCGTCACGAAGGCGCGGAAGCGCCGCTTGGACGGTGCGGGGCCGAGGTCGGACAGGGTGGAGGGAGGGGCTGCCATCGAGAACCACCTCATTCGGGCACGGCAGCGGGTACGGCACGCGGGAGGACGAGCCGGGCCGCCGCGACGTGCGGGGCACGTGCGGCGGCCACGGCGGCTATACGGTCGGGCCGGTCACACGGCGCCCTGCGTGGCCTTCCGGCGGCGCAGCGCATACATACCGGTGCCGGCCACCGCCAGGGCGGCCAGCCCGCCGGCGGTCACGCCCGGCGCGGAGGCCAGACCGCCGCCACCGGTGTGCATGCCGCCGCGCGGCTTGTCGTGCTTGCCCTCCCAGGAGCCCTTGTCGTGCTTGTCGCTCCAGTCGCCCTTCTCGTGCTTCCCGGAGCCGCCCTCTTCCTGCTTGCCGCCCCAGGCGCCCTCGCCGGAGCTCTGCCAGTCGTCCGAGTTCACGGAGGCCAGGGCCCCGCCACCGGTGTGCACGCCACCGTGCGGCTTGTGGTGCTTGCCCTCCCAGCCCTTCTCCTCTCCGTCCTCCTTGCCGTGCTCCTTGCCGTGCTCCTCGTGCTTGCCCTCTTCGCCCTTGTCGCCCTTGTCCTCCTCGCCGGAGCCGTCCCAGTCGTCCGCGCTCACCGCGGCCAGCGCTCCGCCACCCGTGTGCACCCCACCGTGGGGCTTGTGGTGGTCGCCGTCCTTGTGGTGCTCCTTGTGGTGCTCCTTGCTGTAGGAAGTCGAGTCGTGGTCCCCGTCGCCCGTGGCGTCGGCGTAAGCGGCGGGTGCGGCGATCGCGAGGGCGGCCGTGGCGGTGGCCGTCGCGAGCATCATGCGGGCAGAGCGCATCGGTGAGTCCTTCCGTCGCGAGCCGGGCAGCTGACGCCTCGCCAGCTCACCAGACCCGGCCTCGACGTGAACCACCGTCAGTCGGGCCGGGCCGTCTCACCATCCGGGGCGTGCACATGGGTTACCAGAACACCCTGACGGCGCACACCACGGCGGCCCGCCGCCGTGTGAGGCACCCCGGAGGGCCGCCCGCGTCAGCGGCGCCCGAACCCCCGGTGGGTCATGCGGGCCGGGTCCGGATCCGCCAGCTGGGCCGCCATGCCGACGAGGACCAGCCCGCCCGCGATGAGCAGACCCTGGGCCCAGGCGATGCCGGAGACCAGCAGGGCGACTCCGAGCGCCAGCCCCCACCAGGCTCCGGTCCGACGGTACTCGCGGGGCCGGGCGGGGCGGCCAGAGCTCATCCCACGCACGAACCGGGGGTCCTCCCGCTCGAGTCGTGCTTCGAGATCCACCAGACGGTGGTCTTCCGACGGGGGCACGGCTTCTCCTTCCCGGACCCGAGCGCTTCGAGGCAGGCGCGGCCAAGGTCATGACAAGTCCTGGGTGCGGGTCCTGTGGCGGTGCGCGGGGAGGCAGGCGACGGGTGCGGCTGTGCCGGGTGACGCGACCGCCTCACCAGGGCTTCAGCCTCTCCCCCCTCCGGCGGCTCGCACCATCGGGCCCCACCCCCATCCTTCCCGTTGACAGCGCCTGACGAACGCCGGACCGCGTGGGCGGGGTGTTCGCCCGGAAATGGGTGCCGTTCCGGATGGCGGCCGGGCCGGTCAGCGCACACGCTGGGGTGACGGTCCCGAGGCGGCGCCACGCGGTGCTCCCGTCCCAGCGCCCGGGAGCTGTCCCGGACCTGCCCGGAGACGGGGATCCTGATCCTGACCATTTACGACAACGAGCAGGACTACTTCGAGGCGCTCGGGGCGGGGGCCTCGCGTCATGTCCTCACGTCCGTCGCGGACCGCGACCTGGTCGAGGCGTGCCGGGTCACCATGCGGTGCGAGCCGTTCCTGTACCCCGGTGCGGTCGACGCGCTGATCCGCGACCACCTCGACCGGGCCCGGGAGGGCGGCGCGGGGGCCCGCCCCGCCGGCGCTCGGCCTTGGCCGGCTGAGGAACGGACGGGGCGCCGTCGTCGGCAGGCTCGCCGTCGGCCGCGGGTGCCCCTCCCGGCCGTCCATATCGGCTTTCGGTGACACGGCCCTCCCCGGGTGGGGCCCGGCGGGCCGACGCTGTGCTCGGGTGCGCGCGTCAGGCCAGGGGATCGGGGACGGGTTCGACCACCGTCGCCGGGCCCGCCCGGATCTCGTCCCGGCCGCGGTACGCCGACACGCCGCCCGCGGGGTGGAGGCAGACGGCCGCCTGCCGGTGGTCGTCAGACGTGCCGGTGGTCGATGCCCAGCAGGCTCGCGGCGGCCCGGAAGTCGGCCGTGTGGCGGCCCACCGTGAGGGACCAGTGGTGGCCGACGCCCGTGGCGCTCCAGGCGTCGACCCATTCGCCGGGGTCACGGCCGAAGTCGACGCGGCTGGTGGTGTTGCCGATCTCCAGCAGCGGCCCGGGTACGACGGTGCCCTCGGAGGTGACGAAGGACAGACTGCCGTCGGCGTCCTGGCCGAGGCCCAGCAGGGTGACGGGCCCGTGCCGGACGTCGAACTCGACGCTCACTCCCCATCCGCGTTTGCCGTGGTAGACACCGAGCCCGCGCAGCAGCGGGTCGCGGGCGCCGACCCCGAGGTGGGCGGGGCCGTCGTGGCCCATCTCCACCACGCCGTCCTCGAAGTTCAGGGCCTGGATCTCGGTGAAGGAACCTCCGGCGCCCACGCTCTGGGACGCCAACTGAGCCACCGACGTCCGCAGTTCGTACTCGCCGGCCGCGGGCACGCCCCGGGCGGTGAGCAGCGAGGCGCCGAGGATCATGCCCGCCCCGAGTCGCTCGTGCAGCTCACCGTCGAGGCCGCGGTGGTAGTACGCGAGGCTGTCGAGCCCGAAGTCCGCGACCAGCCGGTCCAGGGCGACGGACACGGTCGCGCCCCAGGCGAAGTCCTCCTCCACGACGCTCTCGTCCAGGGTGAAGATCTGCCGGGCGAGCGCCATCCGCTCCCGGGTCTCGGCCTCCGTCACCCGTTCCACCCGGTGCCGCAGGTCGTCGAACTCCAGGACCTCCACGTGGGAGCCGAACGTCGTGGCGAGCAGCGTCGGATCGGTCTGCACGTCGAGCATGCCGGGGTACACGTGCCCCATGAGACCGTGCCGGGCGTGCCGGAGCGCGGCACGGATGTGCGCGGCCCGGATCCACTGCTCGATGCGCCGCCAGGCGGACTCCTGGCGCAGCCAGCCCGACACCGACCGGAAGGGGATGCCGGCCCGCCGGAAGACGTTGCCGACCTCGGGGACGGGGCACTGCCCGCAGTAGGCCAGCCAGGCCCCCGTGTCGAAGGCGGCGTGGTCCATCCTCTCGGACGGCTGGAGGTCGATGACCAGGACCGGCGTGTGCGAGCGCTGGGCGATCGGCAGCACCATCGACGAGGTGAGGTAGGTCGTCAGGAACAGCACGATCAGGTCGCAGTCGGCCCGCCGCAGTTCCTCGGCGGCGCGGGCGCCTTCGCGGGCGTCGGAGACGAATCCGGCGTCGGTCACGTCGGCGTCCATCTCCCGGAAGCGTCCGGCGACATACGCGGCCGACTCGCGCAGGTGCGGAAGGAGGCCGGGGAACTGCGGCCAGTACGTGCCGAGTCCGCCGGCGACCAGTCCGATACGGGTGCGGCGCCGGGCGACCGGCGGGAGCAGGTCGTGCAGGGCGGCGGAACGTGCGGCCGCGCCGTCCGCGGTCGTTGCCATGGGCAGTGCTCCTTGTCGGGGTGCTGCGGCTCGGGCGCTCCGTGGCAGGGCGCTGCGGCCCGGGCGCTCTTGTCGGGGCGTTGCGGCTCAGGCGCTGGGGACGGGCAGGTCCGCTCGGCCCCGTACGGCGCGCGCGGAACGGGGGAGCAGGACGCGGATGATGAACACGCCCGCGAACGCCGCCGCCGTCATGCAGGCGGTGATCGTCCAGAGCAGGACGGTGGGGCTGTGGTCGGCCAGGGCGGGGGTGAAGAACGCGGCGACCGCGAAGACGCCCCTGGACAGGGCGTAGGTCAGGCCCTGGGTGGTGCCGCGGGTGTCCGCGGGCAGGGTGAGCTGGGACCACACCTTGTAGTTGGCCTCTCCGGCGAACGGGTAGGAGAGCTGGTAGAGCGCGAAGAAGACGAGCATGCCGACGAGAGCGCCCGCGGTGAGGGACGCGATGACGAAGGCGACGATCTGCACCACCGCGGCCACGTGGAACAGCCGGTCGCGCCAGGGGGTGTCGGCGACGCGCACGAAGGCGCAGGTGAGCAGCACGCCGATCGGGATGGCGGCCAGGTTGATACCGGTGGCCAGGCTCTGTGAGGCATCGCTGACGGTGACGAGCAGATAGGTTCCGAACTGGCCGAAGGTGTTGGCTCCGAGGCCCCAGGTCACGTAGAACACGAACGTCGCGGCCATCGGCAGCATCGCGGCGCGGGTCCACACGCTCTTCAGGGGGATGCCCTCGGGGACGCTTCCGGTGTCCGGGTGCGCGGGCGCGTCGGACAGCTTCAGCCGGGACCGCAGGGCCCAGGTGACGAGTGCGGCGACGGCCAGTTGCCCGGTGATGAGCCGGGCGCCGGTCATGCCGGTGGTGGACAGGACGAAGCCGAGGAAGATGGCGACGGCGATGCCCAGCATCCACATGACCTGGGTGAACGCCACCAGTCTCCCCCGGGCCCAGGAGGGTGCCGCGTCCGAGACCACGGCCAGGGACGTCGGCAGGTCGGCGCCGGCCGCGAGCCCCGCGACGAGCACACCGGCCAGCAGGGTGATGTCGTCCGGCGCCAGCGTGATGACGAGGGCGCCGATCGCGAAGCAGAAGATGTCCCAGTTGTAGACGCGGCGGCGGCCGAAGAGGTCGGCGAGCCGTCCGCCGACGAGCGATCCGACGGCGATGCAGCCGGTGACGATCGCGCTGATCGCCCCGGCCATCCACACACCCATGTCGTAACTGTCGCGGTAGATGGCCAGGTTGACGGAGATGCTCACGATCAGCCCGGCGTCGAGATAGGAGGCCATGCCCGACAGGGCGGCGGCCTTCCAGAGCGGTCCGGGGATGGGGCGGGTACCGGCCATGATGCGACTCCGTCGTCTGGTGACATCGCGGTTCCGGGGGCCTGGTCGCAGCGAATATAGGGGGAGAAAAACGTTGCAACAAGGTGTCGCGCACGCATCGCTGACACGGAGTCGGATTCTCTGACTCCGGACGGGGGTGTGGCGTGACCGGGCCAGCTCACCTACGGTGAAGGCGGCCTGAAAACGTTTCAGGGGAAGGACCGCCTCCGTGATCTCCCCCGAGCTCCGGCGACTGTTCGACGACCCACCCCGTGGCTTCGGCCCCACTCCCCTGTGGTGGTGGTCGGGTGCGAAGGTCACCCGCGAGCGACTCGCCTGGCAGCTGCGGGCGTTCGCGGCGGGCGGCGTCCACAACCTCGTCGTCATCAACCTGGCCCCGGCCGGCCCGACGTTCGGAGCCCGGGCCGACGATCCGGCGTGGTTCGGTGAGGAGTGGTGGGCGCGCTTCACCGACGCCTGCGAGATCTCGGCGGAACTGGGCACGCGGCTGTGGTTCTACGACCAGATCGGATTCTCCGGAGCCAATGTGCAAGGCGGTGTGACGCGTCATCACCCGGAGGCCAACGGACTGGCACTGCGCTGCCGCGACGTGCGGGTCGCCGCGGGCACGGTCGGCCCGGCGGACGCCGGGACACCGCTGGCCGCGTACACCCGGGAGGGGCGGCGGCTCGACCTCTCCGAGGACGGCCGGATCGCCGCCGCCGACGGGACCGGGGTCCGGCTCGTCACCGCCGTCCCCACGGCGTTCGACTACCTGGACCCGCACGCCGTGGGTCTGCTGATGGACGCCGTCCACCACGAGTACGACCGCCGCGTACCCGAGTACCTGGGCACCGTCATCGCGGGCAGTTTCCAGGACGAACTGCCCGGCACCAACGCCTGGAGCCACCGTTTCGCCGACGCGTTCCGCACCCGGCGCGGCTACGACCTGCTCGACCACCTGCCCGCCCTCTTCGGCACGGACGCCGGCGTCGCGGAGGGGAAGATCCGTGCCGACTACTACGCGGTCCGGGCGGAACTGACCGAGGAGGCCCTGTTCCGGCCGCTCGCCGCCTGGCACCGCGAGCGCGGCATGCTGCTGGGCAGCGACCAGAGCCACCCAGCCCGCGCGGGCTACCCGGCCCAGTCCACGCAGATCTACACCGACTACTTCCGCACCCACCGCTGGTACGGCGCCGCGGGCAGCGACCACCACGGCGACGCCAAGGTGCACTCCTCGATGGCCCACCTGTACGGCCACGAACGCGTCTGGATCGAGGCGTTCCACTCCTCCGGCTGGGGCGGCACGCTGGAGGACACCTACGACTGGCTGCTGCCGTTCCTGCGCAGCGGCGCCACCCTGTACAACCCGCACGCCAGTTACTTCGGCACGGCGGGAGGCTGGTTCGAGTGGGCGCCGCCGTCCACCGACTGGCGCCAGCCCTACTGGAGGCAGTACCCGGCGTTCTCCCGGGCCGTGGCCCGGATCTGCTCGATCATGTCGTGGGGCGGATACGCGGCCGATGTGGCGGTGCTGCACCCGACCGCCACCATGCAGGCGCTCGTGCCGCTGGACGCACCGGTCCGGCACTTCGGCGACGGCCGGCTGGGCGAGGGCCACGCCCTCGCCGACGAGACCCAGCGGCACTACCTGGACCTGTGCGGCACCGACAACTGGCTCCGGCCGCACGCCGGTGCCCTGGACCGGCACGGGGTGTCCTTCGACATCGTCGACGACGCCTCGGTCCAGCGCGCCGGGGCCCTGGACGGCGCCCTGCGGATCAGGGACCTGGCGTACCGGGTGGTGCTGCTGCCCTCGGCGAGCGTGCTGGAGGAGGGCACGGCACGGCGGCTGTCCCAACTCCTGGACGCGGGCGGGCGGGTGGTGGTCGTGGGCCGTCCGCCCACGACGGCCGCCGGCCGGTCCGGTGACGACTCCGTCGTGACGGCGCTGCTCGCCCATCCCCGGCTGGAGCGGGTACGCGACCCGGAGGCCGCGGCCGTGGCGGTGGCGGACGCGGCCGGACACGCGACGGGCGACGTTCCGCTGCTCGTCCGGCGGAAGGGGAGCGAGGCGGTGGCACTGGTCACGGCGGCCTTCCCGGAGATCGGCGCGCATCCGCTGCGGACCGGTTCCACACCCGAGCCCGTGCACACCTCGTCCGTCACCGTCCGGGCCACCGTCGCGGAGGCCGAGGTCTGGAACCCGGCGACCGGCGCCTGCGCCCCGGCCCAAGTCACGGTCCTGGCGGACGGCGTCTCGTCGGCCGTCGGGGTGCCGTTGGAGGGCGCCCCGGCGGTCCTCGTCGTCTGGCGCGAGGGCCGTGCGGAACCGGCGCCGTCCCCGGAGGCCACGGCGGTCCGGGTACGGGACCTCTCGTCCGGCTGGCAGGGCCGGCTGGTGCCGACGATGGACAACACCTGGGGCGATCTCGCCCTGCCCCCGGGCGCGTCGGTGCGGGAGCCGCAGATCTGGACCATGGAGTGGACCGAGGGCACGGTGTGGGAGCGGGCCCGGGTCACCTACGGCAACCGGGTCCGTGTCCTGCCCCCGGTGCCGCTCGACCGGGCGCCCGAGCCGCTCGGCACCGGGGACGTGGAGCGGGTCCTGGCCGGTGAAGTGCCGCTGGTGCCGCCGGACTCGGCCTGGGACACAGGGGTGTACTCATCGAGCCGTGGCCACCCGGACCAGGGTGGCCTGCTGGGCACCAAGGGGCTGGTGAACGAGGAGTTCGCGCGTGTCCCGGTGCCGGCCGCCGGCACGGCCGCACGGGTCCGGGCGATCGTGGAGACCGGCCGTCGGGGCCCGGCCGAGCTTCACGTCGGCGCGGAGGCGGTCAAGCGGGTGTGGTGGAACGGCGAGCCGCTGAGCCCGTACGACGGCGGCTACCTGGCTTCGGCTCCGGTCACCGTGGACCGGGACCGCAACGTGCTCGAGTACGAACTGTCGGACGCCCAGGACCGGCCCGCGACGATCTCGGCCGTGGCCGACACCCCGCTCGGCAGCTTCTTCTGCCTGTCCGGGCCGGGCGGGCTCGGACCGCGCCCGCGCTTCATGCGTCCGCCGGACGGGGTCCGGCCCGACGGCCGGGTGGTCTATCGGCGACGGCTCCCGGTCCCGGTCCCGGCCGGGGACGCGCGTGCGGTGCTCGTCGTCGGTGCCGCCTGCGCGGTGACGGTGCTGCTCGACGGGCACGTGCTGGCGCGGCAGGAGAAGGTGGAGTACTACGCGGCGGACTGGGGCGCCGTGCCGATGTTCTTCCGGCACGAGCGGGAACTCGGCGCGGGCGAGCACACGCTGGAGGTCGTGACCGACAGCGCCGACGTCCGGGACGCGGTGTTCGTCGACCTGGTGGTGCGGTCCCCGTCCGGGGTGACGGCCCTGGTCAGCGGCGCCGGCTGGGATGCCCGGACGGGTTCGTGGCGGGGCAAAACCGTCGAGGACACCCGCAGGCGCGGCGAGGTGCAGCACTGTCACGCGGCAGTACGGCCGCACCCGCTCCCGAAGACCGCGTGGCTCAACGGCACGCCGGTGCTGGGCGGTGCCGTGTGGCCGTCGCGGTCCACCGATGACGTCCGGGCGGTGCCGCAGCGTTTCCGGTTCACCGTTCCGCCGGGGACGGTGTCGCTGGAGCTGCCGTTGGCGCTCGGTGCCACCGTGCGGGTCGGGGGCGGCGACGAACTGCGGGTGAACGGCGATCGGGTGACGCTCCGTGAGCCGGTCCAGGACACCACCGCGGTCGAGGTGGTCACCGAGCCCACGGCCGTTCTGCGGGGCGGCTCGGCCTGGAGCGGACCGGTCCGGGTGCGGACTGTGCCGGCGCCGCTGGCACTGGGCGACTGGCGCGAGCTGGGGCTGGGTTCGTGGAGCGGGGGCGTGACGTACGCACGGGAGGTGGAGGTGCCGGCCGGGCCCGATCCGGTGCTGGATCTGGGGCGGGTGCGGGGCAGTGTGGAGATCGCGGTCGACGGGGAGTTCGCCGGTGAGGCGTTCTGTCCGCCGTACCGTTTCCCGCTGCGCGGTGTCGCGGGGCGTGCCGTCCGGCTGGAGGTGACGGTCCGGGGCACGCTGGCGCCCTATCTCGCGGAGGCCACGCCGACGGACTGGGCCTTTGCGTCCCAGCTGCCGTCGGGACTGTGGGGGCCGGTGACGCTGCGGATCCCGGCGGGGGGTCAGGGCCTGTCGTTTGGATCATGACGCAGACTCGGGGCTCACCGGCGTTCACAGGTGCTGCCGATGCCCTGCGCCATGATCAAGCCCGGCCAGTGTCACAACGCTCGTGATCAATACACCTAGCCGCCGACGGACGGTCGGGTGGAGTCGCGCAGGACGAGGCCGGGGGCGAAGACGCGGGTCTCGTGGAGGTGGTCCGCGCGGGCCTCGATCTCGTCGAGCAGCATCTCCACGGCCGCCCGGCCCAGCTCCTCGACCGGTTGCCGGACCGTCGTCAGGGTCGTCGCCCCGAAGGTCGCGACGTCGAGGTCGCCGTAGCCGACGACCTGCACGTCCTCGGGGATGCGCACGCCCCGTTCGGCCAAGCCGCGGCACAGGCCCGCGGCGAGGAAGTCGTTGGTGCAGAACACCCCGTCGGGCAGGTCCGTCAGGCCCCGGGCGATCTCCGTGCCGTACGCGACGGTCATCCGCTCGGCGACGACCTGGTCGAGCCGGGCCTCGCGGCGGCTGCGCACGGCCTGCCGGGCGCCCTGGTAGCGGTCCGCGCACTGGCGGATGCCGCGCTCGCCGTTGACGACGAGGATGTCACGGGCCCCGCTGTCCAGGAGGTGCTGTACGGCGATGCGGCCGCCGGCGATGTCGTCGACGGAGGCCGAGCAGCCCTCCCGGTCGGGCATCGCGCGGTCGGCCAGGACGAGCGGGATGCCCCGCTCGCGCAGTCGGGCCAGCCGGCCCGGGTCGGCGCTGAGCGGCACGACGACGACCCCGACGGCCCTCTGCCCGACGAGCATGCTGAAGTAGCCCTGCTCCCGTTCGGGGTCGTCCCCGCTGTGGCAGAGGACGAGGGAGTAGCCGTGGTCGTAGGCGGCGTCCGCGGCGCCGCGCGCGATGCGGGCGTAGAAGGAGTTGGTGACGTCGGGCAGGACGAGCCCAATCGCGCAGGAGTGGCCGGTGCGCAGGCCCGCCGCTCCCGGGTGGGGGACGTAGTCGAGCGCGGCGACGGCGATGCGGACGCGTTCGGCGGTCTGTGCGGTGACCCGCTCGGGCCGGTTGAGCACGTTGGACACCGTCGACACCGAGACCCCGGCGGCTGCGGCGACGTCCTGGATACGGGCGGGGCGTGCCGGAACGGCGTCCACCCCCCTTGCTGTTGCGGCCGCGCGACCAGGCACGACGATGGCCATCTCGGGCGCCGCACAGTATAACGCGGCGGGAGTTGGAACGTTTTTCCGCGATGCGCGGGTGCGGTGGTGGTGGCCCGGCTGGACGCCTGCCCTCAACGGCGTTCCGGGGGCCGTCTTCCCGGGGCTGTGACGCCGCCGGACGCCGCCGCGTCGAGCAGTCGGCGGAAGGTGTCGCACTCCAGGTGGCTCGGCGCGGGGCACGCCGCGGCATGCCGCAGGGAGTCGCGCAGGACGCCCAGTTCGCGGATGGTCCGGTCCAGTTCCTCCGCCCTGGCCGACAGCATCCGCCGGTCGATGCGCGGTTGCCCGTCCGGCGCGAACATCCGCGCGATCTCGTCGAGTGAGAACCCGGCCGTCCGCCCCAGCGCGATCAGCGCCAGCCGCTCCAGCACCCCCGGGTCGTACTGGCGCCGCAGTCCGCGCCGGCCGGTGGGGGCGATCAGCCCCTTCTCCTCGTAGAAGCGCAGCGTCGAGGCGGGCACCCCGGCGCGGTGCGCCACCTCCGCTATGTCCAGGTCTGTCATTGTCTTGACCTCAAGTCGACTTGAAGTAGAACGCTGTCATCCCGTCCCGGCGAAGACAAGCGGGACGTGGACGAGCGGGACGAAGACGAGCCGAGGGAGAAACGACGATGAACGCCGCACGCAAGTCCTACGACGAGCAGGCCGCCCGCTGGAACGGGCCCGCCGGTCACGCCTGGGTGGATCTCCAGGAGGTGCTGAACGGGATGTTCAGCGGCATCGAGGAGCTGCTCGTCGACGCCGTGGCCGCCGAGCACCCGGCGAGCGTGCTCGACGTCGGCTGCGGCACCGGCGCCCTCACCCGGGCCGTCGCCCGCCGGGCCGGTCTGTGCGTCGGCGTCGACATCTCCGGCCCGATGATCGAGGCGGCCCGGGCGCAGGCCGAACAGGAGGGCGTGCCGGCGTCCTTCATCGAGGCCGACGCGCAGGAGTACGCCTTCGAACCCGCCGCCTTCGACGCGGTCGTCTCGCGCTTCGGCGTCATGTTCTTCAGCGACCCCGTGCGGGCCTTCAGCAATCTCCGCAGCACCATGAGGGACGGGGCCGGACTGCGGTGCGCGGTGTGGCGGGACGCCGAGGAGAACCCGTTCATGACGACGGCGGAACGCGCCGCGGCCCCGTACCTGCCGGAGCTTCCCGTGCGCCGGCCGGACGAGCCGGGCCAGTTCGCATTCGCGGACCCGGAGCGCGTCCACCGCGTCCTGGCGGAGAGCGGCTGGGCCGGCATCGATATCCAGCCGGTCGACGTGCCGTGCGCCCTGCCCGAGAAGGACCTCGTCACGTACTTCAGCCGGCTCGGACCGCTCGGCACCGTGCTGCCCGATGCCGACGAGCGGACCCGGGCGGAGATCGTCGAGGTGGTCCGCCCCGCCTTCGAACCCTTCGTGCAGGGCACGGAGGTCCGCTACACCGCCGCGTGCTGGATGGTGTCGGCGCGGGCCGCGGGCGCGAAACTTTCGTGAGGTCCGGCCCCCTTTTCCGATCGCGGGCGACCGGCGCACAGTGAGATCACGATGACGCAGAAAAGAGCGCTGGTGGTCCGGGGCGGCTGGGAAGGTCATCAGCCGGTCGAGGCCACGGAACTGTTCCTGCCCTTCCTGCGCGGCAACGGATACGCCGTCCGGGTCGAGGAGTCGACCGAGATCTACGCGGACGGCGCCGAGATGGCCGCCACCGACCTCGTCGTGCAGTGCGTGACGATGTCGGAGATCACCCGCGAGCAACTGGCGGGCCTGACTGCGGCGGTCGAGGCGGGCACGGGCTTCACCGGCTGGCACGGCGGCATCGCCGACTCCTTCCGCGCCTCCTCGGACTATCTGCACCTGGTGGGCGGGCAGTTCGCCACGCACCCCGGCAAGGAGCCGTGCGAGCGCCGGGGCGAGGCGGCGGACAACTTCCTGCGGCACACCATCAGCCTCACGCAGGCCGGCCGTGCGCACCCGGTCACCGCCGGCATCGAGGACTTCACGCTGGACACCGAGCAGTACTGGGTGCTCCACGACGACCTCATCGACGTCCTGGCCACCACCACGCACCCCGCCCGTCCGTGGCAGCCCTGGCACCGGCCGGTCACCTCCCCGGCGGTCTGGACCCGCCGGTGGGGTGCCGGACGGATCGTGGTGACGACGCCCGGGCACAGCGTCGACGTGCTGGAGCACCCCGACGTCCGCACCATCGTCGAGAGGGGCATGCTGTGGGCGACGCGCACCGCGTCGGGGTCGTAGGGCTCGGCGTCATATCCCGGGCCTACCTGGACACGCTGTCGGGCCATCCCGCGGTGCGCGTCACCGCGGTCGCCGACCTCGACGCCTCCCGGTCGGCCGCGGCCGCCGCCGGACTGCCCGGTGCCCGTGCGCTGACGGTCGGGGAGCTGCTGAGCAGTCCGGCCGTGGACACGGTGCTGAACCTGACCACGCCGGCCGCCCACGCCGAGATCGCTCTCGGGGCGATCCGGCACGGCAAGAACGTCTACGGGGAGAAGCCGCTGGCCGCGGACCTGCCGGACGCCCGTGCCGTGCTGGAGGCCGCCGGGAAGGCGGGCGCCGGTGTGGGTTGCGCCCCGGACACCGTCCTGGGCACGGGAGTTCAGACCGCGCGGGCGGCCATGGAGGCGGGGACCATCGGACGCCCCCAGTTCGCCACGGCCGTGATGGTGACCCCGGGCCATGAACGCTGGCACCCCCATCCCGACTTCTACTACACGGCCGGTGGCGGCCCGCTGCTGGACATGGGGCCGTACTACCTGTCGTCGCTGGTCCATCTGCTGGGGCCGGTGCGCGCCGTGACCGGGGCGGCCGGGCGGCTGCGCGCCGAGCGCGTCATCGGGTCCGGCCCACGCGCGGGTGAGCGCATACCCGTCGAGGTGGACAGCCATGTGTCCGGAGTGCTGGAGCATGTGAACGGGACGCTGACGACGCTGACGACCAGCTTCGACGGCGTGGCCACCACGGCCGCGCCGATCGAGGTGCACGGCGAGAGGGGAACCCTCTCCGTCCCCGACCCGAACCGCTTCGACGGCGAGGTACGCGTCCACGCGCTCGGCGACACCGGCTGGCACACCCTCCTGGCGTCGGCGGGTTACGCGGACGGCGCCCGCGGCGTCGGCCTGCTGGACTTCCTCACCGCGGGCGGTGGGCGTGCGCCGCGCGCGAACGGTGAACTCGCCCTGCACGTACTGGAGACGATGACCGCGCTGCTGCGTTCGGCGGCCGAGGGGCGGCGGATCGAGCTGACGACGTCGGTGGAAGTGCCCGCGCCCGTGCCCCTGACGGCGGCGTCGCAGTGGCACGGCGGGAGGGGCTGACGTCAGTCCACGGGCCAGGTGTGCGCGGGAGCGTTCATGTGCATGTAGTCCATGTACGTCCTGGTCATCTGCCGCAGCGCCTCACGCCGGTCGGAGATGCCGGCCTTCTCCAGGTGGTGCACCGTCTCCGCCTGCCACAGGGCGCCGTTGCGGCCGGTGACGCAGCGCTGCTCGATGATGCCCAGCAGGGGCTCGCGCCACGCGGCGTCCATGCCGGTCAGCTCGAGGCCCCGGTGGGCCAGGGGCAGCAGCCGCCGCAACACCAGTTCGGTGACCGGCACTTCTCCCACACCGGGCCAGTACAGCCGGGCGTCGATGCCGTCCCGGGCCGCGGTGTGCAGGTTCTCCTCGGCGACCGAGAAGGACATCCGCGTCCACACCGGCCGGTCCTCGTCGACCAGGGCGCGGGTCAGGCCGTAGTAGAAGGCGCCGTTGGCGATGATGTCCGCGACGGTGGGGCCGGCGGGCAGCACCCGGTTCTCGATGCGCAGGTGCGGGCCGCTCTCGGTGACGGCGTAGATGGGGCGGTTCCAGCGGTAGATCGTGCCGTTGTGCAGGGTCAGTTCGCCCAGCTGGGGCACCCCGCCGCTGTCCAGCTCCCGCTGCGGATCCTCGTCCTCGCACAGCGGCAGCAGGGCCGGGAAGTAGCGCACGTTCTCCTCGAAGAGGTCGAAGACGCTGGTGATCCAGCGCTCCCCGAACCACACCCGGGGCCGTACACCCTGGGCCTTGATCTCCTCGGGACGGGTGTCGGTGGCCTGTTCGAACAAGGGGATGCGCGTCTCGCGCCACAGTTCCTTGCCGAACAGGAAAGGGGAGTTCGCCGCGAGGGCGATCTGCACGCCCGCGATGGCCTGGGCCGCGTTCCAGTAGTGCGGGAACTCCTTGGGGGCGACCTGGAGGTGGAACTGGGTGCTGGTGCAGGCCGCCTCCGGGGTGATGGTGTCGGCGTACGTCGACAGGCGCTCCACCCCGTCGACCTTGATCCGCAGGTCCTCACCGCGCGCCGCGAAGATCTGCTCGTTGAGGAGGCGGTACCTCGGGTCGCCGGAGAGCGCGGACCCGCTGACGTCCGACTCGCCCAGGGTCGGCAGGATGCCGACCATGATCAGGTGCGCCCCCACCGCCGCGGCGCGGTCCTCGGCGTGGTTGAGGGCGTCCCGGATCGCCTGCTCCCAGGAGCCGGGGCCGCCTGCCGTCAGCAGCCGGGGCGGGATGTTGATCTCCAGGTTGAAGCGGCCCAGCTCGCTCGACCAGGCGGGGTCGGCGATCGCCTGGAGCACGTCGGTGTTGCGCATCGCGGGCAGCCCGGAGTCGTCGACGAGGTTGAGCTCGATCTCCAGCCCGACCTGCGGGCGCTCGCTCTCGAACCCCGACTCGCGGAGCATCCGGGCGAGCACCTCGAGATCGGTGTGCATCTTCTCCCGGTACCGACGGCGGTCCTCCCGGGTGAACACCAGGGCCGGCACGTCACGTCCCATGCGCCCTCCTGCGCTCCTTCAGCGGATACGCCCGCTCCTCTGCGGACGGGGTCTCGTCCCAGAGTCGCACCTTGTCCTCCACCCCGCACCCACCTAGCCTGACTTTGTGCCGCAAATAAACAAAGCCCGAACGCACAAGGACGTGCCGGGCCACAGCAGCTCCTGGACCCCGCTCCGGATCGCCCTCACCGTCTTCTTCGCCCTCGACGGCTTCGTCTTCGCCGGCTGGGTCGTGCGCATCCCCGCCATCAAGGCGCAGACCGGCGCCTCCGCAAGCGCCCTGGGGCTCGCCCTGCTGGGCGTCTCCGCCGGGGCCGTCGTCACGATGACCCTCACGGGCCGGCTGTGCCGCCGCTACGGCAACCACCGGGTGACCGTCGTCTGCGCGGTCCTGCTCTCGCTCAGCGTCGCCCTGCCTCCGCTGACCCACTCGGCGCTCGCACTGGGCCTGGTCCTGCTGCTCTTCGGGGCCGCCTACGGCGGGATCAACGTGGCCTTCAACAGCGCGGCCGTGGAGCTCGTGGCCGCACTGCGGCGGCCGGTCATGCCGAGCTTCCACGCGGCGTTCAGTCTCGGCGGCATGGTCGGAGCCGGACTGGGCGGGCTGCTCGCGGGGGCCCTCTCACCCACGCGGCACCTGCTGCTGCTCACGGCCGTCGGTCTGCTCGTGACCGCCGCGGCGGGCCCCACCCTCCTGCGGCACGAGCCGCCGCTCCCCCCGCAACGGTCCCGGCCCGCCGAGGGCACCGCGCGCCGCCCGGAACGCCGCACCCGGGCCCTGGTGATCGTCTTCGGCGTCATCGCGGGCTGCACCGCCTACGGCGAGGGGGCGCTGGCCGACTGGGGCGCCCTGCACCTCGAACAGGATCTGCACGCCTCGGCGGGTGCCGCGGCCGTGGGCTACTCCTGCTTCGCCCTGGCCATGACGGCGGGGCGGCTGACCGGCACGACGCTCCTGGAACGTCTGGGGCGGACCCGGACCGTCGTCGCCGGCGGCACGACCGCCGCGGCCGGAATGCTGCTCGGCTCCCTCGCCCCCTCCCTCTGGGCGGCCTTCCTGGGCTACGCGATCACGGGCCTCGGCCTCGCGAACCTGTTCCCGGTGGCGGTGGAACGCGCGGGCGCCCTGGCCGGCCCGGGCGGCGTCGCCACGGCCTCCACCCTGGGCTACGGGGGCATGCTCCTCGGCCCGCCCGCGATCGGCTTCATGGCGGACTGGTTCACGCTGCCGGCCGCCCTGACCAGTGTGGCGGTGCTGGCGGCGGTGGCCGCGGTCGTCGGTGCGCTGGTGGGCACGGCCGCCCGGCGGGCGGCCGGGGGCTGAGAGAGGGGCGGCTGCCAGGGGGGATGCCGGTGATCCTGGGTACCCGTGGCGGGCACCCGTGGCAGCACGGGGCCGTACGCCAGGTACAAGGAGGCAGACCCGTGACGGAACAGCAGCACCCCGGCGAGCAGCACCCGACCCCGGAGTTTCCCTCCCAGGACCAGCCGCACCCCGGCTGGACGGGCCCGATGGACCCGCCCCCGGACCATGGTGAGGAGTCCTACCGGGGCAGTGGCAGGCTGGAGGGCCGCAAGGCCGTGATCACCGGTGGGGACTCCGGTATCGGCCGCGCGGTCGCCCTGGCGTTCGCGCGCGAGGGCGCGGACGTGCTGTTCACCCATCTGGATGCCGAGAAGGACGACGCCGCCGAGACGGCCCGGCTCGTCGAGGAGGCGGGCCGCCGCGCCGTGCCCGTCTCGTGCGACGTACGCGAGGAGGAGAACTGCCGGGCGCTGATCGAGCGCGCCGTGGACGAGTTCGGCCGGATCGACGTGCTGGTGAACAACGCCGCGTACCAGATGTCCCAGCCGGACGGCATCGAGGCGATCACCACCGAGCAGTTCGACCGGGTGCTGCGCACCAACCTCTACGGCCTGTTCTGGCTGTGCAAGATGGCGCTGCCGCACATCCCGGAAGGCGGCAGCATCATCAACTCCACGTCGGTGCAGGCCTACAAGCCCAGTCCGCACCTGCTGGACTACGCGACGACGAAGGGCGCGATCGTCACCTTCACGCAGGGGCTCGCGCAGATGCTGATCGAGAAGGGCATCCGGGTCAACGCGGTCGCGCCGGGCCCGGTGTGGACGCCGCTGATCCCGGCGACCCTGCCGGACACGCAGTCGTTCGGCAAGCAGGCCCCCATCGGACGGCCCGCACAGCCCGCCGAGATGGCTCCGGCGTACGTCTTCCTCGCCTCGCAGGAGGCGTCGTACATCACCGCCGAGATCGTCAACGCGACCGGCGGGACGCCGCTTCCGTAGGCACGGCGGGCCGGCCTCCGGAAATCCCCGGACTCGGAGAGCGCTTCATGCGGCAGACTCGGCGCCATGGAGACCGCCGAGTTCCTTCAGACACTGGAGACGGAAGGCCGGCTGCTGGCCGCGGCAGCCGAGGAGGCCGGGACCGACGCCAAGGTGCCTACGTGCCCCGAGTGGCAGGTGCGCGACCTGCTGCGGCACACCGGCGCGGTGCACCGCTGGGCCGCCGCCTACGTCGCGGAGCAGCTCACCGAACGGCGCCCGCTGGCCGAACCCACCGAGCTCGACGGTGCGGAGCTCCTGGCCTGGTACCGCGACAGCCACCGGGATCTCGTCGGCACCCTGGCCGGTGCCTCGCCCGACGTGGAGTGCTTCACCTTCCTGCCCGCACCCTCCCCGCTGGCCTTCTGGGCGCGGCGGCAGGCGCACGAGACGGCGGTGCACCGGGTGGATGCGGAGTCCGCGCGCGGCGGTGCCCCGACGGGCGTCACCCCGGAGTTCGCGACCGACGGCATCGACGAGCTGCTGCGGGGCTTCCACGCCCGCTCCAGGAGCCGGGTCCGCACCTCGGAACCGCGTGTCCTGCGGATCCGTACGGAGGACACCGGCGCGGTGTGGACGGTACGGCTGTCGCCGGAGCCGCCCGTGACGACGCGGGACGCGTCCGGCGAGGCCGCGTGCGAACTGTCCGCACCGGCGGAGCAGTTGTACCTCGCGCTCTGGAACCGGGCTCCGCTGCCGGCCGCCACGGGCGACCGGGCGCTCGCCACGCTGTGGCGGGAGGCGTCCGCGATCTGAGCGGCCACCGACGGGAGCGCCCACCGGCGGCGGTCAGCCGTCGGTGAGCATCCTGGCCAGTACCGCGCGCTGCACGGGGAGCACCTCGCCGTGCAGCGCGCGCCCCTTCGCCGTGAGGCAGACCTTCACGCCGCGCCGGTCTTCGGAGCAGATGCCGCGCTCGACGAGTCCCTCCTTCTCCAGCCGGGCGATCAGCCGCGACAGCGCGCTCTGGCTCAGATGCACCCGCTCGGAGATCTCCTGCACGCGGTAGGACGGCGTGCCCTTCGGTGTCCGGCACCCGGCGAGGACGTCGAGCACCTCGAAGTCGCTGGCGCACAGGCCGTGGCCGTGCAGCGCGCGGTCGAGTTCGCACTGGGTGCGCGCGTGCAGCGCCAGGATGTCCCGCCACCGTGTCACGAGCGCCTGCTCGGCCTGCTGAGCCGCCATGACGCGCACGGTAACAGAGAACCGATATTGTTGCACCTGAATTAAATGCGTTTGCATCTCATGCATGCGCATGTAGTGTCTTCGGCATGACCTCTCCGCTCATCTCCCCCACGTCCGAGGGGCGTTGGACGCCACGGCTCTGGGGCACCCTGCTCGTGCTCTGCGCCGCGATGTTCCTGGACGCCCTGGATGTGTCCATGGTCGGCGTCGCCCTGCCGTCCATCGGCGCCGACCTCGGCCTGTCGACCTCGGCGCTGCAATGGATCGTCAGCGGCTACATCCTCGGCTACGGCGGTCTGCTGCTGCTCGGCGGGCGCGCCGCCGACCTGCTGGGCCGGCGCCAGGTGTTCCTGGTGGCCCTTGCCGTCTTCGCGCTCGCCTCACTGCTCGGCGGCCTCGTCGACTCGGGGCCCCTGCTCATCGCCAGTCGCTTCATCAAGGGCCTGAGCGCGGCCTTCACGGCACCCGCCGGCCTGTCGATCATCACCACGACGTTCCCCGAGGGCCCGCTGCGCAACCGCGCGCTCTCCATCTACACCACCTGCGCGGCCACCGGCTTCTCGATGGGCCTGGTGCTCTCGGGCCTGCTCACCGAGGCCAGTTGGCGCCTGACCATGCTGCTGCCCGCCCCCATCGCCCTGATCGCGCTCGTCGCCGGCTTGAAGCTGCTGCCGCGCAGCGAACGGGAGAAGGACCACAACGGCTACGACGTCCCCGGCGCCGTTCTCGGCACAGCCTCGATGCTGCTGCTGGTCTTCACCGTCGTCCAGGCACCGGAGGTCGGCTGGGCGTCGGCCCGCACCCTGCTGTCCTTCCTCGCGGTGGCCGCGCTGCTGACGGTGTTCGTCCTGGTGGAGCGGCGCTCGGCGGGTCCGTTGATCCGGCTCGGCGTGCTGCGCTCCGGCAGCCAGATCCGCGCCCAGCTCGGCGCTATGGCCTTCTTCGGCTCGTATGTCGGCTTCCAGTTCCTGGCGACGCTCTACATGCAGTCGCTGCTGGGCTGGTCGGCGCTGCACACGGCGCTCGCCTTCCTGCCCGCGGGCGCGCTGGTGGCGGTGTCGTCGACGATGGTGGGCGCGATCGTCGACCGGTTCGGCACCCAGCGGCTGATCGCGGGGGGTTTCGCGCTCATGGTCCTCGGCTACGCGCTGTTCCTGCGCGTCGACCTGGACCCGGTGTACGCCGCGGTGATCCTGCCGAGCATGCTGCTGATCGGCGCCGCCTGCGCCCTGGTCTTCCCGTCGCTCAACATCCAGGCCACCAACGGCGTCGACGACCACGAGCAGGGCATGGTCTCCGGCCTGCTCAACACCTCCGTCCAGGTCGGCGGCGCGATCTTCCTGGCCGTCGTCACGGCCGTGGTGACCGCCGGCGCCCCCTCGGACCCCACTCCGCAGGCCGTCCTGGACAGCTACCGGCCCGGGTTCATGGTCGCCACGGGCATCGCCGTCGCCGGCCTGCTGATCACCCTCACCGGCCTGCGGCCCCGCCGCGGGAGGAAGTCCGCGGGACCGTCCGTCGTCGTCGCCAGGTCCATCCCCGAGGAGGCGGAGCGCGTCGCCGTGCGCGACTAGCGCGAGCGGGGGTACCGCCTCCCAGAGTGCGCCCGGCGGGCTGCCTTGCCCGCCGGGCGCACCCCTGTCCGACTCGCCGTATGACCCGATCACGGCGGACGGCTCACTCAGGCCGAACGGGACGCCGTCAGCCCAGCCAGCCCGGCCTTACCAGCCCCGACTCGTAGGCGAGCACGACCAGTTGGGCGCGGTCGCGGGCGCCGAGCTTCACCATCGTGCGGCTGACGTGCGTCTTGGCGGTGAGCGGGCTGACGACCAGGCGCCGGGCGATCTCCTCGTTGGACAGACCCATCCCCACCAGCGCCATCACCTCCCGCTCCCGCTCGGTGAGCCGGCCCAGCACGCCGGCCGCTGCGGGTTCCTTGGAGCGGGTGGCGAACTCGGAGATCAGCCGCCGCGTCACGCCCGGTGACAGCAGCGCGTCGCCCGCGACCACCGCCCGCACGGCGCGCAGGAGTTCCTCCGGCTCGGTGTCCTTGACCAGGAAGCCGGAGGCGCCGGAGCGGAGCGCCTCGAAGAGGTACTCGTCGAGCTCGAAGGTGGTGAGCATGACGACCCTGACGTCCCGCAGGCCGGGGTCGTCGGTGATCTGCCGGGTCGCGGCGAGGCCGTCGAGGACGGGCATGCGGATGTCCATCAGGACGACATCGGGCCGCAGTTCGCCGATCCGGCGCACGGCCTCCGCACCGTCGGCGGCCTCCGCGGCCACCTCGATGTCGGGCTGCGCGTCGAGCAGCGCCCGGAATCCCGCCCTCACCAGTGACTGGTCGTCGGCGAGCAGTACGCGGATCACCGGTCCTCCTGGGTCGGTCGGCCGGACGGGCCGTCGGACGCCGCCAGCGGCAGTACGGCGAGCACCCGGAACCCGCCGTCCGGTCGGGTGCCCGCCTCGATGGTGCCCCCCAGGGCGGCGGCCCGCTCCCGCATCCCGGCGAGCCCGTTGCCGCTGCCGCCCGCATCGGCGCCGGTCGCCGGTCCGTCGTCGTCGACCCGCAGCCGGAGCAGGTCCCCCTCGTGCGTGAGGTGCACACGCGCGTGCCGCGAACCCGAGTGCCGCACGACGTTGGTGAGGGCCTCCTGAACGATCCGGAAGGCGGCCAGGTCCGCGCCGGGGGCGAGGCGCGGCGGCTTTCCCTCGACGTCCACCGTGAGGCCCGCGCTCGCGGCCTGCTCGACCAGTTCGGGCAGCCGGTCGAGTCCGGGCGCGGGGGCGCGCGGCGCGGCGCCGGGGGCGCGCAGGGTGTCGAGCACCTGCCGCACCTCGCCGAGCGCCTCCTTGCTCTGGTCCTTGATCGTGGTGAGAGCGCTGCGGGCCTGTTCGGGGTCGGTGTCGAGCAGGGTGAGGCCGACTCCCGCCTGCACGTTGATGACGGAGATGCTGTGCGCGATGACGTCGTGCAGCTCCCGTGCGATGCGCAGCCGCTCCTCGTCGGCCCGCCGTCGTGCGGCCTCGACCCGCTCGGCCCGCTCCCGGGCCCACTGCTCGCGCCGGACGCGGAACAGCTCCGACACCGCCGCGACGGCCACCACCCAGGTGGCGACCACGATCTCCTCGCCCCAGGAGACGGCGGAGTCCCCGGGCGGCGGCAGCCATCGGAAGAGCCAGTGCGCCACCAGGACGTGCCCCGCCCAGAGCATGCCCATGGCGGCCCAGGCCGCCCGGCGGTGCCCGGCGACGATGGCGCTGAAGCAGGCCAGGGCGACGGTGAACAGCACCGGCCCGTAGGGATACCCGGCCCCCAGGTAGACCATGACGGCGGCCGCTGTCCCGAACACCACGGCCACCGGATGCCGCTTCCGCCACAGCAGCGCCCCGCAGGCCACCACCAGCAGCACCCGCGCGAAGGGATCCAGCTCCGCCCGCTCGCCCTGCTGCCCGTGGGCGGCGACGTTGGAGCCCACCAGGACGAACACGGTCACGAGGACCGTTGACCGCCAGGGCCACCGCCGCTCACGCCCCTCCCACCGGTCCCGCCCCGCGGGCCCGTGCCGCCACCACTGCGGCGGGCCTCCCCGCGCACGCTGCTCGTCCATACGGCCACGCTAGACGCCGCGCTCCCGCGGCCGCGTCGCCCCGGCGCGGTGATCACGCGTACTCCCCGGGAAGTACGACCGTCCGCCGGGCCGGTGGCCCCGGGCCTCGCCCCATCTGCGTCCTCCGCAGGTTCCGATGGGTCCGAGCGGCCGAGCGGGTGCGACCGCCTCATACGGACCCGGGCATCAGCCCCACCCCCTCGGCCAGTTGCCCCGCGGCGTGCCGGAAGAACCCCTCCCGGTCCTCCACCACCCGGTTGAACTGGCCGAACAGCTCGAAGCCGACCAGTCCGTACAGCTGGGCCCAGGCCGCGACGAGTGCCGTCACGGTCTCCGGCGGGAGGTCGGGAGCGAGGTCGGCGGCCATCCGTTCGGCCTCCGGGCGGAGGTCGGCCGGCAGTGCGGGCCGGTCGAGCCCCTGACCCTCGTGGGCGTCGCGCGCGATGCCGATGAGCAGGAGGCCGACGCGGGCGGCGGGCGGGACGGTGGTGTCGGGGGCCGTGTAGCCGGGGACGGGCGATCCGTAGATCAGCGCGTACTCGTGGGGGTGGTCCAGCGCCCAGCCCCGCACCGCCGCGCAGACCGCGATCCAGCGTGCGTAGGGGTCGGCCGACGCCTGGTGGGCGGCCTCCGCGCTCTCGCCCAGGGAGTCGTAGGCGTCGATGATGAGTGCGGTCAGCAGGTCGTCACGGCTGGGGAAGTAGCGGTACAGCGCGGAGGAGACCATGCCGAGCTCGCGGGCGACGGCCCGTAGGGAGAGCCGGGCGGCGCCCTCCGCCGCGAGCTGTCTGCGGGCCTCGTCCTTGATGGCCGCGGTGACTTCGATCCTGGCCCGGGCACGGGCGCCGTGTGCGGTGCTCATGACGGGGAGTCTCCCACGGAAGCGGAGCAGTGCACACAAAGAAGAGCAGTGAACAAAAAAGAGAGCAGTGCTCTTGCATGGGCGGTCCCGCCTCATGCACACTGACAGCAGCAAGCGAGAGCAGTGCTCACAAAAGAGAGCACCGTGTCGCCACAGACGAGGGGCCCCCATGTCGACGCACGTCCGGAAGCCCGGCTGGTTCACCGTCAACGTTTTCAATCGCTTCGTGGCCTGGCTGACCCGCCGTGGCGTCAGCGTCTGGGGCTCCCGCGTCCTCGCCGTCCGCGGCCGCAAGAGCGGCCAGTGGCGCACCACGCCGGTCAATCTGCTCACCCTGGACGGCAGGCAGTACCTGGTCGCCCCCCGCGGCCATGTGCAGTGGACGCACAACATGCGCGCCGCGGGCGGCGGCGAACTGCACCTCGGCAAGCGGGTGGACGCCTTCACCGCGGCCGAGGTGGGCGACGACGACAAGACCCCGATCCTGCGCGCCTACCTCAAGCGCTGGAAGGCGGAGGTGGGGGTCTTCTTCGACGGCGTCGGCCCCGGCTCCCCGGACGACGAGCTGCGCCGCATCGCACCCGACCACCCGGTCTTCGAGATCACGACGAAGGGGTGACCACACACCGACCACGGTGAAGGCCGATCGCAGAAAGGGGCGAGCGGCCGGTCACTCCGCCGGGCCGGCCTCACCACCGGTGGCCGGACGGCGGTCCAGCGCGGCGAGGACCCGCTGGGCCACCGGGTAGGTGCGGACGATCTCGCCCAGCGACGTCGAGCCCTGTGTGATCTCCTTGAACGCCCTCCACGCCGGGCGGAAACCCGTCAGCGCCGCGTGGAACACCCCGGGGCGGCGCTCGAACACCGTCAGCAGCCGCTTGCCGACGCTCATCTCCACCCCGAGGCCGGCCTTGACCGCGAACGCGTAGTTGAGAGCCTGACGACGCGTGTCCACGGCGTCGTGCGCCTCGGCGATGCGCACCGCCCACTCCCCCGCGAGCCGGCCCGAGCGCAGCGCGAAGGAGATGCCCTCACGGGTCCACGGCTCCAGCAGTCCCGCCGCGTCACCGCACACGAGCACCCGTCCGCGCGAGAGCGGGGAGTCGTCGGCGCGGCAGCGCGTCAGGTGGCCCGAGGAGATGCTCGGCTCGAACCCGGCAAGGCCCAGACGGCCGATGAACTCCTCCAAGTACCGCTTCGTCGCGGCGCCTTCACCCCGGGCCGAGATCACTCCGACCGTCAGGGTGTCGCCCTTGGGGAAGACCCAGCCGTAACTGCCGGGCAGGGGGCCCCACTCGATGAGCACCCGGCCCTTCCAGTCCTCCGCGACGGTCTCCGGCACCGGGATCTCCGCCTCCAGACCGAGATCGACCTGGTCCAGCTTGACCCCGACGTGCGCCCCTATGCGGCTGGCGCTGCCGTCCGCCCCGACGACGGCCCGTGCCAGCACGACCTCGCCGCCCTGCAGGACCACGGCGACCGTGCGCCGGTCCGGCACCGCCGAGCCGTGCTGCTCGACCCGCTGGACCGTGACGCCCGTCCGCAGCTCGGCGCCGGCCTTCTGGGCGTGCTCGACCAGCTGCTGGTCGAACTCGGGCCGGTTGATCAGCCCGAAGAGCATCTGCCGGGAGCGGCGCGTGCGCGTGAAGCGGCCGTTGTTGGAGAACGTCACCGCACGCACCCGGTCCCTGAGCGGCAGCTCGAAGCCGGGCGGCAGGGCGTCGCGCGAGGGGCCGATGATGCCACCGCCGCACGTCTTGTACCGCGGCAGCTCCGCCTTCTCCAGCAAGAGCACGCGTCTGCCGGCCACCGCCGCCGCGTACGCGGCCGAAGCGCCCGCGGGTCCCGCGCCCACCACGACGACGTCCCACACCTGCCGCACGTCGTCCGCCGAAGTGTTCTCGCTGCTCACGATGGTCCGTTGCTCCCGATCAAAGCCGCCTGCCGCTGTCTCCCGCATCCTACGGCGGCGGTCACCGCAGGCCGCTGTGGGAGGATCGGCGGTGTGGGTGGCCCCTACAAGGGGACGCGCCCGCGCCACACGATCACGCGTACCGAAAGGTACGCATCCTGACAACGTCGCACCCACGAGGAGCGTGCCCATGTCGTCGAATCCGGTCGCCGAGACCGTCGCCTCGCTGATGCCCAGGGCGAAGGAGGAGCTCACCGAACTGGTGGCCTTCCGGTCGGTGGCGGACTTCGACCAGTTCCCGCGGAGCGAGAGCGAGGGTGCCGCCCGCTGGGTCGCCGACGCGCTCACCGCCGAGGGCTTCGAGGACGTGGCCCTGCTGGACACCCCCGACGGCACGCAGTCGGTCTACGGCTACCTGCCCGGCCCCGAGGGCGCGAAGACCGTCCTGCTCTACGCCCACTACGACGTGCAGCCGCCGCTGGACGAGGCCGGCTGGACGACCCCGCCCTTCGAGCTGACCGAGCGGGACGGGCGCTGGTACGGGCGCGGGGCCGCCGACTGCAAGGGCGGCGTGGTCATGCACCTGCTGGCGCTGCGCGCGCTGAAGGCGAACGGCGGCGTGCCCGTCCACGTGAAGGTGATCGCCGAGGGCTCGGAGGAGATGGGCACCGGCGGCCTGGAGCGGTACGCGGAGGAGCACCCCGGGCTGCTGGAGGCGGACACGATCGTCATCGGCGACGCGGGCAACTTCCGCGTCGGCCTGCCGACCGTCACCTCCACCCTGCGCGGCATGACCATGCTGCGCCTCCAGGTCGACACGCTCGCCGGCAACCTGCACTCGGGCCAGTTCGGCGGTGCCGCGCCCGACGCGCTGGCCGCGCTGATCCGCGTGCTGGACTCGCTGCGCGCCGAGGACGGCTCGACGACCGTCGACGGGCTCTCGGCCGACGCGGGCTGGGAAGGGCTGCAGTACGACGAGGAGCAGTTCCGGCAGGACGCCAAGGTGCTGGACGGTGTCGGGCTGATCGGGTCCGGGACGGTCGCCGACCGCATCTGGGCGCGCCCCGCCGTCACGGTCCTCGGCATCGACTGCCCGCCCGTGGTCGGCGCCACTCCGTCGGTGCAGGCCAGTGCCCGTGCGCTGATCAGTCTGCGGGTGCCGCCGGGCGTGGACGCCGGCGAGGCGACCAAGCTGCTCCAGGCGCACCTGGAGTCGCACACGCCGTGGGGCGCGCGGCTGAGCACCGAGCAGATCGGCCAGGGCCAGGCGTTCCGCGCCGACACCACCAGCCCGGCGTACCAGGCCATGGCGGCCGCGATGGCCGTGGCCTACCCGGGCCAGGAGATGCAGTACGCGGGGCAGGGCGGCTCCATCCCGCTGTGCAACACGCTGGCCGCCCTCTACCCGCGTGCGGAGATCCTGCTCATCGGCCTGAGCGAGCCGGAGGCGCAGATCCACGCGGTGAACGAGAGCGTGTCCCCGGAGGAACTGGAGCGGCTGTCGGTGGCGGAGGCCCTGTTCCTGCGCAACTACGCGGCGAGCTGACCGCTCTGTCCCCAGCAGAAGGCCCTCGTCCCCGGACGGGGGCCTTTCCTGCGGATGTCGTCGAGCTGCTCCCCCTGACACCAGCCAGAGCCGGACCCGCAAGTGGTGCGACATGAACACGTGCGGGAACCTCCAGCAGAAGGCGCGCTACGCCGACAAGCACCAGAGCGCCGGGTCGGCACCGTAGTCGGCGGCTGACGGCGGTCGAGGGCCGGGAGCGATCCGCGCGAGCCGCGCGCTCCACGATGCACGCTCGGGCCGCGGTGAGAAGACAAGCAGAGCTTTTGCGCCAAGATCCCGCCCTCACCTCCAACTGAGGTTAGGCAAAGCTAAATTGAGCCTCCCTGGCCCGGGCCTGCCCGGCACCGCCGTGAAAGGGAGTGACCGCGTGACCGTGACCGCCCCCCGAGAAGGGGAACCGTCCACCCCGGCACTTCCCTCGCCCCGGGAGCCGCGGGGCCGGGTGGTCGTCGTCAAGTTCGGCGGCAACGCCATGGTGGACGCGGATCTCCAACCGGCCTTCGCGCGGGACGTCGTGGAGCTGTGGCACGCGGGGCTGCGCCCGGTCGTCGTGCACGGCGGCGGGCCGCAGATCAGCGCGATGCTGGACCGGCTCGGGCTGGAGAGCCGCTTCGAGGCGGGGCTGCGCGTGACCACGCCCGAGACCATGGACGTGGTGCGCATGGTGCTGACGGGTCGGGTCCAACGGGAGCTGGTCGGTCACATCAACGCCCACGGTCCCTACGCGGTGGGTCTGACCGGGGAGGACGCGCACACGATGACCGCCGTGCGGCGCACGGCCCGGGTCGACGGGCGCACGGTCGACATCGGTCTGGTCGGTGACGTGGTGGACGTCAACCCGGCCATGGTGCGCGCCCTGGTGGAGCAGGGGCACATCCCCGTCGTCTCCCCTGTCGCACGCGGCACGGACGGTCAGGTCTACAACGTGAACGCCGACCTGGCGGCCGCCGCCCTCGCCGTGGCCCTCGGCGCCGAGCGGCTGGTGATGCTCACCGACGTGGCGGGCCTGTACGCGGACTGGCCGCGCAGCACCGAGGTGATCGGGCGTCTGACGGCCCGTGACCTGGACGGCCTGCTGCCGGGACTGGCCGGCGGGATGGTGCCGAAGATGGAGGGCTGTCTTCGGGCCGTCCGCGGCGGGGTGCGCGCGGCGCACGTGGTGGACGGGCGTGTGCCGCACGCGGTGCTGCGCAGTGTGCTCACCGGGACGGCCCCGGGCACCACAGTGGTGCCCGATCTGGTCACCACGTCCTCATCAGGACCTGCGCGTCGCGCCGCGGATCGAGGGAGTCCGCCCAGATGCGCGGCGCCTGACGGGCCGTCGTGTGCGTGAATCCGTGGCGGAGGAACAGTCCGGCGCTGCCGGTGGTCGCCGTGAACAGGGCGTCGAGCGAGTGGGCCCGTGCCGTGGCCAGTACGGCGCGTAAGAGGCTCGCTCCCGCCCCGCTCCCCTGCCGGTGCGCCGCCACGCAGAAGTTGTAGACGACGCCCGGGCGTTCGCAGGCTTCGCGTCCCTCATCGCCGGGGTACGCACGCAGGCCCACGCAGCCGTCGAGGGTGCCGTCCGCGGCTTCGAGCACCAGGAAGTCGGCCGCTCGGGCGGTGTAGAGGGAGACGGGGCGGTCGCGCAGCGCGCCCGAGCGGACGAAGGGACGGGACAGGGCGGCCAGGGCGGCGGCCTCGTCCGGACGGGCGGTGCGCACGGGGGGTGCCGGCGTGAGGAGGGCGTGCGGCAGCGTGGCGGGGCGCGGCATGGCCGTGGACAAGGGGTTCCTTCCCTCAGGTGGCGGACCGGGATCAGCCGCGCGGACGGACCGGGCGGCCGTCCACGTACGTCTCCACGACCTCGATGTCGCCGATGCGCGAGGTGCCGACGCGCCGGGGGTCGTCGGCCAGGACGACCAGGTCGGCGAGCTTGCCCGGGGTGAGACTGCCCAGACGGTCCTCCCAGTGGCAGGCGTGGGCGCCGGCCACGGTGTACGCGTGCAGGGCCTGCTCGACGGTGACGGCCTCGTCGGGGCCGATGAGCTGTCCGGAGACGGAGGCGCGTTCGACCATGAACTGGACGGCGCGCAGGGGCGATCCGTCGGCGACCGGCCGGTCGGAGCTGCCGACCAGGGGGATGCCGTGATCCAGGAAGGCCCTGCCCCGGTACATCCAGGGCGCCCTGTCCGCGCCCATGACCGAGGCGTAGTCGTCGCCGAAGTACCGCAGAAAAGAGGGCTGGACGACCGCACTGACGCCGAGTCGTGCGAGGCGCGGCAGCTGGTCGGGGCGGATCAGCCCGGCGTGTTCGATGCGGTGGTGTGCCTCGGGGCGGGGCCGCAGACGCTGGGCGCGCTCGATCGCGTCCAGGGTGACGTCTGCCGCGCGGTCGCCGATCGCGTGCACGGCGAGCTGCCAGCCGGCCAGGTGGCCGTCCACGATCAGTTCCGTGAGGGCCTCCGGGTCCTCCTGCAACTGCCCGGCGTGGTCGAGCCCTTCGTAGGGGCTGGTGAGTGCGGCCGTACGGGCCATCATGCCGCCGTCGGTCCAGATCTTCAGCGCGCCCACGCTGAGCCGGTCGTCGCCGAGCCCGGTGCGCAGCCCGAGGTCGAGGGCGCGCGGGATACCGTCGGACTCGTGCGCGGTGACCGGGCGCAGCCGGTCCGCCGACACCATGAGCTGAACGCGCAGCGGCAACAGGTCCTTGTCGCGAGCGAGTTGGTAGGCGCCGAGTTCGACGGGGCTATGGCCGAAGAGGGTGCCGCCGATGCCCGCCTCGGCGCAGGCGGTGACGCCCTCGGCGAGACAGGTGCGGGCCGCGCGGCCGATGGCCTCGGCCAGGTCCTCCTGGGAGTACGGAAGGCGCAGGGCGCGGGCGGCGCCCATGGCCCGCTCGGCGAGGAAGCCGTTCTCGTGCGGGGTGCCGGCGGGCAGCAGTTCCAGCACCGCGGTGTTGACCACGCAGCCGTGCCCGGAGTCGTGGAGCAGGTAGAGCTTGCGTCCGTCACCGACCCGGTCCAGGTCGGCGGCGGTCAGATGGCGGCCCAGCGCCCGCTGGTCGTACCCGGCGACGCTCACCCAGTCGCCGGGTGCGCGGGTGCGGGCGACGGCCTCGGCCACGACCGCGAGTGCGTCGTCGACTCGGGTGAGGCCGGCGATGCTCGGGGTGTTCTGCTTGAACCCCGTCCAGGCGAGGTGGACATGGGCGTCGATGAACCCCGGCAGCACCGTGGCGCCCTGGAGATCGACGACCTCCCGGGCGGGCAGGGAGGTCACGGCCTCGTCGAGGCCCGCGATCCTCCCCTGCCGGATGCCCAGGTCATGCGCGACCGGATGGTCCGGATCCATGGTGAGGAAACGGGCGTTGGTCAGCCTGGTGCACAGCATCGGCGGATCAGGCGTCCTGGGCGGTGGCCAGGGACCGGGGGCGCAGGTCCGTCCAGTGGGTCTCGACGTACTCCAGGCAGGCCTCGCGGGTGTTCTCGGCGAAGGCGACCGTCCAGCCCCCGGGTACCTCGGCGAAGGCCGGCCAGAGGGAGTGCTGGTCCTCGTCGTTCACCAGGACCAGGAAACGGCCTTCGTTGTCGTCGAAGGGGTTGGTGCTCATGCGTACTGCCTCCTCGGAGGGCCAAGATTAGGTTAGGCTCGCCTAATTGACGGAGCCTAGCCTTTGGCCCTTCCCTCTCACAAGGAGACGTTCATGCACGTGGCCGCGGCCGGCAGGGAGGACGTGTTCACCGGGTTCGGGTTGTCCGGGACGCCCGGCACGGACGGGTTCTGGGCCGGGGTGGGAGCGCCCGCGTCGGTGCCGGACGGTGAAGGCGGCTGGCGGACGCTGTTCCTGTGGCGCGGCCCGTCGCCGGTCACGATCGAGTTCGAGAGCTGGTCGGAGCCGGTGCCCCTGCGACGCTGGGCCGGCTCGGACTGCTGGTACGCCGAGGTGCGCGTTCCCGCGCGGCTGCGGGTGACATACCGGTTCGTGGCGGGAGAGGGATGCCACGCCGACCCGTTCAACCCGGACGGCGCGGGTGGTGACCGGTCCGTCGCGGCGACCCCGGACGCCCCGGAGCAGCCGCACTGGCCCCTCGTCGCAGCCGATGCGGTGCTGCCCGTGCCGCGTGCGCGGATCCGCTGGGCGAGCGAGCGGCTGGGTGGGCGGCGTACGGTGCGGATCCATCCGGCGGGGGGTGGCGGGCCGGTGGTGCTGCTGCTCGACGGGGACGACTGGCTGTATCTGCATCCGGCCGTGACCGCGTTCGACTCGGCCGTGGCTGCGGGAGAGATGCCGCCGGTCACGCTGGTGTTCCTGCCGGCGAAGGACCGGGCCGCCGAGTTCACGTGCCGGCCCGAACTGTGGGAGGCCGTGCGCGACGAACTGCTGCCGTTGGTGGCGGAGTCGGGGGTGCCGGCCGACCCGGAGCGGCTGGTGGTCGCCGGGCAGAGTCTCGGGGGGCTGAGTGCGGTGTACGCGGCGCTTCAGTTTCCCGGTCTGGTGTCGCGGGTGGCGTGTCAGTCGGGGTCGTTCTGGTGGACGCCGGATGCTGTGAAGTCGTCCGATCCGCTGGGTGGGCCGGTCGGCGGGGCGATCGCCGGCCGGCTGCGGGAGGGTGCTGATCTGTCGGGGTTGCGCGTCGCGTTCGACGTGGGGGAACACGAGACGCGGATGCTGCCCCACTGCGGCCTGGTGGAGAGCTTGGCCGAGCAGTCGGGCGCGACCGTGCGGGTGTCCCGGTCCGCGTCGGGGCATGACCGGGCGGGGTGGCGTCATGCGCTGCTCAGGGATGTCGGCTGGGCCCTCGGTTCGTAGGCGGGTGGGGGTGCGCGGGGGCTGGTCGCGTCGTTCCCCGCGCCCCTGAGGGCATGTCCCCCTGGCCCCCTCCGGGCGTCACCGCGCGACCGCCAGGCCATAGGCCTCGTCGTGGGCCAGCAGGTTGCGGTGGGTGTCGTCCGCTGTGATCGTGCCGTCGTCCAGGACAAGCACCCGGTCCGCGGCGTCGAGGAACGCCGGGCTGCTGGTGATGACGATCGTGGTGCGGCCCCGGCGCAGCTTCGCCACGTTGCGGGCGATGAGCTGCTCGGTGACCGCGTCCACCGCCGTCGTCGGATCGTGCAGGACGAGCACGTCCGTGTCGGCGGCCAGGGCGCGGGCCAGGGAGAGGCGTTGGCGCTGGCCGCCCGAGAGGTTGGCGCCCCGGTCGCGGACGCCGTAGTCGAGGCCTTCGCGGTGCAGGGCGACGACATCGGTCAGCAGGGAGGCCTCGACCGCCTCGGGGACGGTCCGGCTGGTGCCCGCCGGGTCGATGTTCGTGCGCAGGGTGCCCGCGAAGATCTCCCCGTCGTACGGGTTGACCAGCAGGTGCTGGCGGACCGCCTCGACGGACAGGTCCGCCAGTGCCCGGCCGCCGATCCGGACTGTGCCCTCGTACGCGGTGGGCGGGACCCGTACGGCCAGGACGGCCGCCAGGTCGGCCGCCGCACGGGGCTGGTAGGCGGCGATGGCGACGAACTCGCCCGCCTTCACCTGGAACTTCAGGTCGGTGAGGGTGCCGTGGCGGACGCAGTCCAGCTCCAGGTCACTGCCCGCGGCGGGGCGTTCGGAGCCCGGCGTCATGACGGGCGGGGCCGACAGCACCAGCGCCATCCGCTCCGCCGAGGCCCGCGCGATCATCACGTACTTGGGCATCTCCGAGAACAGCTTGAGCGGTTCCATGATGAACTGCGCCAGTCCCACGGCCATGACGAGCTCACCGATGGTGATGCGGCCCTCGAACGCCAGCCAGCCGGCCGTCAGGGTCACGGCGCCGGCGAGGACCGCGTTGAGGGCCAGCGCGGTGCCCGCGTACGCGCCGTTGACCTTGGCGACGGTGATCGACTGGTGCTTCGCCTCGGTGCTGACCTGCCGGTAGGACCGGAACGCCGCGTGATTGCCGCCGAAGCCGTGCAGCGGGCGCAGACCGGTGATCAGGTCCGCGACCTTCGCGCCCGCCCGCGCCACCCGGGCCTGCTGCTCCTGGGTGCTGCTGCCGATCCGCTTCGACATCACGCTGAGGACCGACAGGATCGCGACGGTGCCCACGATCACCAGCAGGCCGAGCCGGACATCCGCCAGGCCCAGGGCGACCGCCGCGACCAGCACCGCCACCAGTGAGCTGATCAGCAGCGGCACCACCTCGATGATGTCGGCGGTCTGGTCGGCGTCCTCGGTGGCGATGGTCAGCACCTCGCCGGACTTGAGATCGACGTCCCGGGCCACGGGCTGCAGGCCGCAGGCGGCGACCTTCACCCGCCAGCGGTGCGCCTCGGTCGTGTTGGCCTTCTGCAGGATCCGCATGCCGAAGCGCCACGACAGCGACACCGTCGTGATGATCACGGCCAGCGCACCGATCGACAGGGCGAGCGCCTGGAGGCTGCGGCCGCCCCGCATCGTGTGCTCGACGATCAGGCCGAGCGCGATGGGGAAGGCCGTCTCCCCGGCCTGGTAGAGGCCCATGAGGAGGGTGCCCCAGGCCATGGCGCCGAGGTTGCGGCGCAGAGCGGTACGGAGGATGGCGGCCCCTCGGCGGGGCCGCTGCGTGTCAGTTGTCATCGAGGTGGCGGGCAATCGCTTCCGGGGTTCGCAGGGTGAACAGATCGCGGATGGTGATCACAGGACCGTACTCGCGGCGCAGCAGTCCGACGAGCCGTACCGCCAGCATGGAGTGTCCGCCCAGGGACACGAAGTCGCTCACCGCGCTCACCTCGTCGTCGTCCAGGTCCAGTGCCTCGGCGAAGTACTCGCACACGACGGTCTCGGTCCCGGTCCGCGGTCCCCGCTCCCCCGCCGTGGTCAGCGCGCCCAGCGGTTTGGCCTCGGGCAGGGCCTTGGTGTCGGCCTTCCCGTTCACCGTCAGCGGGATGCCGTCGACCTGCGCGTAGTGCGTGGGCCGCAGGAAGTCGGGCAGTCCGGCGCCCACCTCGGCGGCGACGTCCGCCAGATCCGCGCCGTCCAGGACCAGGTAGGCGGCCAGCCGGTGGGCGCCGTCGACCTGCGGGTCCGGCTGGGCGACGGCGGCGACGAACCGCACCGCCGGGTGCGCCGCGAACACCGCCTCCACCTCGCCGAGTTCGACGCGGTGGCCGCGGATCTTGACCTGCTGGTCGGTGCGGCCCAGGTACATCAGGTTGCCGTCCGGCCTGCGCACCACCAGATCGCCGGTGCGGTACATGCGCGCACCGGGCTCGCCGAACGGGCAGGCGACGAAGCGGTGCGCGGTCTGGGCCGGCTGTCCCAGGTAGCCGCGCGCGATGCCGATGCCGGACACGTACAGCTCGCCGGGCACACCCACCGGCAGCGGCCTGAGCCAGGGGTCCAGGACGTACACGTCGGTGTTGTCGATGGGGACGCCCACCACCGGGTCCGCGCAGTCGAAGGTGCCCACGCCCAGGGTGTTGATGGTGTACTCGGTGGGCCCGTACAGGTTGTAGCCGACCGTGCCCTCGGTCTCGGCGAGCCGCTGCCACAGCGTCGGGGTGACGGCCTCGCCGCCCAGCAGCACCAGCGCGGGCCGCCGCGCCGGGTCGTCCAGCAGGCCCTCGGCCACCAGTTGCTGCGCGTAGGTCGGGGTCACGTTGACGACGTCGATCCCGTGGTCCAGGCAGTACTCCACCAGGCGGGGCGCGTCCCGGCGCAACTCCTCGTCGCAGATGTGCACTTCATGGCCGTCGGCGAGCCACAGCAGCTCCTCCCACGACATGTCGAACGCGAACGACACGGTGTGGGCGATCCGGAAGACCCGGTGGCCGTGCTCGGCCAGCACCGGCTCGAAGATCCTTCGCTGGTGGTTGATCAGCATGTTGGTGAGCCCGGCGTACTCGGTCACCACGCCCTTGGGCTTCCCGGTGGAGCCGGAGGTGTAGATGATGTACGCGGGCCGGCGCAGCCGGTCGGGGTGGTCCGGCGCGAACGTCCGGTACGGCTCGGCGTCCGGGAGCGGCCGGTCGAGTTCGATCAGCTCGCCGGTCAGCCGGGGCGACACGGCGCTCACGGTGAGGATCAGGTCCGGCCCGGCGTCCTCGACGATGGCGGCGATCCGCTCGTCCGGGTGGTCCAGCTCCAGCGGCACGTACGCGGCACCGACCCGCAGGACGGCGAACAGCGCCGCGACCCAGTCGAGGGAGCGGGGGATCGCGAGGCCCACGGTCCGCTCCGGGCCGATGCCGCGCGCGGCGAGGACGCCCGCCAGGGCCCGGCTGCGGTCGCGGAGTTCGGCGAACGTCATCGTGGAGCCGTGGGCGACGAGCGCCACCCGCTGCGGGTCGCGGTCCGCCGCCCGGTCGAACCGGTCGACGACGGTGTCCGTGCCGACGTGGGTGCGCGCGCCCGGTTGGGGTGCCGGTTCCAGTCCCTTGAGCGCGCCGAGGTGGCCGGTCGCCCGGGACAGCTCCTCGAGCACGCTCAGGTAGTCGTCGAGGAGACGTCGGGCGTTGCCGGTGTCGCCGTCGCGGTACTCCAGCTTGACCGTGAGCCGGTCTCCGGGCGTGACGACCCAGGTGAACGGATAGTGGGTGGAGTCGTCGGCCTTGACCGAGGTGATGCCGTGCCGGGCGTTCATCGCGGCGAACGCGTCCATGTCCAGGAAGTTCTGCAGGACGAAGAGGTTGTCGAACAGCGTGTCGTGCCCGGCGGCCCGCTGGATCTCGCCGAGTCCGAGGTGCTCGTGTTCCATCGCCTCGACCCGGGCCGCCTGGACGGCCGCCAGGTGGGCGCGGACGGTGTCGCCTGGGCGGGCCCGGGTCCACATCGGCACGGTGTTGAGCAGCACACCGACGATGCCCGACAGGCCCTCCCCCTCGCGGCCGGACACGGTCACGCCGAACACGGCGTCGGCGCGGCCGGTGTGCGCGCCGAGCAGCAGGCCGAACGCGCCGGTCAGCACCGTGTTCAGGGTGACGCCGTGCACGCGGGCCGCTTTCCGCACCTGGTCGGACCGTTCGGCGGACAGGGTGTGCACGAGGGCCTTCGGCAGGTCGTCCGTGAAGGCCGGCGCGGGCCCGGCGAGCAGGGTCGGGCCGGGCAGGCCGGCGAGGTGCTCCGTCCAGAAGCGTTCCGACGCGGACGCGTCCCGGGCGGCGAGTGCGCGGGCGTACTCCTCGAAGCTCGGCGTGGCGGGCGTCGGGTCGAGCGGCTCGCCGGCGAGAACGGCGCTGTAGGCGTCGAACAGGTCGCGCAGCACGACCTCGCGGGACCAGCCGTCCCACAGCAGCAGGTGGTAGCTGAGCAGCAGGCCGTCCCGGTTCCCGGGCAGACGGACGACGGTCAGCCGGATCAGGGGCGGCTCGCCCGTGTCGAAGCCGGTGTCGCGGTCCCGGGCGCGCAGGGCGTCGACCTCCGCGTCCGTCGCCAGGTCGACCGTACGGACGTCGACGCGCCGGCCCGCCTTGAGGACCTGCACCGGGTTGCCGTCGTCGTCGGTGCCGAAGCCGGCGCCGACGACCGGGTGCCGCGCGATCACGTGGGCCATCGCCTCGGCCAGCGCGCCGGTGTCCAGGCGGCGGTCGAAGGTGAACCAGTTCTGTGCGACGTAGTGTCCGGCCGAGCCCGCCATCTGGGCCTGGAAGAACAGGCCGCGCTGGAGCGGGGTGACCGGGGCGGTGCGCTCGGCCGTCGTCGCGACGTCCGCGAGGTGCCGGAGCGCGCCGCGCCAGTGCTCGGTGATCTCGTCGGGGACGCCCTCGGCGAGGACGAACTCGGCGAGCAGGCTCCCGGTGGCCTCGTCGGTCCACGCGTTGACCTCGACGGCGTACGGGCTGCCCTGGTCGCCCCCGGTGAGGTGCAGGGCCCGCGACTCGCTGCCCCGGCCGAGGTAGTTGAACAGCACCTGCGGCCGGGCCGTGAGCAGGGGGGCCGTCTGCGGGTTGAGGTACCTGAGCCGGCCGTAGGCCGCGTGCCCGTCCTCGTCCGGCTGGCGCTCGACGAGCTCGCGCGCGGCCGCGACCGGGTCGGTGTGCGGGGTGAGCCGTACGGGTGCGACGGCGGTGAACCAGCCGACCGTACGGCTGTAGTCGTGCTGTTCGAGGGCCGGGACGCGGCCGTGCCGTTCCAGATCGATCGCGAGGTCGGTGGGAGACGGCTGGATCCTGGTCAGCGCGGCGCGCAGGGCACCGCACAGCAGCTCGGTCGGACCGATGCCGAGTGCGGCGGGCGCGGTGCGGATGAGGCGCTCGCTCACGTCGGGGTCCAGGACGACCGTGGTCGCGCGCAGTGCGCCCGGGGCGGGCAGCGGTCGGGGCGCCTGGAGGGTCGTGATCCAGCGGTCGAGGTCGTGCGTGTCCTGGGCCGATCGGAGCGTCAGGGCTTCGGCGTACTCGGCGTAGGAGGTGGTGGGCGGGGCGAGGGGCTCGCCGCGCAGGGCCGCGGCCAGGTCGTCCAGGAGGATCAGCCAGGAGACCGCGTCGACGGCGAGGTGGTGGACGGTGACGACCAGGGTGCGGGTCGCCTCCAGCCACGCGAACGCGACGACGTCTCCTGATGCGGGGTCGAGCCGTTCGGCTGCGTCGTTCGCCACGGCCGTCGCGTCGGTGGTGTCCGGGCGTACGACGGTGATCTCGCGGGCGGGTTCGGTGCGGAGGGTCCACACGCCGTGCTCCGTGCGGAGCCTCAGCCGCAGGGACGGGTGGGCGGCGACCACCGCGTTCGCGGCGCGCACGGCGTCGGTGAAGCCGGTGCCCTCGGGGGCCCGGAGGGTTCTGGCCTGGGCGAAGCGGGTGAGGGAGCCGCCGAGTTCGCGTTGGCGGAGGATGATCGGGGTGGGGGGC
>NZ_JAKEIO010000052.1 GCF_021474405.1 [Streptosporangium] indianense
GGGCCCCGGCTGCGGCCGCCGCCCCGCCCCCGCGCCGGCGGGGCGGCCGCAGCCGGTGCCGCCCGAGCCGGTCGCCACGCAGGCGGTGCCCGCACCGGAGGCGGTCCAGGCCGTCCGGCGGGTACTCGGCGAGGGCGGCGCCCCGGAAGTGCTCGCGCCCCAGGTGGCCGCGGCCCTGGGCGAGGGTGCGGACGCGCAGCTGCGGGCCGACCCCTGGCAGTTGCTGCGGATCCCGGGCGTGCGCCCCGAGCAGGCCGACGGTTTCGCCCGGGCGCTTCTCGGTGCCGAGTGCGGCCCGGACGACGAGCGGCGCGGCCGGGCCGTCACCGGCTGGCTCCTGGAGCAGGCGGCGCTGGCCGGGCACACCGCCCTGGAGATGCCGGCGCTCCTCGCGGCCCTGGCGCAGCGCGGCGTGCCGGAACCCGACGGTGCCGTGCAGGGCGCGATCGCGGAGGGCGAGGCCCTGGTCTTCCAGGACGCCCTGGAGGAGGCCGGTGCCCCGGCCCGGGCCGCCGACGAGGACGACACGCAGGAGGACGAGGAGCGTCCGGTCCGCGTCCTGGTCGGTCTGGAGCGGTACGCGCTGGCGGAGGAGAGCCTGGCCGACGGCCTGGCCCGGCTGGTCAACTCGACGCCCAAGCAGGACGGTTCGGCAGCGGACTGGGAGCGGGCCGCCGCGGCGGCCCAGGGGTCCACGGCGGAGCTGATCCGTGCGGTGGCCGGTCAGGGCCTGGTACTGCACACCGGCGGGGAGGCGTCCCTGGCCGAGCCCGCGGCGCTGCTGGACGCCGCGCGGTCGCTCGGGCTGCGGGCCTGGGCGGCCACGCACGGCCCGATCGGCCGCACCCGTTTCGCGGCCCTGCTGGGGCGCGCCGGTGGGCCCGCGGGCGAGGCGGCTGACGCCTCCCGGCAGCCGGGCGCGCGCGGCTCCTCGGACAGCGTCACGCGGTCCGCCGGGGACGCACAGGACCGGCCCACGACGGCCGACGGTCCGATGGGCGCCGCACCCCCCGTCGCCACCGTCTCCGGCCTGCTCGCCGGCCGCGAAGGTCCCGGCCGGGACGCGGACGGTGCCCTCGATCTCGACCTGCTCGTCGTACTCGACGCACCCCAGTTGGACGTCGAGACGGCGGCCCTGCTGACCGAGTCGATGCCGGACGGGGCACGCCTGGTCCTGTCGGGCGATCCGGCGGTGTTGTGGTCGGTGGGGCCGGGCCGGGTGTTCGCGGATCTGCTCGCGGCGCGGATCTGCCCGCAGGTGGCCTCGCGGCGGCCGGATCCCGGGCCGCTGGGGGAGCTGGTCGCCGGTGTCGGCGTCGGCGAGCTGAACCAGGTCGAGGCCCCCGGCAAGGAGATCGTGATCGTGCCGGTGCGGGACGCGGGCGAGGCCGTGCATCGGACGGTGCAGCTCGTCGTGGACTCGGTGCCGCGGGCGATCGGTGTGCCGGCCGCGGAGACACAGGTGATCACCCCCGGGCACGGCGGGGCCGTGGGGACGCGGGTGCTGAACGCCGCCCTGAAGGAGCGGCTCAATCCGGGCCCGGGCCGCTTCGGCGGCTTCGACCCCGGTGACCGGATCGTCTACTCCCCCGTTCCCGGCCGTGCGCTGCCGGGCCGGGTGGTGACCGCGGACGCCGAGGGACTGCACCTGTCGTGCGAGGGCGAGAACGTCGTCGTCCCGAAGGAGCGGGTGGAGCAGGCGGTACGGCACGGGTGGGCGCTGACCGCGCACCAGGCTGTGGGGAGCCGGTGGCCCGCGGTGGTCGTGGTGCTGCCCGGCGATGCGGCGCAGGCGCTCAGCCGGCCCTGGGTGTACACGGCGTTCGGGCGGGCCGACCGGCATCTGTCGGTGGTGCACGGGGTGGAGCAGGCGCTGCCGCGTGCCGTGGCCGAGGTCCCGGCTAAGCCGCGCACGACCCGGCTTCCGGTGCTGCTCGCACCTCAGATCAGCGGCGACTGACGGGCGCGGGGGTCAGGACCCGGCCCCTGACCCCCGCCTCCGTGGTCGCCGACGTGTGCGCTCAGCGGCGGTCCCCGTCCAGCGGCTCCAGATCCTCGTCCAGGTCGCCGGCGAGGTCGTCCTCGAAACCGTCGCCCTCGTCGCCGTCGTCGTCCTCGTCCTCGTCGACGTCGTCGATCTCGTCGTCGAAGACGGCGCTGACGTCGAAGCGGCAGACCACCTGCTGTGGATCGACCTGCTCGAACGGTGCCTCCAGCCACTCGCCGGGCTCGGCCGGTTCGTCCGCCGCCGTCACCCAGAGCGTGGAGTCGCCCTCCTCCAGCCCGAACTCCTTGTGCCGGGAGGCGATCTCGTCGGGCTCGAACTCCCCGAAGAGCAGTCCGAGCGCCCCGTGCACCGTCCCGGAGGCCGGAGAGCCCTCGTCCCCCTCCACGGCCTCGATCCGCTGCGCCTGGGCGAGCAGACGCTGCGGTTCGGCGACGGCGTAGTCGCGACGGATCAGTACGCTCAGCGCGTTCGGTTCCTCTGGTCCGGTGTACGGGGGCAGGGCGTCCTCGGCGCCGGGGATCTCGAAGGGTGTGACCTCGTCGTAGCGGTCGTAGAGCAGTTCGTCGTACACCTCTGCGGCCGCGGCCAGCTGGTTGAACGCCTCGAACACGGCCGGGTCGTCCTCCCCCGACCTGCGTTCGACCGCGGCCAGGTGGCGGTCGAGCGCGGTCTTGACCGCCTCGGCGGCGGCGCGTACCTCGGCAGCGGTGGGCTGCGCAGCATCAGACATAGTGCAGACGCTATCCGTACCGGGGCCCAGCCCGCACAATAGATGCGATGCCGGAATACGAATTTGTCGACGTGTACGTGCCGCGCGGGGTCTCCCGTAAGGAAACGGCACGTCTGCTGACGGACCACGCGGAGTACGGACACTGGGAGTTGTACCGCCTGAGCCTGCTGCGTGACGGCAGCCGCAGGGTGCGGTTGCGCCGACGGATCATCCGCCAGGTGCGGGCCACGTGGTGAGCGACGACGGAGCACGAGAAGAAGACACATGACGGAGCGGGCCCCGCGTCGGCGGGGCCCGCTCCGTTGTGCGGGGGGTCAGGTCGAGGCGCGCGCCTTGCGGTAGAGGATCGCGCCGGCGAGCAGCGCCCCGGCGCCGGCCGGGAGGACCAGGCCGAGCGGCAGGTCGCTGCCGGTGCTGGCGAGCTGGGCCTCGCCGTGGGGCTGGGTGACGAACCGGCCGCCCGGCTCGTTGCCGTGCGAGGAGCCGCCCGGGGTCTGGCCGCCGGCGCCGGGCGGGGTGCCCGGGGTGCCGGGGTGGCCGGGCTCACCGGGGTTGCCCGGGGTGCCAGGGTTGCCAGGGTTGGTGCCAGGGTTGCCGGGGTTGGTGCCAGGGTTCCCCGAGTTGCCGGGGTTCCCAGGGTTCCCCGGGTTGCCGGGGTTGGTGCCAGGGTTCCCCGGGTTGCCGGGGTTCCCAGGGTTCCCCGGGTTGCCGGGGTTCCCCGGGGTGCCCGGGCCGCCGGGTTCGCCCGGGGTTTCGTGGCCGCCGCCGGGCGGGGTGCCGTGGTGGCCGCCGCCGTTCGAGCAGTCGTTGCCCGTGCTGGGGTTGCCGACGCCGATGACGTCGACGCTGTTGCCGCAGACGTTCACCGGCACGTGGACCGGCGCCTGGACGTGGTTGCCGGAGCCGACGCCGGGTGAGCCGGTGGCGTGCCCGCCCGCGTGGGAGCCGCCGTGACCGCCCTTGCCGCCCTGTTCGCCGTATCCCCCCGATGGCGATCCACCGCCCTTGTTGGCGCAGGAGTTGCCCACCGACGGGTTGAGGACACCGACGACGTTGACGGTGTTCCCGCACACGTTGACCGGCGCGTACACCGGCGCCTGCACGGAGTTTCCGGACAGCACGCCGGGCGAACCCGACGCCGCGCCCTGGGCGCCCGAGTCGGCGTGCGCGGAGCCGCCCGCGGCGGCGATCACGCCGGTCGCGGCCGCCACGGTCATCAGACCCTTGCGGGTGACCTGTCGCATTTACTGAATACCTGCCTTCGACCCTGTCTCGAATTCTTGAATTCTCGAATGCTTCTCGAATTCCTCGAAAGAAGCGTTCGGTCCCGGAGCGCATGGCACGCACTCCGGGACCGATGGCTTGTGGACTTCCCTCAGCGAGGGGAAAGCATCACTTGTTGATGCAGGTGTTGCCGAAGGCGGGGTTCAGCAGCCCGATCACGGAGACCGTGTTGCCGCAGACGTTCACCGGGACGTGAACGGGCACCTGGACAACGTTGCCGGACAGGACGCCCGGGGAGTGCGCGGCGACACCCTGAGCACCCGAGTCGGCGACGGCCAGGCCCGCGCCCGCGAGAACCAGCCCACCGGTGGCAGTCGCAGCAGCGACGACCTTCTTGATCATTATTCCTCCTAGTTGGCAAAGCGACCCATCTTGCGATCGCATTACCTGTAACGAGGAGGGAGTAATGAGGCTACGAGCTTATGGTCGCATTCACTCTTCCCAGTCGATCCCGCACGCGCGACCGAATAGCCCGTCCACGGGGCCGGTCAGGACAGGTCGATGAAACGGTCGAGCACGCGCACGCCGAACTGCAGGCCCTCCACCGGAACCCGCTCGTCCACGCCGTGGAACATGCCGGCGAAGTCCAGCTCCGGCGGCAGCTTCAGCGGCACGAAGCCGAAGCCCCGGATGCCCAGGTCGTCGAAGGACTTGGCGTCCGTCCCGCCGGAGAGCATGTAGGGGATCGCCTTGGCGGTCGGGTCCTCCGCCAGCAGCGCGGACTGCATCGCCCCCACCAGCGCCCCGTCGAAGGAGGTCTCCACGGCCTTGTCGGCGTGCACGTCCTCGCGCCGTACGTTCGGGCCGAGGATCCGGTCGAGGTCGGCGAGGAACTCCTCCTCGTGGCCGGGCAGGAACCGTCCGTCGACGTGCGCGGTCGCCTCGCCCGGGATGACGTTGACCTTGTAACCGGCGCCGAGCTGCGTCGGGTTGGCCGTGTTGCTCAGCGTCGCGCCGATGAACTTGGCGATGCCGCCGAGTCTGACGAGGGTCGACTCCATGTCCTCCGGGTCGAGTTCGGTGCCGAGCGCGTCACCGAGCTCGTCGAGGAAGGCACGGGTGGTCTTGGTGACGCGCACCGGGAACTTGTGCCGCCCCAGCCTGGCGACGGCCTCCGACAGCTCGGTGATCGCGTTGTCCCGGTGGATCATCGATCCGTGCCCGGCGGTGCCGGCCACGGTGAGCTTCATCCAGTGCATGCCCTTCTCGGCCGTCTGGATCATGTAGAGCCGCCGCTGCTCGCTGACGGTGAACGAGAACCCGCCCACCTCGCTGATCGCCTCGGTCACGCCCTCGAAGAGCTCGGGGTGCTTGCGCACGAGGTGCTTGGCCCCGTAGGTGCCGCCCGCCTCCTCGTCGGCGAGGAAGGCGAGGACGATGTCCCGCGGGGGCTTGCGCCCGCTGCGCAGCCGGTCGCGGACGACCGCGAGGGTCATCGCGTCCATGTCCTTCATGTCGACGGCCCCGCGGCCCCACACGCAGCCGTCCGCGACCTCGCCGGAGAAGGGGTGGTGGGTCCAGTCGTCGGCGTTGGCCGGGACGACGTCGGTGTGGCCGTGGATGAGGAGCGCGGGCCGGGAGGGGTCCTCGCCCTCGATCCGGGCGACCGTGGAGGCGCGGCCCGGGTGGGACTCGAAGATCTGCGGTTCGAGCCCGACCTCGGCGAGCTTCTCGGCGACGTACTCCGCCGCCTTGCGCTCGCCCGGACCCGAGTGGTCGCCGTAGTTGCTGGTGTCGATCTGGATCAGCTCGCGGCAGAGGTCCACGACCTCGTCCTCGCCTGTGACGCTCCTGGCCGTGTCCGTCTCGCTCACGTGCTTCCTCCCGGTGTCACTGCTGGTGGGTCCCCCTCATCCTCTCTCTCCCCGGCCCGCACCCCAAGAGCGCTCCCGGCCCGTCACACGCCGTTCACGCCTCGCCGGGGTGCGGACGGGGGGTGATCGGCCACCCCCGAAAGCCTGGTAATGTTTACGTCGTCGCCGCGGGGAGAACCCACGCGACAGACACCTTGTCCGGGTGGCGGAATGGCAGACGCGCTAGCTTGAGGTGCTAGTGCCCTTTATCGGGCGTGGGGGTTCAAGTCCCCCCTCGGACACATGAACTGAGGGCCGTGACCGCGAGGTCACGGCCCTCGGGCGTTTCCGCGGAAAGGTGACCATGACCAGGCGTTCCTGCCCGTGCGGGCTCCCCGAGGCGTACGAGGCGTGCTGCGGGCGGTTCCACTCCGGGACCGCTGCCGCGCCGACCGCCGAGGCGTTGATGCGGTCCCGGTACTGCGCCTTCGTGCGGGGGGACGTGGCGTATCTGCTGCGGACCTGGCATCCGCGGACGCGGCCCGGGACGCTGGAGCCGGATCCGGGCATGCGGTGGACCGGGCTGGAGATCCTGGGCGTGAGCGGCGGCTCGGCGTTCCACACCACCGGGACCGTGGAGTTCCGGGCGTCGTACCGGGGCGGGTCGCTGCACGAGCGGAGCCGGTTCGAGCGGGTCGACGGGGCCTGGGTGTACGTCGACGGGGAGTTCCCGGCGTAGCGGTGCTACGGCGCCAGGATGTCGAGTTCCTGGAGGGCGCCGACCGTGATCTCGCGGGTCAGCTCCTCCGCCCGGGCGGAGTCGCCCGCGCGGACCGCCTCGGCGACCTGGACGTGCAGGGTGACGGCGGCCGGGTCGGGGTCCTCGAACATCACGTCGTGCTGGGTGCGGCCGGTGAGGACCTCCGCGACGACGTCGCCGAGGCGGGCGAACATCTCGTTGCCGGAGGCCTCCAGGATGACGCGGTGGAAGGCGACGTCGTGCAGGAGATAGCCCTCCAGCTTGTGACCGCGTGAGTGGGCGACCATGCCGAGGGCGCATTCGGTGAGTTCGGCGCACTGCTCGGCCGTGGCGTGCCGGGCGGCGAGGCCGGCCGCGACCGGTTCGACGGCCGAGCGCAGCACCGTGAGGGACCGCAACTGCCAGGGCCGGTCCGAGCCGGCCAGGCGCCAGCGGATCACCTGCGGGTCGTAGACGTTCCACTCGGACTTCGGGCGGACCGTCACGCCGACGCGGCGGCGGGACTCGACCAGGTACATGGACTCCAGGACGCGGACCGCCTCGCGCATCACGGAGCGCGACACGTCGAAACGCTGGGCGAGCTCGTCGGTGCGCAGGACACTGCCCGGCGGGTACTCCCCCGCCGTGATCTCGGGGCCGAGGGTGTCCAGTACATGGCCGTGCAGCCCCCGGCCCGGTGTGCTCATGCACTCAGCGTACGGGGTAGATCACGGAGATAAAAAGTCAGACTTATCCATGACAGACTCTTGAATTAGTCGTACCTAATGGGTTTCAGTTGCGTCGACATCAGGTGTCGACCTCGGACAGCATTCAGTGAGGCAGCGATGAACACCCCCCACGTCGTCGTGGTCATGGGCGTAGCGGGCACCGGCAAGACCACCATCGGTCCCCTGCTCGCGGCCCGGATCGGCGTCCCCTACGCCGAGGGCGACGACTTCCACCCGCAGGCCAACATCGCCAAGATGTCGGCCGGCACCCCGCTCACCGACGAGGACCGCCTGCCGTGGCTGGACGCCATCGGCGCGTGGGCGCACGGCCGGACGGGGCTCGGCGGGGTGGTCAGCTGCTCGGCGCTGAAGCGGTCCTACCGCGACCGGCTGCGGGCCGCCGCACCCGGTGTGGTCTTCGTGCACCTCGCCGGTGACCGCGAGCTGATCGAGGACCGGATGTCACACCGGCAGGGACACTTCATGCCCACGGCGCTGCTCGACTCCCAGTTCGCCACGCTCCAGCCCCTGGAGGCGGACGAGGCGGGCGTCGAGGTGAACGTCTCGGGCAGTCCGGAGGAGATCACCCGGCGAGCGGCGCTCGCCCTGGAGGACCTCCCCGAACCCGTGCAGTAGTCCCTGCCGGCCGATTCCCTCCCCTACTCCCCAACGCAAGGGAACCCACCCGTGACCAGACTCAGCGTCGAGATGCTGGCAGCGGACGCACCCGAGCCGATCACCTCGGCCGGCCACGCTCAGCTGGGCATCGCCGTCCTGGCGGGCATCGCCGTCATCGTCCTGCTCATCACCAAGTTCAAGCTGCACGCGTTCCTGTCCCTGACCATCGGGTCACTGGTGCTCGGCGCGATCGCCGGGGCACCGCTGGACAAGGTGCTCACCAGCTTCAGCACCGGCCTCGGCACCACCGTCGCCGGGGTGGGGGTGCTGATCGCCCTCGGGGCCGTCCTGGGGAAGATGCTCGCCGACTCCGGGGGCGCCGACCAGATCGTCGACACCATCCTGGAGAAGGCCGGCGGACGGTCGATGCCGTGGGCGATGGTGCTGATCGCCTCCGTGATCGGACTGCCGCTGTTCTTCGAGGTCGGCATCGTGCTGCTGATCCCGGTCGTGCTGATGGTCGCCAAGCGCGGCAACTACTCGCTGATGCGCATCGGCATCCCGGCGCTCGCCGGCCTGTCCGTGATGCACGGCCTGGTGCCGCCGCACCCCGGCCCGCTGGTCGCGATCGACGCCGTCGGGGCCGACCTCGGCGTGACGCTGGCGCTCGGCGTCCTCGTCGCCATACCCACCGTGATCATCGCCGGGCCGGTGTTCTCGAAGTACGCCGCCCGCTGGGTCGACGTGCCCGCCCCCGAGAAGATGATCCCGCAGCGCCCGTCCGAGGAGCTCGACAGGCGCCCCGGCTTCGGTGCGACGCTCTTCACCGTGCTGCTGCCGGTGATCCTCATGCTGGCCAAGGCGCTGGTCGACATCATCGTGGACGACCCGGAGAACCCGGTGCAGCGCGTCTTCGACGTGATCGGCGCCCCGATGATCGCCCTGCTCGCCTCGGTGCTGGTCGGCATCTTCACGCTGCTGCGGCCCGCCGGGTTCTCCAGGGAGCGGATCTCGCCGCTCGTGGAGAAGAGCCTCATGCCGATCGCGGGCATCCTGCTGATCGTCGGCGCGGGTGGCGGCTTCAAGCAGACGCTGATCGACACGGGCGTGGGGCAGATGGTCCTGGACATCTCCAAGGACTGGGCCATCCCCGCGCTGCTGCTGGCCTGGCTGATCGCGGTGGTGATCCGCCTCGCGACGGGTTCGGCGACGGTGGCCACGGTCTCGGCGGCCGGTCTGGTCGCCCCGCTCGCGGCCGACATGTCGACCACCCACGCCGCCCTGCTCGTCCTCGCCATCGGCGCCGGCTCGCTCTTCTTCAGCCATGTCAACGACGCCGGGTTCTGGATGGTGAAGGAGTACTTCGGGCTGAGCGTCGGCCAGAACATCAAGACCTGGTCCGTCATGGAGACGATCATCTCGGTGGTCGCCGGCGGTCTGGTCCTGCTGTTGTCCCTCGTGATCTAGGAGTACGGCGATGACGGCTCACCCCTCTTCGGCATCGGCGGCCGTACGGCCCTGGTGACCGGCTCCAGCCGGGGCATCGGACTCGCCCTGGCGCGCGGTCTGGGCTGCGGGTGTTCTAGAGGGTGCGGGTGCGTTGGGTGTTCGCGCGGTTCCGCGCGACGCTGAAGGGGGGAGCTACGGGCGCCATAGGGGGTGCTCTCGGTCTGCCCAGTCTCTGCTCACCTTGCCTGTGCGCATGCCTCTTCTGGATTCCGGGTCCGCCAGGGCCATGCCGATGTGGCCGGCCAGGACGATGCCGATGGTGAGGGCCAGCCAGTCGTGGACGAAGGTGGCGCTGGTGCGCCAGAGCAGGGGGGTGAGGTGGGTGAACCACATCATCAGGCCCGTGGCGAGCATGACCAGCGTGGCGCCGGCGATCCACGCGGCGTAGAGCTTCTGCCCGGCGTTGAACTTGGCCGCCGGGCGGGACGCGGGGCGTTTGTCGCGGTGCAGGGCGGCGCGCAGCCAGGTGCGGTCGTGCGGCCCGAAGCGGTTGAGGCGGCCGAGGTCGGCGCGGAATGCCCGGGAGGCGAGGGCGGCCAGGACGGGGACGGGCAGGGCGAGGCCGGACCACTGGTGCACGGTGACGAGCAGGTCGCGGCGCCCGACGAGTTCGGCGAGCTGCGGGACGTAGAGGCAGGCGGCGGTGGCGACGCAGACGCCCATCAGCGCGGCCGTGGTGCGGTGGACCCAGCGCTGCGCGGTGCTGAAGCGCCGGACCTTCGCCGTCGTCGGGGGCGTGTCAGCTCGTAGGGTCATCGTCCCGTCCGTTCGAGCGGCCCACCCAGGCGTCGACGTCGTAGCCGCGCTCCTCCCAGTAGCCCGGCCGGACCTCGTCGGTGACGGTGATGCCGGAGAGCCACTTGGCGGACTTGTAGAAGTACATGGGGGCCACGTAGAGGCGGACCGGGCCGCCGTGGGAATGGCCGAGGTCCTTGTCCTGCATGCGCAGGGCGACCAGGACGTCCGCGCGGCGGGCCTGGTCGAGGGTGAGGCTCTCGGTGTAGGTGCCGTCGAAGCAGGTGAAGCGGACGGCCCTGGCCGTGGGGCGCAGCCGGGCGGCGTCCAGGAGCCGGGACAGGCGTACGCCCTCGAAGGGGGTGTCGGGGACGCGCCAGCCCGTGACGCACTGGACGTCGCGGACCATGCGGGTCTGGGGCATGGCCCTGAGCTCGTCGATGGTGTAGTTCACGGGGCGCTCGACCAGGCCGTCCACGGTGAGGCGGTAGGTGCCGGCGTTCTTGCGGGGGACGGAGGAGGCGACCGAGTAGTAGCGGAAGCCGCCGCCGTTGGGGAGCAGGCCGGTCAGGCCGGTGGGGTCCTTGTCGGCCGCGCCGCCGAGGAAGCGCTCCAGGCCGCGTTGGAGCGGGGGCGCGGCGACCACGCCCGCGGCGCCCAGGGCGAGGGTGCCGAGGAAGACGCGACGGCCGATCGGGGTGCCCCGCTCTTCGGGGTGCTCGTCGTTCACACCCTGGTGTACGTCCTCGTTCACGTACTCATTCGAACACCCGCGGCCCCGGTACGACAGGGCTCGCGGGTGCGCGTCAGACTTCCGTAACCCCTTCTTGTACGGGCTCCCTCAGGAGGAGGCCGCCTTCTCCAGCTGGAACGCCTCGTTGCCGAGGCCGATCCGGGCGTGCTTCTCGGGGGCGCGGGCGCGCATCACCAGGCCGAGGACCACGCCGGCGAGCGCGGCCAGGCCGATGGTGCCGGGCAGTACCCAGCTCAGCGAGGAGTCGGGGCCGGCGCCGACCAGCACCTCGAAGTCCTTCACCGTGTAGCCGGCGATCACCAGCAGGGCGATGCCCGCCAGTGCGGAGGTGACCAGCCGCCAGGCCTGGGCGCCGGCGGCGCCGCGGCGGACGAAGAAGACGACGACCGACAGGGACGCCGCCGCCATCAGCACGATCACGCCGAGGGCGCCGATGTTGCCGAACCAGGTGAACAGCTGCAGGACGGGTGCGGTGGGGTCACCGGCCGGCCTGTCGTCGGCGATCGCGAAGGCGGCCACGACCAGCACGGCCACGACGGTCTGGAGCAGCGAGCCGGTGCCCGGGGCGCCGCTGCTGCCGCTGGTGCGGCCGAAGGCGGCGGGCAGCAGGCCCTCGCGGCCCATGGCGAAGGCGTAGCGGGCGACGACGTTGTGGAAGCTGAGGAGCGCGGCGAACATGCCGGTGACGAACAGGACGTGCAGCACGTCCGTGAAGGTGCCGCCGAGGCGGGACTCGGTGAGGAAGAACAGCAGCCCCGCGCTCTGCTTCCGGGCCGTGCCGACGATGGCGCCGGGGCCGGTGGCGACGGTGAGGGCCCAGCTGCTCAGCGCGAAGAAGACGGCGACGCCGCCGACGGCGAGGAACATCACACGCGGCACGAGGACGTGCGGGCGGCTGGTCTCCTCGGCGTAGACGGGGGCCTGCTCGAAGCCGAGGAAGGCGGCGATGCAGAAGCACAGCGCGGTGCCGACACCGGCGCCGGTGGGGGTGTCCGGGTTGAAGGCGTGCAGCGACAGGCCCTCCGTGCCGGGGTCGGCCAGGGCCGCGACGTCGAAGATCACCACCAGGAGCACCTCGATGACGAGCAGCACGCCGAGGACGCGGGCGTTGACGTCGATCTTGAGCCAGCCCAGCAGTCCGACGGCGAGCGCGGCCACGAGCGCCGGGATCCACCAGGCGATCTGCACGTCGGCGTAGGTGGCGAGGAGCCCGGAGACCTCGAAGCCGAAGATGCCGTAGATGCCGACCTGGAGCGCGTTGTAGGCGACGAGGGCCACCAGGGCGGCGCCCGCGCCCGCGGTGGCGCCGAGACCGCGGGATATGTAGGCGTAGAAGGCGCCGGCGTTGTGGACGTGGCGGCTCATCTCGGCGTACCCGACGCTGAAGAGGATCAGGACGACGCCAAGGAGGACGAAGAGCAGCGGCTGGCCGACGATGCCCATCACCGCGTATGTGGTGGGCATGACACCCGCGACGACCATGAGGGGTGCGGTCGCCGCGAGGACGGAGAGCAGCAGCCCGCCGGTGCCGAGCCGGTCGGCCCGCAGGGCACGCTCCTGCCCCTTGAACGTACTGATGCCGCCGGGGGCGGACGGGCTCGTTCTCGAACTGTCGGTGGTCATCGGGGGAGCGTCCTCACTGTCGGGGCGGGGTGTCAGGCCGTACCGAGCGCGGCGGCGCGGGCGGCGGCGAAGGCGTTGTGCGGGTCCCGGTCCGGGTACGACCAGGGAGCGGGTGTGGCGTACCGGCCGATCCGGTGGAAGAGGGCGGCGGCCTCGGCGCCCCGCCCCTCGCAGAACTTGGCGTGGGCGAGGAAGTTCAGGTCGATCAGCCGCCGCGGGTGCCCCTCCAGCTCCCATTCCAGCCACCAGTCGAAGGCGGCCTTCATGACCTGCCGTGCGCGGCGGCCCGCCCAGTGGCCGGAGGCGGCCGGGTCGGCCGCTTCGAGCCCCGCGGCGGCCAGCACGCGGTAGCGCTCGGCGTGCGCGATCACCGGCAGGATGGCGAGCGGCGAGTCGGCGGGTGCCTGTTCGGCGGCCCAGTTGGCGAAGTCGTAGACCTCGTGCAGCGGGTCCGGGCCGGCCTCGGTGCGGCGGCCGGCGAGCCGGGCGACCATCAGATGGTGGGCGTGGTGGTGGTCGGAGTACCGACCGCGGACCGCCTCGAAGCTGCGCACGGCGTCCTGGTCGCTGCCGAGCGCGCACTCCAGCATGAGCAGGCCGAGCCAGGGGGTGGGATCGGCGGGGGCCCGGTCCGCGGCGTTCCGGCACGCCTCACGGGCGCCGTCGGGCTTGGCCTTGCCCTGGAGGGCGCGCCTGACCTGCGCGAGCGCGAGCAGGACGGAGGCGTCGGCGGACTCGGGTTCGGCGAGCAGCCACTCCCGGGCCCACGCGGCGCAGGAGGGCTCGCGGGCGAGGACGGTGACGCGGTGGCCGCGCCGGTCCCAGTCGTCCCCGGTGTGCACCAGCAGGGAACGGGCGTTCTGCCAGCGGCCTTGCGCCAGCGCGGCACGCGCGGTCATGAGGTCCGCGTCGTCGAGGGCCTCGTCGAAGGCCTGCGCCGCACGTCTGCGGCCACGGCCGAGGGGAGGCGGGGGTGGGGGCACCGCGGGACTTCCTCACGCGCTCTTCTGGTGTTTCGGCTCACGACGGAAGAAGGAGCGCGTATGTGCGCATCGCCATGAACTGATCACACACAGCAAACCCCCAGCCAACGGTTGCCGTCAAGGCCCGCAAGGCCGTTACACGCGTCAACTGCCGTTAGTCGTGAGGTTTTTGTGATCCACAGGGCCTCTGAGGCCAGCGTGACCGGCATCCGTTTTATCCGTTACGTCCAATGTGACGTACGTCATAGCGTGGGCCGGGATCGCCCCCGACGATGGCAGGACGTACGGGCGCGCCGGGTGGAGCCGGCCGGTACAGTCGGCCCCTACGCAACCGTGACCCGACCTGACGATCGAGGTACACCGCGTGTCGGTTCTAGTTCTGGCGCTCGCCCTGGGTGCCGCCTGTTGTCTCGGCTTCGGCTTCGTCCTCCAGCAGAACGCGGCCCAGCGGGCCCCGCTGAGCGACTTCCTCTCCTTCCGCCTGCTGATCGACCTCGTGAAGGTGCCCCGCTGGCTCGGCGGCATCGCGCTGATGGTGGTCGGCATGGGGCTGGGTGCCGCCGCCCTGGGGCAGGGTGAGCTCTCCCTGGTGGAACCGCTGCTGGCGACGAACCTGCTGTTCGCGCTCGCGCTCTCCCGCAGGCAGAGCCGGCAGCCGCTGGGCCGGCAGGGCTGGGCCGGCCTCGTGCTGCTGGCCGGCGGGGTGACCGCGTTCATCGTGGCGGGCCGGCCGGAGGGCGGCGCCGCGACGGCCGAGCCGGCGCGGCAATGGGTGATCATCGGGGTCATGATCGGCCTCGCCCTGCTGCTCACGACCCGCGGCAAACGGTCCCGGCTGAGCTCCGGCCCGGTGCTGCTGGCCCTCGCCGCCGGGCTGCTGTACGGCGTGCAGGACGCGCTGACCCGGGTCAGCGGGCAGAAGGTCTCCGACGGCGGCTTCGCCGAGCTGCTCACCGGCTGGGAGCCGTACGCGGTGCTCGCACTGGGCGTCACGGGGCTGGTCCTGGTGCAGAGCGCGTTCGAGACCGCCTCCCTGCGCAAGTCGCTGCCCGCCCTGACCGCGGCGCAGCCCCTCGCCGGGATCGTCTGCGGTGTCGGGTTCCTGGGCGACCGGCTGCGCACCGACGCGGTGGCTCTGAGCTGGGAGGCCGGTGGCCTGCTGGCCGTGGTCGCCGGGATCGTGCTGCTCGGCATGCACCCGGCGATGCCGTGCGGAGCCCCCGAGCGCGCCCGGGTGACCGCCCCCGCGGTGAGCCCGGCCTCGCCCTGACGGGCCCCGCCCCGCGGCGCTCCGGTGCCCTGCTTGGATGAGGGCATGAGCGCTGCTGACGAGATCCTCGACGTCGTCGACGAGAACGACCGGGTCGTCGGGCAGGCCCCGCGCGGCGAGGTCTACGCCCGGGGCCTGCGCCACCGCTGCGTGTTCGTCCAGGCCCGGGACGCCGAGGGCCGGATCTTCGTGCACCGGCGCACCGCGACCAAGCTGGTCTTCCCCTCCCTGCACGACATGTTCGTCGGCGGGGTCGTGGGCGCGGGCGAGTCCTACGACACGGCGGCCCTGCGGGAGGCCGAGGAGGAACTGGGCGTGACCGGCCTGCCCCGGCCGCGGCACCTCTTCACGTTCCTCTACGACGACGGCTCCGGCCGGACCTGGTGGTCGGCGGTCTACGAGGTGCGGTGCGACCTCCCCGTGCGGCCCCAGGCCGAGGAGGTGGCCTGGCACGGCTTCCTGCCCGACGCCGAGGTCGAGCGGCGCCTGAGCGACTGGGAGTGGGTGCCGGACGGGCTGGCCGCGTACGAGCGGCTCAAGGCGTTCCGGGCGGCGGGCGCAACCGGGCGGGACAGGGCTCCCGGGTAGGGTCGCGCACGTGATCGAGTTCGTACGGAACGTCCGGTTGTGGTTCGCGCCCGCGGAGATCCGGGAGGACGGCGAGACGCCCGACTACCGGTTCTCGCTGGCGAACGAACGCACCTTCCTCGCCTGGGTGCGCACCGCGCTCGCGCTGATCGGCGGCGGATTCGCCGTGGACCAGTTCCTGCCGGACCTGCGCTGGGCCTGGCGGGCCGGGCTGGCGCTCGCGCTGCTGGCCGCGGGCGTGCTGTGCTCCCTGCGGGCGGTCAACCACTGGGTGCGCTGCGAGCGGGCCATGCGCCGGGGTGAGGACCTGCCGGTGTCCCGGTTCCCGGCGCTGCTGAGCCTCGTCGTCGCGGTCGTGGCCGTCGCCATGGTCGTGGTGGTGCTCGTCGGGTGGGAGGGGTGAGCACACCCGTCCCCGGGCGGCGGGACCCCGACCGTGATCCCGGGCTGCAGCCCGAGCGGACCCGGCTCGCCTGGCGGCGTACGACGCTGTCGGGCACCGTCGTCGCGGTGCTCGCGGTGAAGGCGGCGCTGCACGGAGGGACCTCCGCGGCCGGGGTCGTCGCCTGCGCCGTGTGCTGTGTGCTCTGGCTGGGCTTCCTGAGCGTCGCCCACCGGCGCATCCGCGCCCTCGCGACCACCGCGAGCCCCGTGGTGTTCACCCCCCGGCACGCGGCGGCGGCGGTGCTGTGCACGGTGGCGATGGCACTGTGCGGAGCCGCCCTCGTGCTCTGACCTCCGTCCGGCACACCGTCCCGCCGGAATTCAGTCCCACGCGTTGAAGAGCACTCCGCCCAGTGTGGTGATGCCGTGGAGGCGCACCAGGCGCCACTCGTCCCGCGTCAGGACCGAGGTGTCGGCCTCGGACAGCGGCAGGAGGAGCCGCACGCGGTCGAGCACGGTGAAACCCAGGTCGGTGAAGGTCCGGGCCCACGGTGGCGGTGCGAGGAACTCGTCGGTGAACCAGTCCCGGGGTTCCCGGGCGAAGGCGATCCAGGGGTGGTGCACGTGACAGAGGACGACATGCGTGTCGGCGCCCTCGACGACCGTCGCGGTGTGGAAGGTACGGGGGTACTCCTGTTCCTCCATCCCGCCCACTCGGCCCCGGGACGCCCGGGCGGCTGCGTACAGCGCCGTCCGGAACGCCCGCGTGCCGGTTTCCGGCAACGGCCCGTCCGCCGGCCGGAAGAAGCCCGTGGCGCCTCGCGGCAGGGTGAACACTGCGTTCTTCTCCACACCCACGGGGCCCATTCTGCCCGGGAGATGCCAGGGCGAGGTCTCGGGTGCGCCGCGAGGACTCTAGGCCGGTGCCTCGCCCTCGCTCTCCCAGTCCACCGTCACGACGATCTTGCCGCGGGTGCGGCCCTCCTGGTTCAGGCGGTGGGCGTCGGCCGCCCGTTCCAGGGGGAACACCTCGTCGACGTGCACGCTGATCACGCCCTGCTCCGCGAGGTCGGACAGGCGCTGGAGGTCCTGGGCGTCGGGGCGGACGAAGTAGTAGCGGCCGCCGTAGGCCACGACGTCGTTGTCGGCGATCGAGACCAGGCGGCCCTCGGGCGCCAGCAGGTTCGCCGACACCTTCAGGGCGTCGCCGCCGACGGTGTCGAACACCGCGTCCACGCCCTCCGGGGCCAGTCCCCGCACCCGCTCGCCGAGGCCCTCGCCGTACACCACCGGTTCCCCGCCGAGGCCCCGTACGAAGTCGTGGTTCGGCTCGCTCGCCGTACCGATCACCCGGGCGCCGAGATGGACGCCGAGCTGAACGGCGATCGAGCCGACGCCGCCGGCCGCGGCGTGCACCAGGACGGTCTCACCCCGCTTCACCTGGAGCACCTTGTTCAGTACCTGGTAGGCGGTGAGCCCGACCAGCGGCAGTCCGGCCGCCTCCTCGAAGGAGAGGTTGCGCGGCTTGCGCGCGAGCGTGCGCAAGGGTGCGGCCACGTACTCGGCGAAGGTGCCGCGGGAGAGGAAGTCCTCCCGCACGTAGCCGATGACTTCGTCCCCGACCCCGAACTCCGAGACGGCCACGCCCGGTCGCACGACGACGCCCGAGACGTCCCAGCCGGGCACCACGGGGAAGACGGGGGCGAGGATCCCGTCGAGGTAGCCCTCGCGGCACTTCCAGTCCACGGGGTTCACGGCCGCCGCCCGCACCTTGACCAGCACCGCGTCCGGGCCGACCTTCGGATCGCGGACCTCCCCGAACGCCAGCACCTCGGGACCGCCGTACCGTGAGTAGCTGATGGCCTTCATGGCTCCGACCTTCCGGGGTCGCCGCACGACACGCAAGCCGGACGATCTGAACGAACCTGCGGAGACCTCCCCGGGCTCCTCGCGGGGGGAGGCGTCGGCCTATCGTGGCACCGATCACGTTTCGGCCCCCCTCTGGACGACATACCGACCGGTCGGCATCATTAGGCGGGAACTGTCCACCTGCCCGTAGGAGCCCCACATGAGCCCCGACCATCCGCCCGGACTGGATCTCGAACGGTTGCGCGACCTGCTCGACCGCGAGCGTCCCGGTCTGGTGACCGGCCCGCTGACCGGCCGGCTGATCGAGGGCGGACGGTCGAACCTCACCTACGCGCTCTCCGACGGCACCTCCCGGTGGGTCGTGCGCCGTCCCCCGCTCGGCCACGTCCTGGCCACCGCGCACGACATGAAGCGCGAGCACCGGGTGATCAGCGCGCTGCACCCGACCGCCGTACCCGTCCCGCAGCCGGTGCTGCTGTGCGAGGACGAGGAGGTGCTCGGAGCGCCTTTCTACATCATGGAGTTCGCCGAGGGCACGCCCTACCGCACCGCCGACCAGCTCGCCCCGATCGGTGCGGAGCGGACCCGGGGCGCGGTGCTGAACCTCGTCGACACGCTGGTGGAGCTGCACGGCGTCGACCCGGGCGAGGTGGGCCTGGCGGACTTCGGCCGGCCCGAGGGTTTCCTGGACCGGCAGCTGCGGCGCTGGGGCAAGCAGCTGGACGCCTCCCGCAACCGGGACCTGGACGGCATCGACGAGCTGCACGCCGCCCTCGGGCGCGAGCTGCCCCGCTCCCCCGCCCCGGCCGTCGTGCACGGCGACTACCGCCTCGACAACGTTCTGATCGGCGAGGACGACCGGATCAAGGCGATTCTCGACTGGGAGATGTCGACGCTGGGCGACCCGCTCACCGACCTGGGCCTGCTGGTGATGTACAGCATGCCGCTCGGCATGCCCGACTCCCCGGTCTCCACCACCGCCGAGGCGCCCGGGCATCCGGCGCCGTCGGAACTCATCGAGCGGTACGCCGAGCGTTCGGGGCGCGACGTCTCCGCGGTCGCCTGGTACACGGCCTTCGCCTGGTTCAAGCTCGCCGTGATCCTCGAGGGCATCCACTACCGCTACACCCTGGGCCAGACGGTGGGGCGCGGCTTCGACCGCATCGGCGACCTCGTCCCCGTCTTCGTCCGGCACGGTCTGACCACGCTCCACGAAGGCCTCCAGGAGGGCTGATCCACATGGACTTCGCTTTCGACGCGCGCACGGAAGAGCTGCGCGCCAAGCTCCTCGCCTTCATGGACGAGTACGTCTACCCGGCCGAGGCCGTCGCGCACGAGCAGCGGGAGCGGCTCGACTCGCCGTGGGAGACCGTGCCCGTGGTCGAGGAGCTGAAGGCCGAGGCCCGCAGGCAGGGCCTGTGGAATCTCTTCCTTCCGGACTCCGAGTACGGGGCGGGGCTCACCAACCTCCAGTACGCGCCGCTCGCCGAGATCATGGGCCGCTCCCCGCAGCTGGCGCCGACGGTGACGAACTGCGCGGCGCCCGACACCGGGAACATGGAGGTGCTCACCCAGTTCGGCGACGAGCAGCAGCGCAAGCAGTGGCTGGAGCCGCTGCTGGCCGGCGAGATCCGCTCGGCGTTCGCGATGACCGAGCCGGACGTGGCCTCCTCGGACGCCACCAACATCACCACGCTCATCGAGCGGGACGGCGACGAGTACGTCATCACCGGCCGCAAGTGGTACATCTCCGGGGCGATGCACCCCGACTGCAAGATCTTCATCGTGATGGGCAAGACCGACCCCGGGGGTGAGGACATCCGCCGCCAGCAGTCGATGGTGCTGGTGCCGCGCGACACCCCGGGCGTCACGATCAAGCGGGCCATGCAGGTCTTCGGGTACGAGGACCACTACCACGGCGGCCACGCCGAGGTGATCTTCGACCAGGTGCGTGTGCCGGTGTCGAACCTGGTCGGCGAGGAGGGCGGCGGCTTCGCCATCGCGCAGGCGCGGCTCGGCCCCGGGCGCATCCACCACTGCATGCGGCTGATCGGCATGGCCGAGCGGGCGATCGAGCTGATGTGCCGGCGGGCCGTGTCCCGGACCGCGTTCGGCAAGGCGCTGGCGCAACAGGGCGTGGTCCACAACTGGATCGCGGACGCCCGGGTCACGGTGGAGCAGTTGCGGCTGCTGGTGCTGAAGACCGCGTGGCTGATGGACACCGTGGGCAATCGTGGTGCGCACACCGAGATCCAGTCCATCAAGATCGCCACGCCCCGGGCCGTGGTGGACATCCTCGACCGCGCGATCCAGTTGCACGGTGCCGGTGGGGTGAGCCAGGACTTCCCTCTGGCGGAGCTGTACGCGGGGGCGCGGACGCTGATGATCGCGGACGGGCCGGACGAGGTGCACCAGCGGTCGCTGGCGCGGCGGGAGCTGAAGCAATACCTGTGAGCGGCGCGGGCGGTGGGGGTTCGCGCCTCCGCCGCCGCGCTCCTTCCGGCCGCGAGGAGGGGCCGCCCCGGTTGTGTACGAGGTGTGAAACTTCGCACGGTCTCACGACCGGCCGCCGGGGTAGGAAGGCCGTTTCGGCCGGTTTCCCACGCCGAACTCGCTCCTTGTCGCATCCTGGGCGAGTCCGATGGTTGCACCACACACCCGGACTGCGGGACCGTGCACCGAGACAGTCCACGTTCGTCTTCGCAGAGTGAGGTGTGGGTCACGCGTAGGGGCCCCGTACATGACTTCTTCCCCGGCCAGGCCCCGCACCGGTGCGCCGAGCACCGTGAGCGTCGCGGCCGCCCCCTGCCCGGTGGTGGTCCTGGACGCGGGCGGGCACGTCGCGCAACTCAACGACGCGGCCCGCGCGCTGCTGCCCGCCGCCCGTGCCGGGCGGCCCCTGTCCTCCCCCGCCTGGCTCGCCACCGCCGACGGCACCCGGCCGGAGCCCGTCGACGGGGAGGTGGGCGACCGGTCGTTCTTGGCGCACCCGTCCGTGCTGGCGGACGGCCGGACGGTGTGGTGGCTGACGGACGAGACCGCCTACCGCACGGCGGTCGGTGAGCTGGAGGCCGAGCGGAGCCGCACCCGTTTCCTCACCGACGCCTCCAGCGCGCTGCTGGCCTCGCTGAACCTGGAGCGCTCCATGGAGGTGACGGCGCGCCTCGCCACCGAGCACCTGGCCGACGCCGCGCTGGTCATCGCGCCCACCGCCGCCAGGACACTGCCGGTGGTCGCCTGTGACCACCGGGGCCAGGTCACCCGCAGCACCGTGACCGAGGCGCCGGACACCGTGCCGGGCCTCGCCGAGGCGCTGCGGGGCTTCCCTCCGGTGCCCTCGCGGTGGATAGACCCGGCGACGGCCCCCGACTGGCTGATCCCGCCGGGGTTCGGCGAGGTCGGCTCGCTGGTGATCACGCCGCTCCCGGGCCTCGGCGTACCGGCCGGGGCGCTGGTCCTGCTGCGCCGGGTGCAGCAGGACGCGTTCTCCGAGGCGGAGGAGTCGCTGGCCGGGCTGTTCGCCGCCCGGGCCGGCGCGGCGATGTCGGCCGCCCGCCTCTACGCGGAACAGAACGCGATCTCCGACACCCTCATGCGGGAGCTCCTGCCGCCCACCCTGCGGCAGATGCAGGGCGTGGAGTTCGCGGGCGGCTACCGGGCCAGCAGGGACACCGAACGCATCGGCGGCGACTTCTACGACGTCCACCCGCCCACCGAGGACTCCCCCGAGACCCTCGTGGTGCTGGGCGACGTGGCCGGCAAGGGGCTGGAAGCGGCGGTGCTGACCGGCAAGATCCGCAACACCCTGCACGCCCTGCTGCCCATGGCCGACGACCACGGCCGGATGCTGCGTCTGGTGAACAACGCCATGCGGACCAGCCACCACACCCGGTTCGCCACCCTCGTGATGGCGTCGGTCCGCCGGGAGGAACGCGAGGTCGTGCTGCGGCTCACCTCCGCCGGGCATCCCGCGCCGCTGATCATCCGGCGGGACGGCACCGTGGAGGAGGCCGACACGCGCGGCACCCTCATCGGCGTCCTGCCGGCCGTCACCTCCCGCACCGCGCGGGTCCGCCTCGCTCCGGGGGAGACCTGCCTGCTGTTCACCGACGGCGTCACCGAGGCCCGGGGCGGCCCGCTGGGCGACACCATGTTCGGCGACCGGCGCCTCAGGCGCGCCGCGGCCGAGTGCGCCGGCATGCCCGCGGAGGCGGTCGTGGAACGCATCCAGATGGTCACCTCGCAGTGGATCGGCGACGGACGCCACGACGACATCGCGGTCCTGGCCATCACCGCACCCCGCGGTGCCCACCTCAGTGCGGTGGACGGCGCGACCCGGGGCAGGTACACCGCATGACCGGGCACCTCACCGAACACACGGACAGACCGGGCCGCCGCGACGTGGGCGGCCGCCTCCCCGCACCGCACGGCGACGACGCAGCGGCTCCCTGGGCGGACAAGCTGTGGACCGCCGTCCGGGCGGCGGACGAGTACACGGGCCTCGACGTCGTCACCGACGCCCTGGCCGCCGGGCTGGATCCCGAGTCGGTGCTGCTGGACGTGATCGGCGCGGTCCAGCGCAAGGTCGGCACCGAGTGGGCGGCCAACCGCATGAGCGTGGCCGACGAGCACGCCGCCACCGCCATCAACGACCGGGTCATCGCCGTCCTGCCGGTACGGCGCCCGGCGGACAGCCGGGGCCGGATCACGGTCGCCTGCGTGGACCAGGAGTGGCACGCCCTGCCCGCGCGGCTGGTCTCCGAGACGCTGCGGCTGCGCGGCTGGCAGGTGGACTACCTCGGGGCGCAGGTCCCCACCGCCCATCTGATCAGCCACATCCACCGCACCGGGCCGGACGCGGTGTGCCTGTCGAGCTCGCTGCCCACCCGGCTGCCCCTCGCGCACAGCGCCATCACCGCCGTCCAGGCCGCCGGTACCCCGGTCATGGCCGGCGGCCTCGCCTTCGGTGCCGACGGCCGCTACGCCCGCCTGCTGGGCGCCGACGCCTGGGCGCCCGACGCGCGCGCCGCCGCCGACCGGCTCGCGGCCGGTCCCCTGAGCCGGCCGACGCCCGCCCACCAGGCGACCGACGACCTGCCGCATCTTCGCGACCAGGAGTACACGCTGGTCGCGAAGTCCTCGCCCCGTCTGGTGCGCGACACCTTCCGGTCGCTGGAGCAGCGCTTCCCCGCGATGCGGGACTACAGCGACGAGCAGCGTGAGCGCACCGCCGAGGACATCGCCCACATCGTCACCTTCCTGACGGCGGCCCTGTACGTGGACGCCGACGAGGTCTTCGGCGACTTCCTCGTCTGGACCGCCGAGGTGCTCAGCGCGCGCGGCGTCCCGGCGCGCTCGCTGCTGCCGTGCCTGGACCTGCTGAAGGAGCAGCTGCACGACTTCCCCCGCGCCTGCCGGCTCCTCGACGCCGGGCGCACCGCGCTCACCCCCCGCCCCTGACCCCGACCTGCTGGACGAACCCGTGACACCCTCCCTCGGCTCCGGCCCGCACACCGTGCGGCTGGCTCTCACCGGTGACCTCGACTACGACACCTGCGCGGATCTGCTCCAGCGGGTGGGGGCGGCTCTGGAGGGTCGCGAGGACATCGGGGAACTCCGCCTGGACTGCGGGCGGCTGGGGCTGGTCGACTCCATGGGGCTGTCGACCCTGCTGCAGATCCACCGCTCCGCCTGCCGGGACGGCATCGCCTTCCACCTGGACGACATCGGCCCGGCGCTGCGTCGCCTGCTGGAACTCACCGGCACCTACGAGTACCTGACGACAGCCCAGCAGTCCGAGCCGCCGGCCGAGAGCGGCCACGGCCGCACCTGAGCCGGGGCGGTGGCACTCTCAGGGACGCAGGGCGCGCAGCAGCAGGTCGGCGAGGTGATCGGCGACCTGCTGGGGCGTGAGGGGACCGTCGGGGCGGTACCACGTGGACAGGTGGTGGACCGAGCCGAAGTGGTAGTCGACCACCAGGTCCGCCGGGGTCGCCCCGGAGAAGACGCCGGACTCCTGGCCCTCCTCGACGAGCGCACGGAAGCGCTCGTGGTAGCGGCGCCGCTCGGAGCGGACCTGCTTGTTCTTCTCGGGGCTGAGGTGGTGCATGGAGCGCCAGAAGATCATCGCGTCGTCGAGGTTGTCGATGGTCGTCACCACGACGTCCGCGGCCGCGGCCCGCAGCCGCTTCTCGACCGGCTCGTCGGCGCCGGCCACGGCGTCCAGCCGCTCCTGCTGGATGCGCAGCACGCGTGCGTACACCTCGTGCAGCAGGTCGTCCTTGGAACCGAAGTAGTGGTACAGCGCACCCTTGGTGACACCGGCCGCCTCGACGATCTCCTGCACCGAGGTGCGGTCGTAGCCCTGGTCGGCGAAGAGCCGGGTGGCGGCGGCCAGGAGCCGCTGAGGCACGGGCGTGCCGTCCGAGTCCGTGGTCCTGGGCACTGCCGCCACCTGCCTTTCCGTTCTGCTGTCAGTTGCCTTGCGTACGGGAACGCAGTTCCCGCCGGAGGATCTTCCCACTGGCCGTCTTCGGCAAGTCCGGCAGGATCTCCACCTGGCGCGGATATTTGTAGGCGGCCAGTCTCTCCTTGCAGTAGGCGGCGAGTGCATCCGGGTCCGTGTCGGCGTCCGGGCGCAGGCTGATGTACGCCTTGACGGTCTCCCCGCGGTAGCCGTCGGGCACGCCGACCACGGCGGCCTCGCGCACCGCGGGGTGCGTGTAGAGGACGTCCTCGACCTCGCGGGGCCACACCTTGAAGCCGGACGCGTTGATCATGTCCTTCTTGCGGTCGACGACGTACAGCCAGCCCTGCTCGTCCATGAAGCCGATGTCGCCGGTGCGCAGTTCGCCGCCGGGAAAGGTTTCGGCGGTGGCGTCGGGGCGGCGCCAGTAGCCGGGCACGACCTGCGGGCCGCTGACGACGATCTCGCCCTGCTCGCCGAAGGGCACCTCCCGGCCGGTGTCGTCGACGATCCGGACGACCGTGTCGGGGCCGGGCAGCCCCACGGCGAGGGTCCCGGACGCCGGATCGACCGGCGCCTCCAGCCCGGGCGGCACGGAGGCGCAGGGCGCGGTGCACTCGGTCAGCCCGTAGCCGTTGCGGATGTACGGGCCGAAGCCCGCCCGGAACTTCTCCACGAGCGCCGGGGGCAGCGGGGCGCCGCCGGAGGAGATCACCCGGAAGGAGGAGAAGTGGTCCCGGGTGACGGCGGGGTGGGCGGCCAGGGCCATGAAGGCCGTGGACGGGCCGACGGTGTAGTGCGGCCGGTGCTCGGCGAAAGCGTCCAGCACCGCACCGGCCTCGAAGCGGTAGGCCAGCACGAGCGTGCCCCCGCTGTTCAGGCAGGCGCCCAACTCGCAGACCATGCCGGTGATGTGGAACAGCGGTGCCAGGGCGAAGTAGACGGGCCGCTCGGGCAGTCCCAGGCCGGTGCGCTGCCGCTCGGAGTTGTACATGATGTTGCGGTGGGTATTGGTGGCGCCCTTGGGGGTGCCGCTGGTGCCCGAGGTGTAGCTGATCAGCGCGATGTCGGCCGGGTCGGGATCCCGGTCCTGCGGCGCCTTGTGCCCGGCCCGCGCCACGGTCACCAGGTCGTCGGCGTCCGGGGCCTGCGGCAGCCGTTCGAAGGCCAGCACGCGCGCGTCGCCGCGGCTCTGGAAGTCCAGCTCGCACCCGGTGAGCACGATCCGCACGGGCGAGCCGGCGGCCGTCTCGCGCAGATACGACTCCCAGGCCCGGTCCGAGCAGATCAGCGCGGCGACCTCGCCGTCCTTCAGGACGTGCGCCACCTCGCCCGACTTGTACATCGGGTTGACGGGCACGACGACCGCGCCCGCCTTCCACGCGCCCAGCAGGGCGAGCACGAAGTGCGGGGAGTTCTGCAGCAGCACCGCGACCCGGTCGCCGCGCCGGAGACCGCGCTCCGCGAGGTGCCCGGCGACGGAGTCGCTGAGCTCGTCGACCTCCCGGTAGGTCAGCCGGCCGTCGAAGTAGGCCAGGAAGTCGCTCCCGGGCGTCTCGGCCACGGCGCCGCGCAGGGCGTGCACGAGGGAGTCCGGAGGGCTGATCGCGCCCTTCTGGGCGTCGCTGAGCAGGGCGAGCCAGGGCTTGGCGGCGTAACGGGACGCGGTCACCGGTCGGCCTCCCACTGCTGCTGGATGCGGTTCATGCCGGACAGCCACCGGTCGGGGTCGCCGGCCCGGGACTGATGGTAGGCGGCGACCTCGGGGTGCGGCAGGATCAGGAACCTGTCCTCCTCGATGCCCTTGAGCAGGGCGTCCGCCACGTCCTCCGGCTCGATCGCGGTCGGCCGGAGCACCAGGTCGCCGGCACTGCCGGTCGCGGCCAGCATGTCGGTGCGCACGCCCTGCGGGCAGATGGCGTGCACCTTCACGCCCCGGTGCCGGTACGTCAGCGAGAGCCATTCGGCGAAGGCGAGGGCGCCGTGCTTGGTGACGGCGTAGGGAGCGGCCCCGATCATGGTGAGCAGCCCGGCGGCGGACACCGTGGACACGAACCGGCCGCTGCCGCGCTCCAGCCAGGCGGGGAGCAGTTCCTGCGCGGCCCGCACATGGGCCATGACGTTGACGTCCCAGGAGAGGGCCCACGCCTTCTCGTCCAGCGGCTGCCCGGGGTCGATGCCGTCGGCGGCGACACCGGCGTTGGCGCAGTAGACGTCGACGGTTCCGCCGAGTGCGTCCCGGGCGTCCGTGACGATCGCCGAGGCGTCCCCGGCCACGGCGATGCCGCCGATGTCGTCCGCGACCTGCTTGGCCCGCTCGGCGTCGAGGTCGTTGACGACGACCCGGGCCCCCTCGGCGGCGAACCGCCGGGCGAGCGCGGCCCCTATGCCACCGCCGGCCCCCGTGACAACGACTCCGGCCTCTTGAAAGGCTCCCACCATCGGTCTCCTTAAACGCGGCTCAGCAATGCCGCCAGACTAACCGGTCGGTATGTACCAGGGAAGGGCGCCGGCAACGCCCCTGAAAGAGGCGACGGGGAACTGCGCGACAAGCCGCCCCCGGCCCGCGGCCTCCCCACGACCGGCGGGAGCGCCTACCGTGCCCATGCCGGCCGTCCCCGCTCAAGGAGGTCACCGCATGCGCCCTTCGAGACGAGCCATCCTCACCTCGGCCACGGCGGCAGCCGTCGCGGCCACCCCCGGTACCGCCGCAGCCCGGCCCCACCAACACCTTCGCACCGGCTTCGAACGCCTCGCCCAGGACGGCTACGCGCTGCTCCACGGCCAGAAGGCCGGCATCGTCACCAACCCCACCGGCATCACCCGCGACGCCCGCCACATCGTCGACGTGATGCACGCCGACGCCCGCGTCGACCTTACCGCCGTCTTCGGCCCCGAGCACGGCTTCCGCGGCACCGCCCAGGCCGGCGGCTCCGAAGGCCGCTACGACGACCCGGCGACCGGCCTGCCCGTCTACGACACCTACCTCAAGAGCGGCCGGCCGCTCGCGGACGTCTTCACCGCGTCCGGCGTCGACACGGTCGTCTTCGACATCCAGGACGTCGGCGCCCGCTTCTACACGTACATCTGGACGCTGTACGACTGCATGGAGGCCGCCGCGCTCGCCGGCAAGCGGTGCGTGGTGCTGGACCGGCCGAACCCGGTGACCGGCCGCGCGGCCCTCGGCCCGGTCCTGCACAGGGAGTTCGCCACGTTCGTCGGGCGGCAGCCGATCTCCCAGGCCCACGGGATGACCGTCGCGGAACTGGCGCGGCTGTTCAACGCGGAGTTCCTGACCGATCCCGTGCCGCTGGAGACCGTGACGATGTCGGGCTGGAGGCGCTCGGAGTTCTACGACGCCTCCGGGCTGCCCTGGGTGCCGCCCAGCCCGAACATGCCGACACCCGAGACGGCCCTGGTGTACTCGGGAACGTGCCTGTTCGAGGGCACGAACCTGTCGGAGGGGCGCGGCACGACCCGGCCGTTCGAGCTGCTGGGCGCGGAGGGCCTCGACCGGCGCTGGGCGGCCGCGGCGAACGAACTCGCCCTGCCCGGCGTGTGGTTCCGGGAGGCGTACTTCGCGCCGACCTTCTCGAAGTTCCAGGGGAAGACGATCGGCGGTGTGCAGCTCCACGTGCACGACCGGGCCGCCTTCGACCCCGTCCGCACGGGCATCGCCCTGCTCGTCACCGCGAAGCGGGTCTGGAGCGGTTTCGCCTGGCGCCCGGACCACTGGATCGACAAGCTCACCGGCTCCACACGCGTGCGCACGATGATCGATGCGGGCGCGGACACCGACGAGGTGGTGGCCGGCTGGCAGGAGGATCTGGCGGGCTTCCGCAGGATGCGCCGGGAGTACCTCCTGTACCGCTGAGGTCTCCATCGCACGGGCTTCCCACCGCCGCTGAGGCCGATGCGCCGTGACGTATGGCCAAGCTCCCCCGTTGGCAGGACGATGCGCCCACAGCAGGGCGTCACCCGGGAACCAGGGGGGCCTGTCATGGCGGATCCGGCGATGAGCGTGACTCCTTACTGGGAGCTGGTCTTCGACGCGGACGGGGACCCGGACGGCCGTCGGCGCGACCGGCTCCTCGCCGGGGTGTCCGAGCGGGGCGTGCGCGATCTGATCGTCTTCGCGCACGGCTGGAACAGCGACCGATCCGGGGCGACCCGTCTGTACGACCGCTTCTTCGCGCCCGTCCCGCGGCTGGCCCCGACGGCCCGGGTCGGCTACGTGGGGGTGCTGTGGCCGGCGATGCGGTTCTCCGACGAGCCGATCCCGGACTTCCCGCGGGCCGTGGCGGCCGATCCGCCGCGGCGACCGGCGCTGGACAAGGACACCCGGCACGCGCTGCTGGAGACCTTCCCCGGCCGGGCGATCCTGGTGGACCAGATCGCCCGGCTGCTGGAGCAGCAGCCGCCGGAGGAGGCCGAGCTGGAGGAGTTCGGGCGGCTGGTGCGGACGCTGGTGGAGGTGGTGGCGCCCGGGCCGCAGGCGCTGTTCGCGGCGGACACGGTCGCGGAGGGCGTGCCGCAGAGCGAGCCGGAGATGTTCGCCGGACCGTCGGCGGCGGCCTGCGAGGCGTTCGCGGGGGCGCTGGCGGAGTGCGAGGCGTCCCGGACACAGGGGTTCAGGATCCCCAACCCCTGGGACGGCGCGCACGAGTTGCTGCGGCAGGCGACGTACTACGCGATGAAGCGGCGCGCGGGGACCGTCGGCGAGCGGGGGCTCGGCCGGGTCGTCGGGCAGCTCGCGAAGGCGGCCCCGGGTGTGCGGGTGCACCTGGTCGGGCACAGCTTCGGCGCGCGGCTGGTGTCGTTCGCGCTGCGGGGTCTTCCGGAGGGCGTGCGCACGGTGAAGTCGGTGACGCTGCTCCAAGGGGCGTTCTCGCACTACGCGTTCGCGGCCCGGCTGCCGCACGACGCCCGGGCCGGAGGGGTGCTCCAGGGGCAGCAGAACCGCGTCGACGGGCCCCTGGTGTGCTGCCACTCCCGGCACGACACGGCGCTGGGCACGATGTACCCGCTGGCGTCGCGGATGGCGGGCGACAGCCGGTCGGCCGCCGAGGGGGCCGTCGGGCGGATGCTGGGCGCCAAGTGGGGCGCGATGGGCCACGACGGGGTGCAGGCCGTGCCGGGCACGCACACGTACACCCTCGCCGAGGCGCTGCGGGCGAAGCTGCCCGCCTCGGGGTGCGTGAACGTCGACGCGGCCGCCGTGGTCAGACGCGGCGGGCCGCCGGCCGGCGCGCACAGCGACATCCTGCACGAGGAGCTGGTCCGGCTGGTGCTGGCGGCGGGCCACGTGCGCTGACCCGCCGCCGGGCGGTGCGTCACCGGTGCGAGGTGAATTCCACGACCTGCTGGTAGGTCGGCCGGTTCTGCCAGCCGATCTTGCCGTGCCTGACGCCGCCGAGGGTGCGGTGGTTGATCGAGTCGGCGCACCACTGGTCGCCCGCCGCGCACACCTCGTCGCCGGGGTAGACCTGGGCCGCGGTCCTGCCGGCCGCCTGCTTCAGGGTGCCGACGAGGGCGTCCCGGCAGGCGGCGAGGCTGCCGCCGCCGCAGTACGTCCGGGCGAGCGGCCCCTTCACCTGCTCGCCGAGCACCGCGCGGACGTCCTTGTCGACGTAGCTCCACCAGCCGTACTGGAAGGAGCTTCCCGCGTGCGAGCCCGTGGGGCCGTGCGCGGCCGACGGGGACTCGTCGACGGGGAGACCGGCGGTGAACGCCGTGTACAGGTCGCTGCCGAGGCCTGGTTCGAACTCGGCCTCGACCAGGAGCGGCCACCAGGCGTCCAGGATGCGGATCGCGTCGGCGTCGGCGTACTTCCTGGATCCGGCCGCGGTCTCCGTGCGCTTGCCGCCGGCGGCGACCCAGGCCTGGAGCTTGCTCACGGCGGCCGATGCGGCCGGGTCGGTGACGGGTGCGCTGGTGACGACCTTCAGGAGCTTGGGCAGGACGTCCTGCGCGCGCAGATCGGCCAGCCCGGCGTCCGCCATGGCCTTCACCAGGGACGCCCGGGTCACCCCGCCCTGCTGGACCAGCTTCTTCACCCGGTCCTCCAGGAGGTTGCCGCGGTGCACGGAGCCGTTGCCCCAGGGCGCGGTCGTGTAGTCCCTGGCCTGCTTGTTGTTCCAGGACACGTAGGAGTCCTGATCGGTGGAGTGGGGGTGGGCCGACGGCGGGGTGTAGTCGGCCGTGTTGGTCTTCGGGTCCCAGCCCCGCCACTCGTACGCAGGCCGGGCCCACGCCGGGAACTCGGCGTCGACGCCGGCCGCGCGCACGGGGTTGTCGCCGCTGTTGTAGTACGCGGTGTGCTCGGCGTCGGCGTAGAACCAGTTGAAGGTGTAGTTGATGTGCTGCACGGCCTTCTGGAAGGAGTCCGGGCCCTTGACGTTGTCCGGGTCGTTCAGCATCTGGAAGCCGATGATGGAGTCGGCCTCGTGCAGGAAGGACGAGCGCAGGGTGGTGTAGGCGACCTTCTTGCCGCCGACCGTCGCCCGGTACTCGACGGGGCCGTACTTCGTGCGCCAGACGCGCAGGGTGTACGAGCCTGCCGCGGTGCCGTCGGCGGTGGTGGGCTTCCAGGCGTTCTTCTGCTCGATCCTCTCCATCGGCGTGCAGGTGCCGCGGTACAGGTAGTGGTAGTCGTCCTGGCACAGTTCGACGGCGTAGGAGTCGATGATGTCCTGGCCCGAGGTCGTGGCGCTCCACGCGTAGTCCTGGCCGCGGCCGAGCTCGACGTACATGCTCAGACCGGCGAAGGAGGCGCCGCGGGCGCTGATGCCCGGGCCCTGGATCTCCTGGAGCAGGAGCAACTGGGGGGCGAAGTAACCGGTCTGCGGGCCGAACACGGCGACGGGATGGCCGCTCGCGGTGTGTTCGCCGCTGACGACGAGGGCGTTGGACATGCCGCGCCTCGCCGACGACGTGGCGGCCTTCAGCGCCGCGCCGGAGGCGCCGGTCGCACCGGCCGTCGTGGCGCTGCCGGTGCGGTCGTACACGAGCGGCTCCGGCTCCACCGAGCCCGCGTCGGGCAGTGCGGCGCCCTGCGGGTCGGCGGGCCTGGTGCCGTACGGGAAGCTGCCGTCGTGCTGGGTGAGGACGGCCTCCGGGTCGTTGCGCATCCGGAAGGACTCCCAGACCTCGGTGCCCTCGGTGACGCCGTACTTCTCCTGGGCGGCGAGCAGCGAGAGGGCGTTGTTCACCTCACCGCCGCCGCCGGAGCCGAACAGCGCGCCGATGACGGAGGCCAGCGCGACCAGGTCGGTGATCTTGAAGTGCTCGATGGTTCCGGCGTTGGTGACTGAGTCCTTGTGCCCGGTGAGCACGTACTCACCGGGGAAGTAGCGCCCGCTGTCGGAGGCGTCGATGTAGGAGTTGATGCCGTCGAGATAGGCCTTGACGTCGGCGAGTGCCTGCTGTCCGCGCTCGCCGTTGGTGGCGACGGCGTTGTCGATCTGTGCCTGCAGATCGGCCTCGCTGTAGGGGGCGTGCCGCCAGAACTGCTGTTCGAGGCCTTGGTTGGAGGGCGCACCGCCCGCGAAGGAGGTCAGCTGACCGCGCCCGACGTGCCGGAAGACGTCCATCAGCCACAGCCGGTCCTGGGCCGCCGCGTAGCCGGCGCCGAACTCCGTGCCGTATCGGGTGGTACCGGTGATGTGCGGCACACCGGTCTTCTTGTCGCGGACGATCGTCACGTCCCTGCGTCCGGCCGGTTCGAGGCTGGAGGCGACCTGGTCCGGGGGGACTCCGAAGGAGGCGTCGTTGAAGAAGGTGTTGATCTTGTCGTTGGTGAGGCCGGGATAGCCCTTGGCGAGGTTGGCGTAGGGCCCGAGCTGGTCCTCGGCGTGCTCGGGCTGGGTGCCGAAGGCCTGGTTGAGGAGGATCTGGCCGAGGGTGGCGTTGCCGTTCTGACCGGGCGGGAGGATGTCCGAACACCGGTTGCCGCAGTGGTCGTTCGCCACGGCGGTGGGCTGCGTGGTCGCTGTTTCCGCGGCGGCAGCCGGGGCAAGCGGCGACAAGAGACCTGCGATCAGGGCGCATACCGATGCCGTTGTCAGGAACCCGGGGATTCCGCTGGGAGTTCTCATTCTGTCGAGAACGGTGCGTGGGGCACGCCGTGGCATGGGGGCTCCTCCCGACGGGGGTGGGCGGGATGTTACCGCCGGTATCCCCCGGCTTGAAGATGAACAAGCGTCACTTTTCGGCGTCGGCACAACAGGCACACGGATCACGGCAGTCGACATGCGAGCCCCTCGGGGCCGCTTATGGAGGCCATTTGAAATCGGATGGAGCCGATTCGCTTGTCGATACGTCTATTCGGCGACGTCCTTACGACGACGCCGAAGTGACCGGATTACAGGTGCAGGTGTGACGGAGGTGCAGGACGATGGCCGGTTTCCGGAGTCTGGCGAGACAGGTCCGCGACCCGCGGTGCGATCTGGCCTTGCGACGCTATTCGCTGCGCAAGTGCCTTGAGAGGTTCGCCCCTTACGGGCACAGGGCGACCTGGGACCATCTGTGCTCCCGGGCGGGGTTCGGTCCCGAGGACCGCTCCCCCGATCCGGTGCGGCTCGTGGCCGCACTGGACGAACTGGAGGAGGCGCGGGCGGTCTGGCTGGCCTACGAGGTCGAGTTCGCCGAGCGCCGCAAGAAGGAGAAGCACGACGGACTGCGCAGGCCGGGCAGCGTGGACGACTGGCACCGGCTGACCTGGGGCGGTTTCGGCGTGGCGTGGTGCGACGACCCGGCGGTCCATCCCCGTGAACCGCTGGCCGAGGTGCTGCGCCGGCTGATCGCCGCGCTGGAGCGCGAGCCGGGCTCGGCGTGCCCGGTGTGCGGCGGGGAGCAACTGGTCTGGAGGTACGACCTGGACCACGAACCGTCGTCCGGTCCGGTCTGCGCGGACTGCGGCATCCTCGTGCCGCGTCCCGTGCTCACGCCCGAGTCCCTGGCCTACGCCAGGCGGGCGAGGTTGTTGGTGTCGGCTTGACGGATGCGGGTGCGCGGGGGGTGCGCCGGGGATGCCGCACCCCCGACTGTCGGTGGTGACTGGCACCATCGACGCCATGATGCAGGTGTGCCTGAACGGTTCGCGGACGGCCGCCGACGGCGTGGCCGTGCCGCTGACGCCCGAGGCGATGGCCGACTCCGCCGCCGGGGCGGTGGCCGCCGGGGCGACGGACATCCACGTCCATCCCAAGACGCCCTGCGGGCAGGACACGTTGTCGCCGCGGGTGCTCGCACAGACACTGCCGGCGATCCGGGAGCGGGTGGCGGTGCCGGTCGGTGTGACCACGGGCGCGTGGGCGGAGCCCGACCCCGCGGCCCGGCTGGAGCGGATCCGCGCCTGGACCGTGCTGCCCGACCACGCCTCGGTCAACTGGCACGAGCCGGGGGCGGAGGAGACGGCCGCGCTGCTCATGGAGCTCGGGGTGGGGGTGGAGGCCGGCATCTGGTCGGGCACGGACGGGGCGGAGCGGTTCGCTGCCTCGCCGCTCGGGCCGAAGGTGCTGAGGGTCCTGGCGGAGGTGACGGACACCGACCCTTCGGACGCGGTCGCTGCCGCGCATGAACTGCTGTCAGCCATCGGGTCCGCGCACGGCCGCCCGGTCCTGCTGCACGGGGAGGACGCAGGCGCGTGGCCGGTGCTGCGACTGGCGGGCGGTCTCGGCCTGGCCACGCGGATCGGACTGGAGGACGCCCTGGTCCTGCCGGACGGAAAGCGGGCGGGATCCAACGCGGACCTGGTCGCGGCGGGGCTCGCGGAGTACGGGGCGAGCCGGGCGGGCGTTACCCGCGACCGCCCCGGTCGACCATCAGGCGGGAACCGGTGAGGCGTTCGCCGAAGGCGTCGTCCGGGTTGGACAGGACACAGGTGTCCAGGGAGAGGCAGCCGCAGCCGATGCAGTCGGTCAGATGGTCCCGGAGGCGGTTGAGCTGCTTGATGCGCTCCTCCAGTTCGGTGCGCCAGGTCTCCGAGAGGTGCGCCCAGTCCTCCCTGGTCGGCGTCCGCTCCTCCGGAAGCTGCGTCAGCGCCTCACGGATCGTCGCCAGCGGGATACCGACCCGCTGCGCGGCCCTGATGAACGCGACCCGGCGCAGCGTGTCGCGGGCGTAGCGGCGCTGGTTGCCCGAGGTCCGGCGGCTGCTGATCAAGCCCTTGGACTCGTAGAAGTGCAGGGCGGAGACGGCGGCGCCGCTGCGCGCCGCGAGCTGGCCGACCGTGAGCTCATGGATCTTCTCTGGAATCCGGTGCACCCCGCGAACCCTACCGAGTCCGTTGACACAGCCCCGGCGGGCGACCATGCTAAGCAGTCGCTTAGACATATGAGCGGGCAGACTCCCTGGACACGAGAGGCCTGGAAGAACATGGCAGAGCCGAGGATCTTCACGTCCGTCGACGACCTGAGGGCGGCGGTGGGCGAACAGCTGGGGTACACCGACTGGCTCGACATCGACCAGAAGCGGATCGACCTCTTCGCGGAGGCCACCGGTGACCACCAGTGGATCCACGTCGACGCGGAGAAGGCCGCCGCGGGCCCCTTCGGCACCACCATCGCGCACGGCTATCTGACCCTGTCCCTGCTGCCCCTCTTCGGACCGCAGCTGATCGCCGTCGAGGGCGTCAAGATGGGCGTCAACTACGGCACGAACAAGGTGCGTTTCCCCGCCCCCGTCCCGGTCGGCTCCCGGCTGCGCGCCACCGCCGCCATCAGCGCCGTCGACGAGGTGCCGGGCGGCGTCCAGGTGGCCGTCGCCTTCAGCGTCGAGCGCGAGGGCGGCGACAAGCCGGTCTGCGTCGCCGAGTCCGTGGCGCGCTACTACTTCTGAGGCCGGGGCTCCCGGCGTCAGGCCGCCGGGTTCCGGGCCCCGACCATCCGCAGGACGAGGTCGGCGTACAGCTCGCCGACCTCCTCCGGCGTCCGGGGCCCGCCGACGCTGAACCACCGGGCCACGTCGATGCAGAGGGAGAGCACGGCCAGCGTCGTGCCGTGCACGTCGAGGACGTCGAACTCGCCCGACTCCACACCCTCCTCGATGATCCGGCGCACCTCGCCGTCGACCTCGCGGCGCAGCGCGAGGATCTCGGCGCGGGCGTCGGGTCCGAGCGAGTCGAGTTCGTACTGCACGACCCGCGCGGTGGTACGTCCGCCCGCGTGCCAGCGCACGAAGGAGCTGACCGCGCCGGCGAGCCGCTCGGTGGGGGTGCCCTCCCGCCGGGACGCCGTCCGCAGGATCTCCAGGGCCTTCTCGTGCCCGATCCTGCTGATGCGGTGCAGCAGCTCCTCCTTGGTCTTGTAGTGGATGTAGAGCGCCGCCGGGCTCATGCCGGCACGGCCCGCGATGTCCCGGGTCGTCGTCGCGTGGTAGCCACGCTCGGCGAAGGCCTCCACCGCGGCCACCAGCAGCCGCCGCGCCGCGTCGGGCGTGACCTCGCCCCACGCCTGCGCCTCGCCGCCGGCCGTCTCCTCCGCCGTACTCATCGCTCGCCCCTCTCCACTGGCAGGAGCAACACCATACCGCCGAAGGTGAGCGAGCGCTTAGTGTGGCCGCTCAGCGCTTCTCGTAGGGGGCGTACGAGGGGGCCACGCCCGTCCCCTCCTGGCGGTCCCGGATCACCTTGGACAGGGTGAAGGCCGAGGTGACCAGGTACAGGACGGCGATGGCGAGGAAGGCCCGCACCCAGGCGTCGGCGCTCAGCTGGTAGATGCCGATGGCGGTGGCGGCCATGGCGACGGCGAAGGAGGCGACGGCCTGTCCGTAGAAGGCTGCCGTGTTCTGCTGCTTGCCCGGTGTGTCACTCATGGGCGACAGCATCGGCGGACGTGGCCCGCGCCACATCCGCCGAGGTACTCAGAAACGTACTCAGAACGCCGACACGCCCGTCAGCGCCCGCCCGATGACCAGCTTCTGGATCTGGCTCGTGCCCTCGTAGAGGGTCATCACCCGGGCGTCCCGCAGCAGTTTGCCCGCCGGGTACTCGTCGATGTAGCCGTAGCCGCCGAAGACCTGGAGCGCGTTGTTGGCGGCGCGGACGGCGGCCTCCGAGGCGAACAGCTTGGCCTTGGACGACTCCACCGCGAACGGCCGCCCCCGGTCGATCAGGTCGGCGACCCGCCAGGTCAGCAGCCGCGCGGCGTCGACGTCCAGGGCGATGTCGCTGAGCAGTTCCTGCACGAGCTGGTGGTGGGCGATGGTTTTGCCGAACTGCTCGCGCTCCCCCGCGTAGCGCACGGCCGCGTCGAGGGCGGCCTGGGCGATGCCGACGCAGCCCGCGGCGACCGACATCCGGCCCTTGGCGAGCGCCGACATGGCGATCGAAAAGCCCTTGCCCTCCTCCCCGAGCAGGGCGGAGGCCGGTATCCGCACGTCCTCCAGGACCAGTTCGGCGGTGGCCTGGCCGCGCAGCCCGAGCTTGCCGTGGATGGTGCGGCGGGTCAGGCCGGGCGTGTCGGTGGGGACGAGGAAGGCGGAGACGCCCTTGTGGCCGGGGGCGTCCGTGGAGCGGGCGAAGAGCAGGACCACATCGGCCCAGGTGCCGTTGGTGATGAACATCTTGGTGCCGTTGAGGACGTAGTCGTCACCGTCCCGTACCGCCCGGGTCGCCAGGTTGCCCGCGTCGGAGCCGGTGCCGGGCTCGGTCAGGCCGAAGCAGCCGACCGCCGCGCCGGAGGTCAGGCCGGGCAGCCAGCGCCGCTTCTGCTCCTCGCTCCCCCAGGCGGCGACGGTCTTGGCGACCAGCCCCAGGGAGACGGAGACGATGCCGCGCACGGACGAGTCGCCCCGCCCCAGTTCCTCCGTGACCAGGCAGTACGCGAGGTGGTCGCCGCCGGAGCCGCCGTACTCCTCGTCGATCGTCAGGCCGAGGAAGCCGACGTCGCCGAGCTTCTTGACGATGCCCCGGTCGACCTCCTCGGCACGGTCCCAGGCGACGACGTGCGGGGTGATCTCGCGCTCCACGAAGTCCCGCGCGAGCTGACGGACCGCGCTCTGCTCTTCGCTGAGCTCCAGATTCACCACAGGTCACCCCACTGAAAGCCGAAAGCTGTACGTTTAAATTAGCACTGCTAGTTTCTCCGTGCAGCCCTACTATGTGCGCCATGGCCCGACCGCGCAAGCCCTTGCTCAGCACCGACCGGATCGTCGAGACGGCCCGCGCGCTCGTGGACGCGGAGGGTCTGGCCGCCGTCTCCACGCGGCGCCTCGCGGCCGAACTGGGGGTCAGTGGGCCGTCGCTGTACAACCACTTCCGCACCAAGGACGAGATCCTTGAGGCGGTCGCCGACTCGGTGAGCGGCCAGGTGGACCTGTCGATGTTCCAGGACGGCCGGGACTGGCGGACCGCGCTGCACGACTGGGCCGTCTCCTACCGGGCCGCGCTGCGCGACCACCCGAACATCGTCCCGGTGCTGGCCCGCGGCCCGGGCCGCCGTCCGGCCGGACTTCGCCTCGCGGACGCCGTCTACGGCGCGATGGTCGCCGCGGGCTGGCCGCCGGCCCAGGCCACGTCCATCGGCGCGCTGATGCGGTACTTCGTGATGGGCTCGGCTCTCGGCTCGTTCGCCGGGGGCTTCGTGGACGACGCGAGCGCCTACGACCCGGCCGACTACCCCCACCTCCAGCAGGCCCACCGCCTGGCCGAACAGCAGGAGAAGATCGACGAGAGGGCCTTCGAGACCGGACTGACGGCACTGCTGGACGGGCTGGCGCGGCAGTACGAGCAGGTGCGGCGTACGGCGTAGGCCACGCCACGGACGTTTCGGCGCCGGCCGAACCGTCCGTGTCCCATGCTGGAGGCATGACCACGAGGGATCCGCAGGCAACGGCCCTGGCACGGCTCGCCGCGCTCTTCGCGGACGAGACCCGGGCCGCGTGCCTGCTGGCGCTGCTCGACGGACGGGCCTGGACCGCGAGCGAGCTGGCGCGGCACGCGGGGGTCGCCGCGTCGACGCTGAGCGAGCACGTGAGCCGGCTCGTCGCGGGCGGGCTGCTCACCGAGGAGCGGCAGGGCCGGCACCGGTACGTCCGGCTGGCCGACGCCCGGGTCGCGCAGCTGCTGGAGGACCTGGCCGCCCAGGTCACACCGGAAAGGGCGGAACGGCCGCGCACGCTGCGGGCGTCGAGCGCCGGCTCGGCGATGGCCCGGGGCCGCACCTGCTACGACCATCTCGCCGGGCGGCTCGGCATCGCGGTCACCGACGCGCTGACGGCACGCGGGCTGCTGGAGCAGGAGAGGGGGTTCGCACTCACGGACGCCGGGCTGGCCTGGTTCGCGTCGGCCGGGATCGGCCTGGAGCGGCGTGGCCGGCGCCCCCTGGCCCGGGCCTGCCTCGACTGGACCGAGCGCCGTCCTCACCTGGCCGGTGTCGCGGGCGCGGCCCTGTGCCGGCACGCCCTGGACACGGGCTGGTGCGTGCGCATCGGCTCCGAGCGCGCCGTGAGGGTGACGGCGGCCGGCGAACGCGCCCTGTTCGACCTGCTGGGGGTGGAGGCCGTCGCGTTGCGATAGCCCCGTCCGGCGCCCGGCCGCTCCAGCACGGCGCAATCCCCGGCCGAGCGCGATACCAACGGCCCACCTGCACGACGCGATCCCCCGCCGCGCACACGGCGCGTCGTCCGGCCCGGTACGGCGCTTTCCCCGGTGCGCCCGATGCTCCGTCCGAAATCCGCGAGCCTTCCGGTCCCTCCCCTTCCTAGCCTCTGGAGCATGATGTCGAACTCCCCGTCCCGTCCCGGCCGCCGGGCTGAGCTGCTGGCTGCCGGTGCGGCCGCGGTCACCGTCGTGCTGTGGGCTTCCGCCTTCGTGTCGATCCGCAGCGCCGGTGACGCCTACGCGCCGGGCGCCCTGGCCCTCGGGCGGCTGCTGGCCGGGGCACTGATGCTGGGGGTGATCTGTCTGCTGCGGCGGGAGGGGCTGCCACCGCGCTCGGCCTGGCGCGGGATCGCGATATCCGGCGTGCTGTGGTTCGGCTTCTACATGGTCGCCTTGAACTGGGGCGAGCAGCAGGTCGACGCGGGGACGGCCGCCCTGGTCGTGAACACCGGGCCGATCCTCATCGCGCTGCTCGGGGCCCGGCTGCTGGGCGACCCGATGCCGCCGCGGCTGCTGGCGGGCATGGCCGTGTCGTTCGCCGGTGCCGTGACGGTGGGTCTCTCGATGTCGGGCGAGGGTGGTTCCTCGGTGCTCGGGGTCGTGCTGTGCCTGCTGGCGGCGATCGCGTACGCCGCGGGTGTCGTGGCGCAGAAGCCCGCGCTGGGCTCGGCCAGCCCCTTGCAGGTGACGACGTTCGGGTGTCTGGTCGGCGCGGTGCTGTGCCTGCCGTTCGCCGGGCAGCTCGTCCAGGAGGCCGCCACGGCTCCCCTCTCGGCGACGCTCAACATGCTCTACCTGGGCGTCTTCCCGACCGCCCTCGCCTTCACGACGTGGGCGTACGCCCTGTCCCGCACGACCGCGAGCCGGATGGGCGCGACGACGTACGCGGCGCCCGCGCTGGTCGTGCTGATGTCCTGGCTGTTCCTCGGCGAGGTGCCGGGGCTGCTCACCCTGGTGGGCGGTGTGCTGTGCCTGGCGGGCGTGGCGGTGTCGCGGTCGCGGACGGCGGCCCGGGCGGTGACTCCGGAAGCGGTTCCGGAGCCACTGCCCGAGGAGACCGGGGACTCAGCCCGCTGACTCCGCCTGCGTCTCCGCTTCGGCCTTCGCCTCCGGCGCGCTCTGCGCTGCGGCGCCGCGCGCCCGGTCCGCGAGGATCTTGATCGACACCAGGGCGATCACCGACAGCACGACGATGTAGCCGGACACGGCCATCGACGTGCCCGTCGCCTCCAGCAGCAGCACCATCATGAAGGGCGCGAGCCCGCCGCCCGCGACGGCCGCGATCTGGTAGCCGAGGGAGGCGCCGGTGTAGCGCATCTCGGGCGTGAACAGCTCGGCGAACAGGGCGGCCTGAGGACCGTACATGATGCTCAGGAAGCAGCTCGCGACGAACGTGCCGACCGCGAGCCACAGCAGCGAGCCGGTGTCGATCAGCAGGAAGAGCGGTACGGCCCACAGGGCGATGCCGACCGCGCCGAAGGCGTAGATCCGGATGCGGCCCACGCGGTCGGAGAGCGCGGCGGCGGCCGGGATCAGCACCAGCTGGGTGAGGCTGACGCAGAGCGAGACCAGGAGCACCGGGCCCTTCTTCATGTCCAGTTCCCGGGTCGTGTAGTCGAGGACGCCGGTGATGAGGATGTAGAAGGTGGCGGTGTTCACCGCGAACGAGCCGCCGGCCAGGAACACCGTGCCCAGGTGGCCGCGCAGGATGGTGCGCAGCGGGGAGTTCTGCTCGGACTTCTCCTTCTCGGCGAGCGCCCGTTCGGCCTCCCGGAACGCCGGGGTCTCCTCGACGCGGGTGTGGATGTACCAGGCGAGGCCGAGCACCAGCAGACCGACCAGGAACGGCACGCGCCAGCCCCAGGCGGCGAACGCCGAGTCGGTGGTGAGCGCCCCGGCCAGCAGGAAGACGGTGTTGGCGGTGACCACGCCGATGGGGACGCCGAGTTGGACGACGCTGCCGTAGACGCCGCGCTTGCCCTCCGGGGCGTACTCGGTGGCCAGGAGCATCGCGCCGCCCCACTGGGCGCCGACGGCGACGCCCTGCGCGACCCGGAGCAGGACGAGCAGGATCGGGGCGGCCACGCCGATCGTGTCGTAGGTCGGCAGCAGGCCGATGGCGGTGGTGGAGACGCCCATGAGGGTGAGCGCGAGGACGAGCATCGGCTTGCGGCCGCGCTTGTCGCCGAGGTGGCCGGCGACGATGCCGCCGATGGGGCGGGCGAGGAAGCCGACGGCGAAGGTCGCGAACGAGGCGAGAACGCCTGCGGTGGCGCTGCCGGAGGGGAAGTAGAGGTCGCCGAGTACGAGGGCGGCGGCGATGCCGAAGACGAAGTAGTCGTACCACTCGACGGCCGAGGCGAGCGCGGCCGCGGTGGCCACCCGGCGGCGGTTGCCGACGGCGGGTGAGGTCGTGACGGATTGAGCGGAAGGTGCCGTGTCCATGCGGTGCACGCTCCGGGGGGTGCGGGGGACGGAACGGGGGGTGGCTCGGGTTCCGGGAACGTACTGACCGGACGGTATGCCCGTCAACGGGTCGTGCACCAGGACTTTTACCTGTACTTGGCATCGACCACGGGCCCGGGCATGCCGAAGGCCCCGGCCTCGTCAGGAGGCCGGGGTACGCCGGAACCGGTGGCTAGAAGACGACCAGGGCCCGGCCGCCCTTGCCCGCCAGCATGTTCTCGAAGGCCGCCGGAATGCCGTCCAGGGAGATGCGTTCGGTCACCAGCGCGCCCAGGTCGAGGCGGCCCGCCCGGATGTGGCCGGCCAGGACCGGGAGGTCCACCGCCGGGTCGGAGTTGCCGTAGACGCAGCCGGAGAGGGTGCGGCCCCAGTGGAAGATCTCCAGGGCGTTGAAGGTGACCTGCTGGTCCTTGCCGCCGATGCCGACGACGGTGGTGCGGCCGCCCCGGCGGGTGGAGTCCCAGGCCGCCCGGATGCTGACCGCTCGGCCGGCGCACTCCACGGCCACGTCCACGCCCTGCTTGCCGGTGAGGCCGCGGATGTCGCGGGCGGTGGTGTCGGAGGCGACGACGTAGTCGGTGGCACCGGCGGCCCTGGCCAGCTCCTCCTTCTCCGCGGACACGTCCACCGCGACGATCTGCGAGGCGCCCGCGATCCGGGCGGCCTGGAGGGCGGACAGGCCCACTCCCCCGACGCCGAACACCGCGACCGTCTCGCCCTGCCGGACCCGGGCCGAGTGGTGGACGGCGCCGTAGCCGGTGAGGACGGCGCAGCCGAGGAGGGCGGCGTCGGTGAGCGGGACGCCGTCGGGGACGGGCAGCACGCAGGCCGCGGAGACGACCGTCTCCTCGGCGAACGCGGCGACGTTCAGGCCGGGGTGGAGGTCGGTGCCCCCGGTGGTGCGGGCGTAGACGTCGCCGGTGCCGCTGAGGGCCTTGGCGCACAGCCACATCTCGCCGAGCGAGCAGGCGTGGCAGGCGCCGCAGGACGGGGCCCAGTTGAGGACGACCCCGTCGCCGGGTGCGACGTGGGTGACGCCCTCGCCGACGGCGACGACCGTGCCGGCGCCCTCGTGGCCGAGGACGGCGGGGACGGGCACGCGCATGGTGCCGTCGGACAGGGACAGGTCGGAGTGGCAGACCCCGGCGGCGGCGAGCCGGACGCGGACCTGGCCGGGTCCGGGGTCGGGCAGCTCGATGCCGGTGATCTCCAGCGGGGAGCCGACGGCGGGCAGAACGGCGGCGCGGACAGCCATGACGGTGGGAACTCCCTGGCTAGAACTGGCTGGCACTGGCTAGAACTGGAGGGACTTGGTCTGGAGGTACTCGGCCAGGCCGTGCACGCCGAGTTCGCGGCCGACGCCAGAGTGCTTGTAGCCGCCGAAGGGCGCGAGGGGGTTGAAGCGGCCCCCGTTGATGTCGACCTGGCCGGTCTCCATACGGCGCGCGAAGGCCACCGCCTCGGCCTCGTCCCCGGCCCAGACGGCACCGGCCAGGCCGTAGACGGTGCCGTTGGCGATGCGCAGGGCGTCCTCCTCGTCCTCGTAGGCGAGGATCGACAGGACGGGGCCGAAGATCTCCTCCTGGGCGATGGTCATGTCCTCGGTGACATCGGCGAAGACGGTCGGGCTGACGAAGTAGCCGCTCGCGCGCGGGGCTTCGGGGCCGCCGGCGACCAGCCGGGCGCCTTCCGCGATGCCCTTCTCGATGTAGCCGCGCACCCGGGCCTGCTGCTTGGCGTTGACGACCGGGCCGATGCGGTCGCCGTACTTGGCGGCGGCCGCGGCGGCGAGTTCGACGGCCTCGTCGTACTGGTCGCGGTGGACCAGCATCCGCGTCCAGGCGCTGCACGTCTGACCGGAGTTGGACATGACGTTGGCGACCCCGACGTTGACCGCCTTGGCCAGGTCGGCGCTCGGGAGGATGACGTTGGCGGACTTGCCGCCCAGCTCCAGTGCGACCTTCTTGATCTGTCCGGCGGCGATCGCGGCGATCTGCCGGCCGACGGCGGTGGAGCCGGTGAAGGAGACGAGGTCGACACCGGGGTGCTCGGCGAGGGCCTGGCCGGCGACCGGGCCGAGCCCGGTGACCAGGTTGAAGACACCGGCCGGGAGGCCCGCCTCGTGCACGGCGTCGGCGAACAGGCGGGCGACCAGCGGGGTGTCCTCGGCGGGCTTCACCACGATCGTGCAGCCCGCCGCGAGGGCCGGGGCGACCTTGGCGACGATCTGGTGCAGGGGGTAGTTCCAGGGCGTGATCGCGGCCACGACTCCGACCGGCTCCTGGTGCACGACCGAGTTGCCGGTCTTCTCCTCGAAGGCGTACGTGGCCGCCAGTTCGGCGTAGGAGCCCGCCACCGCGATCGGCACACCGGCGTGGACGGCCTGCGAGAACTTCAACGGCGAGCCCAGTTCGGCCGTGACGGTCTCGGCGATCTCGTCCGCGCGGGCCACGAGCACGTCCCGCAGGGCGGCCAGCCGTGCCGCGCGCTCGGCGGGCGGGGTCGCGGCCCAGCCGGGCAGGGCGGCGCGAGCGGCCCGTACGGCGTTGTCGACGTCCTGGGCGGTGCCCGCCGGGACCGTGCCGATGACCTGCTCGTCGACCGGGTTCACGACCTCGATCACGTCCGGGCCGGCGGCGGGGCGCCAGGCGCCGTCGATGTACATGCCGTCGTGTGCCTTCATCGCGCTTCCTCCGGGGGTGTCGTCGTCCGGCACATAAACTAGCGACGATAGTTTTCTGGCGCCAGACACCACCGGTCATCAGAGCACGCGGACGGTCACTCCCGGATGTGCCGCTCCTCACTCCCCCAGGTCGGGCAGCCGGTCCGGGTGCGGGCAGATGCGGTCGCCGTGCTGGTCGAAGACCAAGAGGTGGGCGAGGTCCACGAGGAGCGGCACCTGCATGCCGTGACGGAGGGCCAGGTCCGGGGTGGTGCGGACGATGAGGTCGCCGGGCAGGCGCACGTCGGCGGTGGCGGGGGCGGCGGCCTCGGGACGGTCCACGGCGATCACGGGCCCGGCCCGCCCGGCCCCGGTCCGCTCCCGCAGCCGGGTCAGGACCGAGCCGTCGCGGCGCCGCCGCCGGACGGGGCGGCCGGGGCGGGGGCGCGGAGCCTCCAGTTCGGGGACGACGGCCGGGCTGGAGCCGGTGTTGAAGTGGACGAGGATCTCGTGCCCCTGGAATTCCACGTGCTCGACGAGGCCGGTGATCGGCACCTCGCCGGGGCGGGCCGCGCTGTGCTTGGCGATCCGGACGGCCTCCGAGCGCAGGCCGACGATGACCTCGCGGCCCTGCTGGACCCGCAGCAACTGGTGGTCGAGGGAGAGCGGCTCGGGCAGCCGCAGGAACTGCTTGCCCAGGCTGATGGTCATCGCCCCGTCCAGCGGGGCGCGCACCAGGCCGCGCAGCAGGTTGATGCGCGGGGTGCCGATGAACGCGGCGACGAAGACGTTGCCGGGCAGCGCGTAGACCACGCGGGGGGTGTCGACCTGCTGCAGCACGCCGCCGCGCAGCACCGCGACGCGGTCGCCGAGCGACATGGCCTCGGCCTGGTCGTGCGTGACGTAGATCGTGGTGACGCCGAGTTCCTGGGTGAGCCGGGAGATCTCGGCCCGCAGATGGGTGCGGAGCTTGGCGTCGAGATTGGACAGCGGCTCGTCCATCAGGAAGGCGGAGGGGTGGCGGGCGATGGCCCGGCCCATGGCGACCCGCTGGCGTTCGCCGCCGGAGAGCTGGCCGGGCAGGCGGTCGAGGAGATCCTCGATGCCGAGCATGCGGGCGGTGGCGTCGACGCGGGGGCGGGGGTCCGCGCCCGGGGACTCGATGCGCAGCGGGAAGCCGATGTTGTCGCGGCCGGTCATGTTCGGGTAGAGGGCGAAGTTCTGGAAGACCATCGCCATGTCCCGGCCGGAGGGCGGCAGGTCGTTGGCGTACTCGCCGTCGAGCAGCAGCCGGCCCTCGTCGATCTCCTCCAGCCCGGCGATCATTCTGAGCACGGTCGACTTGCCGCAGCCGGACGGGCCGAGCAGCACGAGGAACTCGCCGGGCGTGATGTCCAGCGTCAGCCGGTCGACCACGCGGGCGCCCCGCGTGTAGGCCTTGCTCACGTCGTGCAGGGAGATGGCGCGTGTCATGAGGGGCCCCCGAGGGGTCATCAGGGCGCTGGTGCTCCGCGGTCGGAAGCCCCGTGCGGGTCGTACGGGGCTGTGGGTCACGGAAGTTAACGGAATGTGTGCGGCCTGGGGAAGACACCGGACAGGATCGGGGGCTCCGGTCCATCTGGTGAGAAGGCGGACGGACCGGATCGGCTGTCGGCCGGGGCCGGTCCGGGCCGGCGGACGGCGGTGAGGTGGGCGCAGACGACCAGGTCTCCTAGGGCCTGTCGTTTGGAGCATGGCACAGGGCATCGGCAGCACCTGTGAACGCCGGTGAGCGGGGCCTGGTGCGTGCGGCTGCAAGGCGGAGGAGGGAGTCGATGCGGAGCATCGGCGAGTGACGACAACGCGGCAGATGCGCGTGCCAGGCCCCGCCTCTGCGTCATGATCCAAACGACAGGCCCTAAGTGGCCTTCCTGCGGTCGTGGCCACCGCCGCGGGTGATCAGCCGCAGCTCGGGGCGGCCCCGGACGCCCCGCATCGCCTGCAGCCGGACCCGGACCGCCCGGGCGACGGTGGCCAGGCCGATCGCGGCCGCGCCGCTGAACGGCGTGAAGGCCTCACCGCGGGCGACGCGGCCCGCCCGCGGGTGGGCGGCCGACCCGCGTCGTCGGCCTGCACATCGGGCAGTCGGCCCTGGGCACCGTGAACGGGCCACCGTGGGCCTGGCCGAAGCCACGTCAGCTTGTACCGCCCTCGCTCTCACCGCGCAGTGACGCCCCACGCCTGGGGCCTCTCCGCTCCTCCGGGGACTCGCCCTCCGCCTCCTCCGGCCCGCCGGGCTCCTGCTGTTCCTCCGGCCCCCGCGGCGACCTCGATGCGACCCCCGACGACAGCAGCAACAGCACGCCCAGCATCACGAACGGCGCCGCCACACCCGCGACCCCGGCGATCAGACCGGCCGCGGCGGGCGCGGCGACCTGCCCGAGCCGGTTGCCGGTCAGCCGCAGGGCCAGGGCGGTGGAACGGGCGTCGTCGGGGGCCGCCTGGACCACCGTCGTCATCGACAGCGGCTGCCCGACGCCAAGGCAGAAACCCAGCGCTACCAGCAGCAGTCCGAGCGCCCACACCGGCACCGGCAGGGCGATGCCCGCACACAGCAGGGCCGCCAGCAGACAGGTGAGCGTCAGCAGCAGGGTCCGGCCGAGCAACCGCAGCAGGGGCGTCAGCACCAGGCGGCAGGCGATCGTCGCCGCCGCGCGCAGACTGAGCAGGACGCCGATCACGGACGGGGCGATGCCGCGGTGCTCGCCGACCACCGGCAGGTAGGCGGTCAGGATGTCGGTCGCGGACAGCACGGCCAGGCTGATGAGGATGCCCGCCGGCACCCCGCGGGCGCGCAGGATGCCGCGGACGGGGACCCGGGCCCCCTTGCCCGCCCCGGACGCGGACGGCGTACGGCGATGCTCGATGCGCCACAGCGAGGTGAACGCGACGGCCGCGGTCGCGCCCGCCACGATCAGGGCGAGCGCGCTGCTGCCCGCCATGTCCTCGCCCCCGATCAGCGCACCCGCGGCGACCGGCCCGACCAGCTGACCGAGGGCGGCGCCGATGGTGAAGTGGCCGAAGTTGCGGTCCTGTTCGTGCGGCGCGGACTGGCGGGCGACGAGGGACTGGGAGCCGATGACGAAGCACAGGTGCCCGAGGCCCATCACCCCGCTCCACAGGGCCATCGTCCACAGGGAGCCGGCCACGCCGCTGAGGGCGCAGCCGCCGGCTATGAGCACCACGCCGGCCGGCAGCAGCGGCGCGCAGCGGCCGTGGTCGGTACGCCGGCCCAGGGGCACGGCGGCGAATAGGGGCAGCAGCGCGTAGACACCGGCGATCACACCGACGGCGCGCTCGTCCGCGCCCAGCGCGAGGGCCCGGTAGGAGACGGCGGGCCGGGCCATCGACACCGCCCCCTGCGCGAAGGAGAAGGCGATGACGAGGCGGAGCAGCCAGCCGCGGTTCCCACCGGGCCTCACGACGACGTCCTCCAAGAAGTGGCTCAGATGATTCCGAACAGCATGCCCGCGCCGAGGATGACCAGGCAGGTGAGGGCGGCCCACTTCACGACGAACCTGGTGTGGTCGCCGAACTCCACCTTGGCCATGCCGACCAAAACGTAGACGGCCGGGACGAGCGGGCTGGACATGTGCAGCGGCTGGCCGACCAGCGAGGCGCGGGCCATCTCCAGCGGGGTGACGCCGTGCGCGGCACCCGCCTCGGCGAGGACGGGCAGGACACCGAAGTAGAAGCCGTCGTTGGACATGAAGTAGGTGAGCGGCAGGCTCAGGATGCCGGTGACGAGGGCCATGTGCGGGCCCATGCTGCCAGGGATGACGTCCACCATCCACTTGGCCATGTGGTCGACCATGCCGGTGCCCTGGAGGACGCCGGTGAAGACGGCGGCGGCGAAGACCATGCCGGAGACGTTCAGGACGTTGTCGGCGTGGGCGGCCAGGCGGGCCTTCTGGTCGGGGATGTGCGGGAAGTTCACGGAGAGGACCAGCGCGGCGCCGATGAGGAACAGTACCGGGATCGGCAGCCATTCCATGATCATGGCGGTGAGCAGGCCGACCGTGAGCAGCGCGTTGAACCAGTACAGCTTGGGACGCAGGGTGGGCCGGTTCGGGTCGAGGCCCTGGAAACCGTCGTCGGCACTGTTGGCGGCGGAAGCGGCGGAGCCCGTGGCATCCGTGGGGGTGTCCGTGCCGGAGCCCGCGGTAGCCGTGCCGCCCTTGTTCATCGAGACCTTGCCGTCGCCGGAGGCACCGGAGCCGACGAGGACCGTCTCGGTCTCCTTCTCCTCCTCCAGCACCTCGTCCAGGGTCAGCACGCCCAGCCGCCGGCGCTCGCGCACACCGAGCACGTAGGACAGGACGAAGACGAAGAGCAGGCCGACCAGGAGCGCCGGGATCATCGGGACGAAGATGTCGCTGGCGTCGAGCTTCAGCGCGGTGGCGGCGCGGGCGGTCGGGCCGCCCCACGGGAGGGTGTTCATCACGCCGTTGGCCATGGCGGCGACACCGGTCATCACGACCAGGCTCATCTTCAGGCGCTTGTACAGCGGGTACATCGCCGAGACGGTGATCATGAAGGTGGTCGAGCCGTCGCCGTCCAGCGACACGATCGCGGCGAGCACGGCGGTGCCGACGACGATCCGCATCGGGTCGGCCTTACAGAATTTGAGAATGCCGCGGACGATCGGGTCGAAGAGACCGACGTCGATCATCACGCCGAAGTAGACGATCGCGAACATGAGCATCGCCGCGGTGGGGGCGAGGTCGGTCACGCCGTCGAGGACGTAGTCACCGAGCTTGGCGCCCTTGCCGACGAACACGCAGAAGAGCGCGGGAATCAGCACGAGCGCCGCGATCGGCGACATCTTCTTCATCATGATCAGGACCAGGAAGGTCGCGATCATGGCGAAGCCGAGGATGGTCAGCATGAGTGGATACCTAACGTTCGCCCTTGAACATCCCACCAGGGCCGGCGGTTCCCGAGACGTTAGGTCCCGTCAAGCAGCGTTAACAAGACGTTGACCTGCGAGCAATAAGCGCAAAACTGCTGGTCACAGCTTTGCTCAGGTCAGAGCGGTGAGCTTTTCGGTCACGGCGGAGGGTGCGGCGGAGCCCACGGGGGCGACCTCGACGGGCACTCCGTTGAGGACCGCGTTGCCCGACAGCGGGTCGAGGAGACGGCCGTCGAGGAGCTGGTTGACGTTGACGCCGGGGTCCGTGGAGGCGTGGCTCAGGCGGATGCCGGGGCGGTTGTGGCCCCAGCCGTGCGGCAGGCTCACCACACCCCGGCGGATCGCGTCCGTGACCTCGGCGGGTGCGACGACCTCTCCCCCGGCGCCCTTCACGCGCACGGCGGCCCCGTCCTCGACGCCCAGCCGCTCGGCGTCCTCGGGGTGGAGATGCAGGGTGCAGCGGTTGGAGCCGCCGGTGAGGGCGGGCACGTTGTGCATCCAGCTGTTGTTGGAGCGCAGATGGCGGCGGCCCACCAGGACGAGTCCCACGGGGCGTTCGGCCAGGGCCGCGCGCAGGCGGGGCAGGTCGTCCGCGATCGGGCCGGGTAGCAGCTCCACCTCGCCGCTGCGGGTCTTCAGGGGTTGCGGAAGGCGGGGCCGCAGCGGGCCGAGGTCGATGCCGTGCGGGTGCGCGAGCAGCTTCTCCAGGCTGAGCCCGTCCGGTCGTACGCCGAAGCCGTCGCCGTAGGGGCCGAGGCGCAGCATCATGTCGAGCCGGCGCTCGGGGCCGGTGTCGCCGGTGAGCCGGCCGGCGAGCTCGCGCGGATCGCCGCCGTGGACCGGGGAGTGCGGTTCCTCCACCGCCTTGCCGAGGGTCTGGTCGATGACCATCTGGTCGACGGCCGCCGGGTCGGCTCCGTGCATGCCCGTGACGGCGAGGATCAGCCGCGCCAGGATCTCCGTCTCCGCCATGCGGCCCGGCTCCAGCGGGATCGCGGGGCGGGTGTAGCGGACCTGGTTGCGTACGGCGAGCGTGTTGAAGGCGAAGTCGTGGTGGGGGCTCTGGGAGGGCG